>JAEZJZ010000029.1 GCA_023436245.1 Bacillota bacterium | reverse complement strand
CCCCCCCCCCCAAGTGGGGGGGCCCGCGTTTTGCTTCCGGCTAGATTTTCAATTGTGCGGCATCCAGTCCAATGAAAATGATCCCCCCCACAATTAACACCGCCCCGATCAGTTTGCAGGATGTGAGTTGCTCACCCAGGAACCACCGCCCCATCCAGATCGTAACAAGCGGCGCTGCAGCCAGCACCAAGGTCGTCTGCCCAATGTCACCGAACTTGAGCGCGGCATAATAAGCCAAGTCCCCAGCGAAGGTGGCCAAGAAGGCCTCGATCCCCAGAAACAGCCACCGCTTCGGAGGGATAGTCAAAACTTGACTGACGTGTCCCTTGGCAAACAGCCACCCCCAAACAAAGCAGACCGTGAGCAAGGTACGCGCAGCCAATGCCTCTGTCGGATTCACCCCACGCATTCCGGCTTTGCCGAAGAGAGGCGCAATGCCCCAGCAAACCGCCCCGTAAAGCGCCAGCAGAAATGGGTACAATGCTTTCCCTCCCATCAGGCCCGAGGCCCAAACTCCACCACCCGCGGCATCGGGCGATACCAGTCGGCGCCTAGATTGCGACTCTTGGTCTGCCCATCCGGATACTCCACCGTCACCCACGACCTTACCCCAATCCCCTCTGACCCCTCAATCAAAACTTGCTCGCTGCCGGGCGGCAGTTGTGGATTGTGGCGCCTAATCAGCGGGCGCTCCTGTAGATAGAGAATCTCATGATGCCAACTCACCTTTGGCGCCGCCTTCTGCCCGTAGAACGCGACATAGAGTGTCACCCCAACCGTATCGGCCCAAATCAGCAACGGGTGACCGCTGTCGTTTTCAAACTGCAAATCCACTTTCCCATAGGAAACGGTGGCATCCTGGCCAGGGTTGGCGTACGGTACCAGCATGCCGTGGTTCTTGCGGGAGACAATCGGGAAATCCGCCAGGACAGCGGTGTTGTACAGTGTGGTGGCCATCTTGCAGACGCCTCCTCCCACTCCGCGCAGAATCTTGGTGCCGTAGTAGATCGGCCCCTCCCGAAACCCCCGCTCACGCGAGTAGGGCCCAATGCTGCCGTTCATGGAGAAGACCTCTCCGTCAGCAATCACTGCTCCCCTCAGCAAATCCGCAGCCCGAGCAAAGTTGTAGTCTTCCCCAGGCAGGGGATTGGGCAAAGTGGTAGCAAAGGCGGCTATTCGGTTGCGTGCACCTAACCGATTTAACTCAGCCTGAAACACGTGATCTTCTTCCCAAGGCAGGGGAGCATCAATCGGCCTGCCAAAGGGGTGCTCGGCGATGGTCGGATCAGTCTGCAAGGCGGTGACAGTGGCACCGATGTGCCGGTCCAACTGCAGCATAATCAGCGCGACATCTCCGTCGATCAGCCCGTAGTGTTGGAAGAAGACACACACGAGCAGCAACGTCAGACAGCAACCTGCCCGCCAGCTCGGTCGTTTCATGTGGCGCCCCCCCTGTTCTCTCTGACAAGCGAAGCAAACCTCCTTGTCCATCTATTGATATTCGAGCTATCCCGCGGTATGAGGGATTGTTGCAACCGGAAGGGAGAGACATCGCCGGACAGCAAAAAGGGAAGGGCTTTTTCTGCCCTCCCCTCAACCAATCGAAGAAACCTTAGCGGAAGTAAAAGATGGCGATGCAGCCTCTGGCCACATGCGTACCGACTGCCGCACCAATCGTCCCGAGCACCACGCTTGCCTCCGGATGCGCGGCCTGCATCTGGGCAGCCACCTCTTCCGCTTCCGGCAAGCAATCAGCATGGCTGATGCCGATGAACTGGTAGCGATCGGTCTTTGATTGCGCGGTGTAACTATCCAGCAAGTACTTGAGCGACTTCTTGCGTCCGCGCACTTTATCCAGCATGTCGATCTTTCCGGCATCATCCAGATAAAGGATAGGCTTGATGTTCAGCAGGTTGCCCAGCGTGCCTTTAGCCCGGCTGATACGGCCACCCTTGACCAGATTCTCGGTAGTATCCAGCGTGAACAGATGCATCAGCTGTTCGCGACCAGCTTGCACTGCTTGCACTATCTCTTCCGCCGGCTTGCCCTGCTCTGCCAAATCTGCGGCGAGCAGCACCAACACTCCTTCGCCCATGGAAGCCGAACGCGAATCGACGACATGAACCCTGTTCCCCATTTCCCCTAAGGAGTCTTTAGCCAGCAGGGCGCTCTCCACCGTGCCGCTCAGGCCTGACGAAAGATTGATGGAGACAATCTCGCCGCCCGCCTCCAAGTGCGGGGTGAACTCCTGCACAAAATCCAGGGGCGAGGGTTGCGAGGTGACCGGCAACCTGGGCGCTTTGTCCATCAACTGATAGAATTCGGCGGCAGTCAGGTCAACGCCGTCGGCGTAGCTTCTTTCAGGAAAGGATATTAGAATGGGCACCATTCCGATGTCATAACGAGCCAACATTTCTTGGGGCAGATCAGCGGCGCTGTCTGTATAGATCTTGACCTTTGACATGAAAGAACGCTCCTCTCTCCATCGACTGACGTTGCTCTGTTCTTCGCTCGGGACTTCGGCTCCTGCCAATCGCAGGACCTTTGCACAGAAACGTGTACATGGCCTCGCTACTATCATAGCGCCTAACTCTGGAAAACGCTACCCAAACGAAATTCTGCCGCTTCTCCAGGCAGGATGCCACGCGGTTGGCGCGAATCAAGGAAACGAATGAAGGGGGAGTTATCATGCAGAAAAGGCTGAGGGTAGGATTGATCGGGGCAGGCGGCATCGCGCGCATTGCCCATCTACCGGCACTGGAGCGGCTTGGTCGCTGGGCTGAGCTTACGGCAGTGGCGGACATTATGGCTGATGTGGCCCAGCAAGCGGCCTCGGACTACCACATTCCATTCTATTTCACGGATTACCGGGTGATGCTGGAACAGACTGATCTGGACGCAGTCTTTGTCTGCACGCCAAACAAGTATCATGCTCCGGCGGCGATTGCGGCACTGCAGGCGGGCTGCCATGTGCTTTGCGAGAAGCCACCAGCTATCACCACTGCGGAAGCGGAAGCAATGGCTCAGGCTGCTATCGCCAGCGGGCGGATCCTGAGCTATGGATTTCACTACCGGCATGCTGTCGAGTTGGAGACCCTGCGCCGCTTCATCCTGGCCGGCGAACTGGGGAGTATCTACGCGGCCACCTGTCTAGCCATTCGCCGCCGCGGCATTCCCGGCTGGGGGGTCTTCACCAATCGCGACCTGCAGGGAGGCGGCCCCCTAATCGACATCGGCGTGCACATGCTGGATGCGGCGCTCTACCTGATGGGTTATCCCGAGCCTCTGGCGGCTTACGGAGTCACCTATCAGAAGCTGGGTTCTCGACCGGGCGTTGGACTGCTCGGGTCATGGGATCATGCGCACTTCTCTGTGGAGGACATGGCCAGGGGAATGGTGCAACTCAAGGGCGGAGCTTCCATCATCATCGACACCGCCTTCGCAGCCAACGTAGCCCCACGTGAGACGATGCAGGTCAAGCTGATGGGCGACCTAGGCGGCGCAGATCTATTTCCGCCGCGCATTTTCCAAGAGCGTCACCAAACACTGCTGGATGTGGCCCCTGTCTTCCAGAAGCAAGAGCGCGACTGCTACGAGCTACAGGCAGAGCATTTCCTACGCAGTTGCCTGGGCGAGGTTGCTCCGATCAGCACGCCAGAACAGGGCGTGATTATCACCAGGATCATTGAGGGCATCTACCGCTCCGCAGAAAGCGGCAACCTCGTACGCCTGGCAGGAGAGGCAGAGTGATGCGGATTAGCCAATTCGACCTCGCTGACCAACTGCCTCCAACAAGCTGGAGTGCGGCAAACGAGCGGGAGTTGGGAACCAAAATCTCGCGTGACCCAAGAAAGATCGTGGTGCTGGATGATGATCCAACCGGAATCCAGACGGTGCACGAGGTACCCGTCTATACGGGGTGGTCCTTGCCGGAGATGGAGGCTCTGATTCGGGAACCCTCGTCCCTCTGTTTTGTGCTGACCAACACCAGGGCGTTGTCCCGACAGCAAGCCACTGCCACCATTCAAGAGATTGTGGGCAACATCTGCACCGCCTCAGCAAGAAGCGGAGTCGACTTCTCCCTAATCTCTCGCGGCGACTCCACGCTGCGGGGGCATTGGCCGCTGGAGAACAGCGTGGCCAGTAAGGTGATCGCGGAGCGTCTGGGATATCGCTTCGATGGAGAGGTGATCATCCCTTGCTTTGTTGAGGGCGGTCGGATTACCTGGGATGATGTGCACTGGGTGGCCTCCGGTGCTGATTTCATCGCCGCCGGAGAGACAGAGTTTGCGCAGGATCACATATTCGCCTACCGCAGCTCAAACCTGCGCCAATGGGTCGCGGAGAAGACGGAGGATGAAGTACTGGCGGCTGATGTGCTCTCCATCTCTGCGTCGCAATTGCGCGCTGGCGGCGCCAGCGCTGTGACGGACTTGTTGGCACAGGCGACCGACTGCCGCCGCATCGTGGTCAACGCCGTGACCTACTCTGACCTAAAAGCATTCACATTGGGCCTGCTGCGGGCTGAGGCCCTGGGCCAGCGCTTTCTGTTTCAGTCCGCTGCCTCATTTGTGAAGGTGCGCGGTGGCATCAGCGACCGAGCGCTGCTCACCCGGGCGGAGCTCGTCTCGCCGCAGGGACACGGTGGGCTGGTGGTCGTCGGCTCCCACGTGGAAAAGACCAACCGGCAACTGGCGGCTGCCCTCGGCCTAGAACAAGTGCAGGCGATAAAGTTGGATGCGAAATGTCTGCTCAGCGCCGCCTGCGAGGACGAGCTGCGGCGTGCACTGAATCTGTTGGAGCAGACGCTGCTGCAGAAGCGAGTCGCTTTGGTCTATACCTCGCGCACGGTGCTCACGGAAACGGAGGGCAGCAGCGAAGCGAACCTGCGCATAGCTAGCCTTGTCTCCAGAGCTTTAGTCAGACTGATCCAGCAAATGCAGTTGCGGCCGGGTTTCATGATCAGCAAAGGAGGAATCACCTCCAGTGACATCGGTACCGAGGGGCTGGGGGTGCGGAGAGCGCTCGCGGCCGGGCAGGTACGACCCGGTATCCCGGTCTGGTTCACCGGTGAGGAAAGCAAGTTCCCCGGCCTGCCGCTTGTCATCTTTCCCGGCAACGTCGGGGATGACACGACCCTGGCAGACCTGATCAGGCAAATGCTGCCGTAAGCTGGCTGTCTGGCGGGCAGCGGCATGATCAGGGAGCAGAAAGGATGCTCCCTGCTGCGGAGAAAACGACAGAGGGGCGTGCCGCGGGAACGTTCGTGCAAAACGTTCCGCGACGCGCCCCTCTGTCTCGTTTCCGGTCACTTCATCTGTTCAGTGGATGACAGCAGAGACTTCACCCATTCCCGCTTCTCCCAGAGAGCGCAACCGCCCTTCACTTCCTGCAGCAGTTCATGCTGTTCGCGAATCTGCTGCAGAAAAGGCGACTGCAATGCCTCGCAGAGCGAGAGCTTGCCTAGATTGCTGTCCGAGTACGGCGCGAAAGGGCAAGGCTCCACACTGCCGGAAGCACTGATGTGCACGAATCCCCGTCCAGCCGCCAAGCAGCCACCGTACTGCTCTTCGTCACCGGGGAAGGCGATGAAGATCGAGTGCAGCTTCGTACGCAAGTCCTGCATTCTGCCAGGAATAGCCTGTTGTTGCTCAGGCGTCAGAATCCCCAGTTCACTCTGCTCATCCACTGGGACGTACTCCACATAGAAGATCACCCTGGCGCCGCGACTCACCAGTTGTCGCGCGTAATCTTCGCTGGTGACTGTGTCAAAGTTGCTGCGCGTGACTGTCAGTGAAACTCCAAAGATCAAATCGCGCTCATTCATCTGCTCCAGCACTGTCAGCAAGTGCCGGTGCAAGCCGCTGCCCCTCCTCCGATCTGTAGCTGCCTGTTCCCCTTCCAAGCTGATCACAGGCAACACATTCCGCTGCTGTTCCAGCAACTCGAATCGATCAGAGAGCAACAGACCATTGGTGAAGACGGGGAACAGCATCTGCGGGAAATCGCCAGTCACCTGCAGCAGGTCATCACGCATGAAAGGTTCTCCTCCGGCCAGCAAAGCGATGGAGATTCCCAGCTCATTCGCTTCTTGCAACACCTGTCGAAATCGCGCCGTGTCCATTTCCTGTTCAACCCGGCCTTGAGCCTGATGGTAACAGCCTGCGCAGTGCAAATTGCAGCGGTTGGTGACACTAAAGATGATGAAAGGCGGCACGTGCAGACCGCGCTCGCCCCAGGCGCGACGCAGACCGGCAGCCTGCTGCTGCCAGCGCCTGACCTTGAGCAGGTACGGCAACAACTTGGGCGAACGCGTCACGATGCGCACCGCTTCACGAAACAGGTCCTGCACAGCGCCTTCAAACAACCCGACGTAGCTCTCCGTCACAGAACAACCTCTCCCCTAATCCGTTTTCTCGGAAAATTGTACCACCAAAGAGGTCATTCATGCCAGAAAAAAGCTGATGCCATGCGCGACATTCTTGTCGCGCCAAGCTGCGAGTTCCCTAACACACAAAGGCCCCAGGCACAAGCCTGGAGCCTTTGCTTATGATCGCTAAGCGGTCAAGGAGTCCGCTAAAACCCGAATCCCTGCACAACCTGGTCGATGAGCGAGCCAACATACTGCACAGCCACGCGAATAGCATCCGGTTTGGTCATGTCCACCCCGGCCATGGCGGCGAGCTCCAACGGTTTCTTGGTGCCACCGGTCTTGAGCACAGTCAGCCAACGCTCCACGGCGGGCTGTCCCTCGTCTTGAATTGCCTTAGCCACGGCGGTGCCGATGGTCAGTCCAGCTGAATAGCTGTACGGGTAGAGCCCCATGTAATAATGCGGCTGGCGCATCCAGGTCAAGCGAGCTCCATCATCGATCTCAACTTCGCCGCCCCAGAACTCCTCCAGAATCTCACCCTGCACGCGACTGAGCACGGAAGCAGTGATCGGTTGTCCCTTTTCTGCGAGCACGTAGATGCGTCGCTGCAACTCGCCCTCGATCAGGTGACGCACGAAGTTGTGGTAGTAGGTCATCAGCACCTGCATGTTCAGCCAGCGCTGCATCCGTGGGTCATCAGATTGTGCCCTCACGTAGTTGGCGACCAACAACTCATTGATGGTGGATGGCGCTTCCGAGAAGAACATGGAGCCGCGGGCGTTGGTCAGCCGCTGGTAGCGCTGTGAGAGTACGCCGGCCCCGCCGTGACCGAGTTCATGGCTGAGCAGCAGCGCGTTGCGCATGCTGTCCGTCCAAGTCGTCAACACGAAGGGATGCACGCCTGGAACGGTGTTGCAGAAGGCACCGGTGGACTTGCCGATGTTGTCGGCCAAGTCGATCCAGCGGTTATGCAAGCCTTCGTCGATGATCTTGGCGTACTCCGGCCCCAGCACTGACAAGCCCGCCAGGATCACCTTGGAGCCTTCCTCATAGGTAGTGGCTGCGCTGAACTCAGGGTCAAGCGGCGCCTCAATGTCGCAGTAGAGCAGCTTGTCCAGACCCAGCACCTGCTTGCGCAGCCGCACGTAGCGGCGCATATGCGGCGCCAGTTCCTTCAGGATGATGTCATGCAGGCTGTTGTAGACGTCCAGTGTCACTTCTTGCCCATCCAGAATCATGTGGGTGGCAGACTGGTAACCGCGTAGACGCGCCAACACGACCTGCTTCTTCACCTCGGTGCCCCAAGTGGCTCCATAGGTGTTCTGGTAAGCCTTCAGACCCTTGGTGAAAGAGGCAAAGGCGTTACGTCGTAGCACGTTATCCGGGGACTTTTCATAGGTCTCTTCATATAGGGCGAAGGACATCGGATAGCTGACGCCATTGCTGTCCTCGATCGGATCGAAGGTCATGTCTGCTGCCTTGGAGCGATTGTAAATCACAGAGGGGGCGCCCAACACTTCGCCGAGCGAAGCCAGCACCATCTCGGTCTCCGGATGCAGCACATGCGGCTTCTGGGCGATGATCTTCTCGATCATGCGAGTGAAGTCGCGGAGACCCGGCTCGGCTTGCAGGTAGCGCTCCAGCGTTCCCTCCGGCAAGGCCAGCGCTTCAGACTGAATGAAGGCGGTCGCCGCCTGCACCTGCGCTCCCAGGGATGCTGCCCGGCCCATCCCCACCTGGTTGGCCGGATCCGTGCCGTCGGCCGACTGTTTGAAGGAGGCATAACTGATCACCCGCATCAGCCGCGCCTGCAACGCTTCCATTGCGTTCAGGCACTGCAACAGCATCTCGGGACCCTCTGCAAATGTCCCCTTGTACTTTGTTATTGTTCCCAGATCAGCCGCCACGGCAGCCATTTCCTGCTCCCAGGCCGCGACGGTCGGGAAGATGTCCTCGAGATTCCAGGTCAAATGCACCGGAACCTCCGCGCGAGTAAGCCGCTTCTTCATGTGAACCCTCCTTTTGGTGAGTGAAGACCGGGGAAACTGGTAGCAAACGCCGCCACCTACTCCGGCTTCAAACCTGACACTGTCTAATATACTTCGAAACAGTCTCAACATTTACCTGCTTGGTCGCTAGTTTTTCTTCTGGTCCAGAAATAATGCCAAACCGACTCTCTATGAACAGAGCCGGCGGCCGCAGTCTGCAGCGCCGGCTCCGGCTGATTGGAGAAGGATCTTATTGCCGCTGGAAGCGCTGCTCGACCAGATCTACCAGCGTGCCGACGTATGCGACCGCTCTGCGGATAGCATCAGGATTGGTCATGTCCACGCCAGCCATTCGAGCCAGTTCCACCGGAGGCTGACTGCCGCCGGCCTTGAGCACTTGCAGCCACTTGTCGACCACGGGCTGACCTTCCTCCTGAATCGCCTTGGCCACGGCGGTGCCGACGGTCAGACCGGCGGAGTAGCTGTAAGGATAGAGTCCCATGTAATAGTGCGGCTGGCGCATCCAGACCAGGCGGGCGCCATCGTCGATCTCCACTTCGCCACCCCAGAACTCAGCGAGAATCTCGCCCTGGACGCGACTGAGCACGGAAGCGGTGATCGGTTGCCCCTTTTCCGCCAGCACGTAGATGCGACGCTGCAACTCGCCTTCAATCAGGTGCCGCACGAAGTTGTGGTGGTAGGTCATCAACAATTGCATCGCCAACCAGCAGCGCATGCGCGGATCGTCATTTTGGGCAGCGATGTAGTTGCCGACCAACAGCTCGTTGATGGTGGACGGCGCCTCCACGAAGAACATGGATCCCATGGCGTCGTGCAGGCGCTGATGCCGCATGGAGAGCACGGCATGCCCCGCGTGCCCGAGCTCATGGCTCAAGGTGAGGGCATTGCGCATGCTGTTGGTCCAGGTGGTGAGTACGTAGGGGTGGACATCCGGCACCGGACTGCAGAACGCACCAGTCGATTTGCCAATATTGTCAGCCAGGTCAATCCAGCGGTTGTGTAGCGCTTCGGCGATGATCGCCTCATAGTCCGTTCCCAGCACAGACAACGCCTTCAGGATCAACTCAGAGGCAGCCTCAAAGCTGGTGGAGGGGCTGAACTCGGGATCAAGCGGCGCCTCGATGTCGCAATAGAACAGTTTCTCCAGACCGAGGACCTGTTTGCGCAAACGGGCGTAACGGCGCATGATCGGGGCCAGTTCCTTGAGGATGATGTCGTGCAAGTTGTTGTAAGCCTCAAGGGAGACCTCCTGCTCGTGCAGCAACATGTGGGTGGCGGACGGGAATCTGCGCAGACGGGCCAACACCACCTGCTTCTTCACTTCCGTGCCCCAAGTTGCCCCGAATGTGTTCTGGTAAGCCTTCAGTCCCTTGGTGAAGGACGCAAAGGCATTCCGGCGCAGGACAACGTCGGGGGACTTCTCGTAGGTTTCCTCATAGAGCGCGAAGGACATGGGATGGCTGACCCCTTGGCTGTCCAGGATCGGCTCAAAGCTCATGTCTGCCGCCTTCGAGCGGTTGTAGATCATCTCCGGGGCGTTGAAAACTTCGTCCAGTGCAGCCAGCGCCATCTCCGTCTCCGGCTGCAGCACGTGCGGCTTGTCGTTGATCATCTTGTCCAACATCCGCCTGAAGACAACGAGGCCTGGCTCCTCTTGCAGATAGCGCTCCAGCGTCCCCGCAGGCAGTTCCAGTGCCTCGGAGCGGATGAAGGTGGCCGCCGCTTGGGCCTGCGCCACCACTGAACCGGCACGACCCATCATCGCCTGATTGGCCGGATCGGTACCATCACCCGCCAGCTTCAGGGACGCGAAGACGTAGACACGGTAAATGCGCTCCTGCAATGCCTCAGCCGCTTCCAGGCAATTCAGCAGCACTCCGGGACCTTCACCTAACCTACCCTTGTAGCAGGTGACACTGGCGACATCGGCCAGCGCTGACGTCATCTCCTGGTCCCAAGCCTCTACTGTCGGGAAGATGTCGTCCAGGTTCCAGGTGAGATTGGTCGGCACTTCCGACCGGGAAAGTCGTTTCTGCATGTGAACCCCTCCTCCTTGCTGGA
Source organism: Bacillota bacterium (assembly GCA_023436245.1). Classification (GTDB taxonomy): domain Bacteria; phylum Bacillota; class UBA994; order UBA5500; family UBA5500; genus JAEZJZ01. The sequence continues at coordinate 21,722 of JAEZJZ010000029.1, read as the reverse complement.
ACGGCGATCTGCAAACAGGACCGTCCAGGCATTTATAACCATATTCGCAACTGAGATTGACTATCCCTGCCGCCAACCGCCGCTCAGGGCAATACTTGCCTGGTTAACAATTCCGTGGCCTGCCGGCCTGGTGCGGATCGATTTGGCATTTAGGCAGGACAAACTGATTCGTGCATCGAAGAATAGCATTAGCATCCCCGCAGTAGCGGAACCTAGAGGAAAGAGGAGGAGATCTGAATGGCGAAACGTCTCACCCGGGCAGAGGTGCCAGTCGAACAGACTTGGAATCTGACGGACATCTTCCCCACCAAGGAGGCTTGGGAAGCGGAAATGGCCGCTATCCCGGAAATGCTCAGCACGATCACCAAGTTCAAGGGGGCACTAGGACAAGGCCCTCAGTTCTTGCTGGAGTGCCTGGACGCGCAAGAAGCGCTGCAGAAGAGGCTGATTAAGGCAGCCGCCTATGCTTCCTTCCACCAGTCATCCGACGGCACTAATCCGACCCACCAGGCGATGGCCGCAAGGGCGATGTCACTCACCGCCTCGGTGCAGGCTGCAACGTCCTTCATCCAATCCGAAGCGCTGGCTTTGCCGGAAGGCAAGTTGGATGAGTACCTGGCACAGGAGGCGGGGCTTGAGCCTTACCGCATTACCATTGAGAAATGGATTGAGAAGAAACCGCACTTGCTCGGTCCTGAGACCGAGATGGTGTTAGCCGCCTTGAGTGAGGTGCTGAACGCTCCAGGCAGCATCTACGAGACATCCAGAACGGCTGACCTGACCTTTGAGCCGGTGCTCGACTCCAAGGGCAATCAGTATCCTATGTCCCTCGGTCGCCACGAGACAGCGCCGGATACCACGCTCAGGCGGAATGCCTACTCCTCTCTGACCAAAGGCATGAAGGCATACCAAAACACCTATGGAGCCGCTTGGGGCGCAGAAGTGAAGAAGAACGTGGTGGAAGCCAGACTGCGCGGCTTCGACTCGGCTATTCACATGCTGCTCGATCGCCAAGAAGTGACCATCGACATCTACAACAACCTACATGATGTCATCCTCACCGAGCTCGCTCCCCATATGCGCCGCTACCTGAAGCTGCGCAAGGAAGTACTCGGGCTGGACAAGATTCTCTACTGCGATCTGGAGGCCCCGTTGGATCCGGACTTCAATCCGCCGACCACCTACGAAGAAGCGTCACGGATTGTACTGGCCGGACTGTCTGTGCTTGGCCCCGAGTACGCTGAGATCATCGATCAGGGGCTGCATAACCGCTGGATCGATCGGGCGGATAACGTCGGCAAGCGCACAGGCGCCTTCTGTCATGCCGTCGTCGGCGTCCACCCATACATCAGCATGACCTGGAGCGACCAGATGCGGAACGCCTTGACCATGGCGCATGAGCTCGGCCATGGCGGCCAGGGCGTGATGGCGCAACGTTACCAGCGCCTGGCCAACACCCGCCCGACCATGTTCTTCATCGAGGCTCCCTCGACCATCAACGAAATCCTGGTCGGAAACTACATCCTCTCCCAAAGCACAGATGTGCGCATGCGGCGCTGGCTGCTGATGCAGTTCCTGATGACCTACCATCACAACTTCATCCGCCACCTGATCGAGGGTGAACTGCAGCGGCGCACCTACGCTCTAGCAGAGAAGGGCCAGCCGATCACCGCCACAGTGTTGAACAAGATTCAGGGTGAGATCATCGCCGAGTTCTGGGGCGAGGACTTGGAGATCGACGACGGTGCGCGTCTGGTCTGGATGCGTCAGTCGCACTACTATCGCGGCCTCTATCCCTACAGCTACTCTGCCGGCTTGACCATCGGCACAAATGTAGCCAAGGCCATTCAAGAGGAAGGCCAACCGGCCGCCGAGCGCTGGGTGAACGTGCTCAAGGCAGGCGGCACTTTGAAGCCGCTGGAGCTGTCCAGGATGGCTGGCGTGGACATGACTACCAAGGACCCGATTCGCGCTGCTGTGGCCTATGTGGGCAGTCTGGTGGACGAAGTCGTGAAGAGCTTCTAGGACGAGCAAGCAAGAGAGCAACGTTGGGCCAAGTGCCCAACGTTGCTCTTTTTGGCCGTCGGTGCTGGCGAGGTGGTGCTTGCGCACACGCCAAGGGGCCGGGGAAAGCACCGGGCTAGCATCATCACCTCCCGCTAGCGATGCCTTTTCTGCAGACCGTACATGTCCTCCACCCGGTCCACCATGTAGCGATGGGCGTCCTCGATGGCGCGGTTATAGATGTGGAGCCCGGGCCTGTCCAGAATGAACTCGACGAAGATGCGGGCCTGAAAGTCACTCAGTTCCTCTTCCCGCTGCTGGGCAAAGAACTGCTTCACTTCCTCCACCATCAACTGGACTGTCTCTTTGTCCAAATCGATCTTCTGCATCAGTCGCCCCCCTTGTTCCGATATCTGGCTTTTTCTGATCTATTGGCTGCAGTTCAGACAATTCCTGCCGCGGACGGAGAGCGGAGTGGACTGCTCCTTAGCAAATCAGCTAGAATAGAAGTAGGTTATGCATCAGACATCCACTATAAGGAGGGTTAATCGTGATTACTCTATTTGGCAGCAAATTGTGACCCAACTGCGGACCGGTGAAAGAGGTTCTTTCCCAGAATGACGTGCAGTTCACCTACATAGACATCACGGAGAGCATGTCCAATCTGCGCGCTTTCCTCAAGTACCGTGACCACCATGCAGCCTTCACGGAAGTGCGCGAGGTCGGTCGGGTCGGCGTTCCCTGCACGGTGATCAATGACGGCGAGAAGATCATCTTTGGGCAGCCAGACCTGGACGAGTTGCGCTAGCTGAGACGATAACAGGGGGTCGACTCGTCTGAGTCGGCCCCCTGTTCTTGCTTCGCTAATTACCACCAGTCAGATCCATGCTGTAGCCGAACATGAACTGCTGCAGCGTCTCCTTCACCAGTTGCTCATCCTGTAGCTGCTCATCCGTCAGCCCAATATCTCCGGGCAGCAACCGGGAGAAGCCAATCATGCCGCGGTCCGCTTGGAAGATTCTCTCCTCGAGATAGGTGTCCCGGAAGTAACCGGCGACCCCGGCCACTTGATACTTGACCCTAATCACCGGCCGATCCTGCGGCTGCCCGTAGTAACTGTTGCCCACCTCGACGATTTCGGCCTGCATCGAGCGCTCTTCACCGCCGATGCGCACAACCTGCTCCCACTTATTGCCCTGTTCCAGCGGCAACTTCAGCACCACCGGATCGTGCATCAGGGAATTGACCTCCGCCTTGCCACTGCGACTGTTGCTCTGCACCTGCTCAATGACAGTCCCGGTGAGATAGTCCAGCGTGTATTGCACAGTGAAAGCCCCGGGAATTCCGGAACCATCCTCGAAGGCACCGACGAACTCAACCACCTTCCGCTCGGGGGTCTCGCTCACCGGATGCAGAGTGCCGCTGTGGCCGTATTCGGCCAGGCCGAAGTAGCGCATCAGCTGGTCATAAGGCGGCAGCAGACTGTTCAACTGGCGCTGCTCCGCATAGCCGCTCAACTGGTCATAGAGTGCATAGCCCAGGGTGAAGTCCTCTGCATCCTGATAGAGCAGTTCGACTGCCACCACGCCTGCTCCCTGCCGGATCACTCTCTCCTCCCAATAATCGCTGCCGCTGTCCTCATAGCGAACCCGGTAAACAGCCCGCCCGTTGTCGTCTGTGACCTCCACAATACTGCACTGCAACTTCGTCTGGTTGCCGTCCTTGTCCTTGACGGTCTGAGCCCAGGTTGCGCCTTGCTTCAGTGGCGCTCGCAGCAACTCCAGTTGCGGGAAGCGGTTGTCCAGCACCCGAGAACCGGAAGACAGCGTCTGCGTAAGTCGCCCCTGCTCAACCTCGTAGACCAGAGAAAACTCGAAGGGACCAGGAGCCTCGCCGCCCGATGGATCATCCACCACCCCATTCACTTGGTACATGGAGCCGTCCCCACTGGATGCGATCTGCGCAATCTCCATGGAATGCCCGTACTCTGCTGTCCCGCTGTACACCCAGCGGTAGCCGGCGCGTTCCGGCAACAGTGCCCGCAGAGCCTCGTTCTGGCTACTGTAGTCGGTACAAGCAGCTCCGGCCAAACCCAGGATTAGCAATAGGCCAACAACCAGGTAGGGTCTTCTGCCCATCAGTCTTTCCTCCTTCTGCTCCGCCTGGACGATCAGCCCAGTGCGTGCCAACGCGCCAGCTGCCGCTGTCACACGGACTGCATGGCTGCGGCGTAGGAAAATGCATCTTCCACATCAGGCCGCTCACCGTCCAGCAACGGCACGCCCAAGCCCAACCAGGCCTCGCGCTGGTCTGCCCATAAGATCGCCCGATCCGCCACCAAATATGACTGCCCGGGCAAATGACCGCCTGCCCGCACCTGCAACAGGCGACCGCGTCGGCGATCCGCAGGTCTGCCACAATCGGGGCAAGGTTTGCTGCGGCCGTGCAGCGCTCGGTAACAAGGCTGGCCGACTGGGTCTTGCGGCAACATCTCCCGCAGTGTCTGATTGACATAGAGAATACGGTAGTCCGACGGGTTCACCACATAGGCGGTAGCTTTCAGACCCCCAAGCAGCGACCCCAGATTGCCATGGGCCGCCAAGGGTCGCGGCTGCGCTGTCAAAGAGGAGTGACGGGCGACGACGGCTCCAATAACTGGTGCCAAATGCTCCAACTCCCTTACCGTGGCAGGGGAGATTTGGTCGGCGCGTTCGTCCGCCAAGTGCAACACGCCGATTACCCGCTCGTAAGCGTACACCGGGATGATCGCGAGACTATGGAAGCCCGCCTTGGCGCAGCGGCAGCGATAGCGAGACAGCTCGTGATCAGCCAAAGAAGCGACAAATGAGGGAAGTCGATTGCAGAAGAAGGAGCCGTGCGCGGTAATCATCGGCAAGTCTTGCGGATCGGGTCGCTGCAGCGCCACGCGAATGCAGGCACAGGAGTCCTCGTCTACCGATAGGATGTTCTCCGCCACCCAGAACTCCTGGCTGAAGCCAAGGTAAGAGCTGTAGGCCAGGAACCCGTCCGCTGCAAACAGGCGTATGCCGATGCATCGACATCCCACCCACCGCTGCAACTGCTCTACCAGAACATCCACCTGGGAGAAAGCAGCCTCCTGCCGCAGCAGATCTGTCAAGGTCCTCATGATTGCCGTGGGAACATCTTTGCTCAACGATTCGTTCAAAGTTGCAGTCTGCATTCTTCCCACCTCCTTGATTTGTCTGTAACGAAATCTGATGCTCGCCTACTTCAAGCCGTCTGCCACCCCACAGCGCCGGGGATCGACAGTCGTGCAAAGCTCTCCTGTAACCGGATGTAGATAGCAGCATTGGAAGGACCCCATGTGCCAGTCCCAGACGTGGTTCACCCGCAGGTTGATGCCGAGAGCGATCAACTGTTTCACCACTTCCGGCGCAATGCGGTTCTCAATCACCAGCGAATTGTCGTCCATTAGCGCATACATCCTGGGTGCACTGATCGCCTGATACGGATCCATTCCGAAGAAGATCAGGTTGCAGAGAGCCTGGGCTTGGGTGTTCGGCGGTGAACCGGGCGTGCCGATCTGCAGCACCGGCTTGCCATCCTGGAGCAACATGGTGTGCCCCATGATCAACCGCTGCCGCGCACCCTCAACTAACTTGATGTCCATCGCCTTGAAGCTGTTGGTGGACGAATGGTTGCCAATCATGGGCACTCCGCCGACTACCATGCCGGGAATGCCGCCTCCTTGCAGAGTGTTCATCATCTGCACCCAGTTGCCGTCGGCATCAACCACGCTCAATTCGCAACTACCGGCTTTGTGCTCAGGCTCATACCGGTCGAAGTTGATCTGCGGGATTCCCGTGTTGTTGGCCACACTAGTCTTGGCAGTCAGCCGCATGTGCGCAGTCAGGTCCACCTTGGGCATGTAGCTCCGAATCACCCTTGCCCAGTATTGATGATAAGTAGGGTCTGTGAACAGGCTGGCGTCCACCTCTGAGACCACCGGGTCATTGACATAGCCCACCAGCAGGTTGCCGATGCGCAAGGCATGAGCCATGAAGTAGAGGTGTTCCGCGGAATAGGGTTTGTATTGGTCTATCCCCAACTGATCGAGAATGCCGAGCACTAAGGCGACCTGCAACCCCTGTTGCTGCGGGGCTCCCAGCGCCACCACCTCGTAGTCCCGCAGCTTGAAGCGCAGCGGCTCGATCCAGCGCGGAGGGTTGGCCGCCATGTCTTCCATGGAGATCTTCCAGCCCAACTGGTTGGCCTTGGCGACGAACTCTTCTGCCCAGCCGCCGCTGATCATGTAGTCCGGCCCCTGCTCTGCCACTCGGCGCAATGTGGCCGCTAGGGCGGGCTTCGGAAAGCGCTCCCCCACCCTGGCGAAGTAGTCTCCTTGATAGTAGAACTCACGCCCTTCCGGGAAATAGGTGAGAATATCTCCTCCCGCGATGGTTGCCTCCAGTTCAAACTGCGACACATGGTTTCCAGCCTCGGCCCAGTAAATGGCTTCCTCACAGAGACTGTCCCAACTCCAAGTGCCGAAGCGCTCGTGAATGGCCTTAAGCCCTTTCATGAACCCAGGAATACAGGAGTGAACAGGACCAGCCGCATAACCGCTGCGCTGAGTCGGAACTGGGGTGTGCAATGGCAAGTTCGGTGGATACGTTCCAGTGCTGTCTAGCTGATGATACTTGCCCGTCTTGGCTTCATAACAGAGGAAGGTCACGGTTCCAGCGTGATTGGTCATGAATGGCTCAATCGTTCCTTGCAGCAAACAACCGACGATGGCGGCATCGACCGCATTGCCGCCAGACTGCAACACCTTGAGCATGGAGTAGGTCACCACAGCATTGTCCGTGCTGACTGCTGCCTTGACTCCGGTCACTGTCTGCTTAGGCCCTGGTTGCCACTTGAGCTCTGAAAGGTTGATCTCGCGCGGATTGATCATCACGAACACCCCCCATTGATTTGCCTATTAACTGATAATTCTGCCTTCAGGCAGCCTTTTCCTGCGACCTTGCCTGAGAAGGCACTAATCCGACCACTGCAGAGTATGACGCATATTGCCGCGGCAGACTAAAGGAAGGGCTGGGGCATCCTACGTGGCCGTAAGGGGTGAGAGTCTGTGTCCATCCACGTCAGCATAGTTGTCGGTCTGCTGAACAGCCTTTCAGCAATGTTCTTGACAGCGTTTCTGCTCTCCCTCACTAAGCAGTTCCGCACAACTGTTTATGGAGATGCGCAGAACCTCTGGGGGAGGCTCGCCTTGGCAGCCGTCTTTGGTGCCTTCGGGATCATGGGCACTTACTACGGTTTTCCGGTTGATGGGGCCATCGCCAACTCCCGAGCGGTTGCCGTGGTAGCGGGCGGCCTAATCGGAGGCCCAATCGTTGGAATCGGGGCGGGCGTCATAGCCGGGGTGCACCGGTATGCTGTTGATATCGGGGGGTTTACTGCCGTCGCCTGTATGTTCTCCACCGTCGTGGAAGGAACCGTGGGCGCCATTGCACATCACTGGTATTGGCAAAACAATCGGCGCTGGCTGACAGGTTTTGCGACGACAGTAGTGGCAGAAGTGTTGCAGATGCTACTGATTGTGGCTATTGCCAGGCCGTTTGGCGCGGCCATGGAACTCGTGAGCAAGATTGGTATACCGATGATCCTCGTCAATGCCTGCGGCGTCTCCTTGTTCATTCTGCTGCATGAAAGCATTTATCGGGATCGAGAACGCCAAGCTGCGTTGCAGTCTGAGCTTGCACTGCAAATCGCAGAACAGACCCTTCCGATCCTGAGGAATGGCCTGAACCGCAGGACGGCCCAGCAAACCTGCGAGATCATCCATCGGCTTGCGCAAGTTGACGCCGTGGCTCTCACTTCCCGAGACCACATTCTGGCTCATGTCGGCCTAGGAGCAGACCATCACTTACCCGGAATGCCGATCCAGACCCTGCTCTCCGGCAGGGCATTGACCACCGGCCTCCCGCAAGAGGCGCAGACAGCAGAGATGATCGCTTGTAGTCACGATCATTGTCTACTCCAGTCAGCGGTGATCGTCCCGCTATTTGATGGCAATAGGGGCATCGGTCTGCTTAAGCTCTACCGGCGCCAGGCTCATGCCATTAGCTCCGTCGACCATCGGCTGGCCCAGGGGCTCGCCAAGCTCTTTTCTACTCAGCTGGAGCTGGCCGAAAAGGAGCAGAAGGAAAGGCTGCTGGCCAAGGCTGAGTTGAAGGCGCTACAGGCGCAGATCAACCCCCACTTTCTGTTCAATGCCTTGAACACGGTCGTGTCGTTTTGCAGATCTAATCCGGAAACCGCCAGACGTTTGCTGCTGCATCTTAGCGACTTTCTGCGAGCGAGTTTTGTTGGCACCCAGGAGTTCGTGCCGCTCAGTCAAGAGTTGGAGCACGTGCGCGCCTATCTTGAGATCGAACAAGCCCGGTTTGGAGATCGATTGGCAGTGAGTTACGACCTACACTCCGATAATTTCAGCCTGCCACCGTTGATCCTGCAACCACTGGTGGAGAACGCTGTCACTCACGGTGTTTCGCCCATGCAAGACGGCGGCAGGGTACGCATAGAGACCCATACTGATACCCATGGCCATACAGTGAGAGTCAGCGACAACGGCATTGGTTTCGATCTCAATCGCATTGTGGCCAAGGGAACCGGGATTGGCCTGGACAATGTCGACAAACGACTGCGCAACATCTATGGCCAGGAGTTCGGGTTGCGGATCATCTCCGCGCCGGGCAGCGGAACAACCTGCATTGTCAAGATTCCGAAAGGAGAAGACTCACATGACCGTCAGAACGGTGATCGTGGATGACGAGGCACCGGCGCGTTCAGAGCTAAGTTGGGTACTACGCCAATTGAGCTACATCGAAGTCGTCGGAGAGGCCGAAAATGCAAACAAGGCCTTGGCACTGATCCTGGCAGAGAGCCCGGACCTTGTCTTTCTCGATGTGCAAATGCCCGGCAGAAACGGGATTGAGTTGTCTCGCGAACTAGCGCGATTGCCGAAGCGGCCGCATGTCATTTTCACCACTGCTTATGATCAGTATGCAATTGAGGCGTTTGAGATAAATGCCCTGGACTATCTACTCAAGCCATACGACGATGCCCGCGTACTGATGGCCGCAAACCGAGCCTATCGGGCAATTTTGGGTGATGACAAGCAAAAGAGAACCGGGTCGATAGAACGATTGGCCGTGCGCAAGGATGAAAAAGTGTTCTTGTTGCCCTTTGAGGAGATTGCGCTCGCCTATGCCCTAGGCAGAGACGTCCTGGTCTGTGCCCACGGTGTCAGCTATCGCAGCGACTGCTCACTGCAGGAGCTGGAACAGAAGCTGTCTCAGCACAACTTCTTTCGCTGCCACCGCAGTTACCTGGTCAATCTTGACCGGGTCAAGGAGGTGTCTCTCTGGTTCAATGGCGGTTACGCTCTGCGCTTGGAAGACTTCCCTGAGCCGGTTATCGTCAGTCGCAAACAAGCCAAGGAGTTCAGGGAGCGAGTCGGTATTTGAGTCGGGAATGAAAACCTTTCAGGCATGATTCCGCGCGTTTCACACCGGATTGCGATACGCGATCACCCGCTTACGCTACGCTTGACTCACAGTAATGAGGAGGAGGTTGAGACGTAGTGTATACATTCCTAATCTCTATTGCGGCACTGATTGTAGGCTACTTTGTCTATGGGAAAATCGTGGAACGCATTTTCGGAGTAGATGAGCAAAGGGCGACGCCGGCCGTGACTATGGCTGATGGCGTAGACTATGTGCCGATTGAGTGGAAGAGCATGTTCTTGATCCAGTTGCTGAACATTGCTGGCCTCGGGCCCATCTTCGGTGCGATTTCCGGAGCATTGTGGGGACCAGCGGCCCTGCTCTGGATCGTCTTCGGCTGTATCTTTGCCGGTGCTGTCCACGATTTCTTCTCCGGCATGCTTTCTGTGCGCCACGGCGGTGCATCTGTCTCAGAAATCGTCGGCCACTATCTCGGCGGCCATGCTAAACAGGTGATGCGCGTCTTCTCAGTGGTCTTGCTGATTCTGGTCGGTACCGTGTTCATGACCGGACCGGCTGACCTACTGGCCGCGCTCACTCCGGCAACCCTGACCGCAAAGGTCTGGTTAGCCGTGATCGTTGTCTACTACTTCTTGGCCACAATTCTGCCCATCGATAAGCTTATCGGCAAGCTCTACCCAATCTTCGGCATCGTGCTACTAATCATGGCCGTCGGCGTCGGAGGAGGATTGCTCTTGGGCAACTTCGACATCCCGGAACTGACCTTGGCCAACCTACATCCTAAGCAGTTGCCCCTCTGGCCGCTGTTGTTCGTGACCATCGCTTGCGGAGCCATCTCTGGCTTCCATGCAACGCAATCACCGATGATGGCTCGTTGTATGACCAATGAGAAGTATGGTCGACGCGTGTTCTACGGGGCCATGATCGGTGAGGGCATCATCGCCTTGATCTGGGCCACCGCGGCCATGACCTTCTTTGGCGGCACTAGCGGTCTCCAAGGCGCCCTCTCGGCCGGCCCGGGCGGCGTTGTGCACACCATCTCCACCAGCCTACTCGGACCGATCGGCGGCGTGCTGGCAGTGCTTGGCGTCATCGCCTGCCCCATCACCAGCGGCGACACCGCCTTCCGCAGCGCACGACTGACCATCGCCGATGCCCTAGGCTACAAGCAGGGCCCGATCAAGAGTCGCTTGCTGCTCGCTGCTCCGCTATTTGCGGTCGGCGTGGCACTCTCCCAGATTGACTTCAACATCATCTGGCGTTACTTTGCCTGGTCGAACCAGACCCTGGCCATGATCATGCTCTGGGCGGCCGCCGTTTACCTGAAGCGCGAGGGCAAGCTGCATTGGATCTGCACCATACCAGCTACCTTCATGAGCGCGGTATCCGTCACCTATATCCTGCAGGCTGGTGAGGGTTTCGGCCTGCCGACCAGCGTCTCCTATCCGGTGGGCGCATTAGCAGCAGTCGTCTGCCTGGCTCTGTTCCTGTCTTTCAAAGTGAAAAAACTGGTCGCCGCAGAGACTAGACAAACCGCATAAGTAGAATAAGCAGCTCCCCTGAGTAGCGGGGTGCTGCTTTTCTGCGTGGAACTACCATGAAGTACCCAGCGCGCTCCTTGTCCCAGACAGCTACTGCTCGGCCACCAACGCGCGGTAGAGATTCGAGTACTCGCGCAATAGGTCAACCGAGGCTCCAATCAGCCGCTCAGCGTTTCCGGCGGTACACTCATCCACCAAGGCTTGGGCATATTCATGCACGGCGCGATGTGGACGGTCGACCGCGTTGAACTCCGCCACTCCCTGATACCTGGTCCGGTTCTCCTGATACCAGTGGCCGAACTTGCATTCTGTGTATGTGGTCAAGCGTTTCTTCTTACCAGCCTGGTCAAGAGTGCCCTTCAGGAACCCTACGTGGTCAATCAGGCGCAACGCCAGCAAGTTGGCTAAGCTGCCTGTCTCCGAAACATGGATGAGAGGATTGATCGTCGCACAGAGATCATTGGACTCCTGCCCCAGGACGCGCATCACCGTATCGGCATGGTCGTTTACGTCCGCAGCAGTGGTAGCCAGTTCAGCTGTGGTACCTGCTTGTTCGTGCATGGCCAGGCTAATGCCTTGCAGTGCGTGGTTCACTGACTGCAGTCGGCTTTCGATCAGACCTGCATTGTCCTTGATGGCATGGCTCCGTAATGTGTATTGAGCAAACTGCTCCTGAACGCTTGTCACGTTGCTCGCCGTGGCATTGGCCATAGCCGTCATGTCCTGGGCAATGGCCACGGTCTGCTGCACAGATGAACTGGTATTTTCGGAAAGGCGGCGAACCTCGTCAGCCACGACAGCAAAGCCGCGGCCCGCATCCCCAGCGCGAGCTGCTTCAATGGCAGCATTCAGGGACAATAGGTTGGTTTGACTGGCGATGGCCACGATGCCTTGAGCGATGTCGTTGATCCGGACAATTTGACCGTTGAGCCGCTGTACGTTCTGCACCATACCATCGAAGGTGCTGGTTGCTTGCTCACCCAATGCTTGTAGCTCGTTCGCGTCTTTGAGATTGTCTGCAGCAAACTGCGAAATGCTCTCCGCGGCCAGGTTCATCTCATCCGCCGATGCTGAGACCTCCTCAGTGGTGGCGGAAAGCTCTTCCGCTGCGGCTGTCAGATTTGAAACGCCGGCCTGAATCTCCTGTACGGCCAACATGGCGCGAAAAGAGATCAGTTGGTTATGTACCAAGGAAAAGGCGGTAAGGGCTCTCGCGAAATGGACCGACTCATCTCCCGCTGTAACGACCACATCCACTTGTTCTACCGCCGTCCCAGCCAGGGGTTCTTCTACCCTACCTGGCTTCTTCTTCCACACAGGCATCCACTCCTTTGACTGACTTCTTCCGACTCAGCAGCAACTGTAATTCACCTGCTCATAACTAGATGTCAGTCGGTTGACGGCGCGAGCATCCCAAAACGGGGCGAACGTTCATGCCCAACGATCTGCTCTATTCGACACTTAAATGCTCCATTCGACAGCATTCGCCGATACTCCTGCGATTGAGTGGATATAGTTGCAATTCTCTTGCAATTATTGATGTGCGCTTGTTGCCGCCGCTCACTGAGTTCCAGAGAACAATCGCAGCACCTCGGCTGGGCCGGGGTGCTGCCTCCCCAATTCTCAACTGCCATCAATCCGCAAACGATAGCTAGAGCAACTGCAGCAAGCGTGCCGCTACCCGATCCAAGGACAGCACCTCGACGACAGCCCCCAGACTGACTGCTTCTTTGGGCATACCGTAGACAACGCTGCTGCGCTCATCCTGTGCGATGGTGTAGGCACCAGCATTGCGCATGGCCAACAGTCCCGCGGCCCCGTCCTTTCCCATACCGGTGAGAATGACACCAATTGCATTCCGCCCGGCAAACTCAGCCACCGAGTTGAAAAGCACCTCCACTGACGGACGCTGATGCCAAACCAGTGGCTCACTGTTCAGTTCCACGCGGTAGCGTGCACCGCTTCGCCGCAATTCCATGTGCTGATTCCCGGGCGCAATCAACGCCTTGCCGGGAGTGACTAGATCGCCGTCCAATGCCTCCCTCACCTCCAACGCGCACGATTGGTTGAGTCGGTCAGCGAAAAGCTTGGTGAAGTGCTGCGGCATGTGTTGCACCACCAAGATCGGAGGCATATCAACTGGCAACTGTGTGAGCACGCGGCGTACAGCCTCTGTGCCGCCGGTGGACGCGCCAATGGCGATGATCTTGTCCGTGGTCTTGAGCAAGGCCTTCCCCCGCGTTGATGTACTAGCGTGTTCAGATGCCGGTAGGCGCGGCTTCCGGTAGTGGCGCACTGCCTTGACCTTCTCTCGCAGTTGCTCTCCCATATCCTGAACGGAGTAAGCTGAACCTGGTTTAGCGACCACATCCACTGCTCCCAACTCCAAGGCCCGATAGGCGATTTCACAGCCAGCTTGGGCGAGGGAACTGACGATGATCACTGGCAGCGGATAGTGCTGCATCAGCCGTTGCAAGAAAGTCAATCCGTCCATGCGCGGCATTTCAATATCCAAGAGGATGACGTCCGGCCCCAACGATACGACCTTGTCCCTGGCCACAAACGGGTCAGGCGCCGTTCCAACAACCCGAATTTCCGGATCCTTGTCCAACTCCTTAGATAGAATCTTGCGCACCATGGCGAAGTCATCGACGATCAACACCTTGATCTCGTTTGGTGAAAGCATGATCTCAACCTTTCTAAAACGGGCGCTAGCGGGGCCGTTGATAGATGGTCGGCTGGACATAACGGAAAGCATGCTTGCGATTGGACAGGCTCTCTGAGTGTCCGATGAACAGCAGCCCTCCAGGAGTGAGCGCATCGTGAAACCTCTTCAGCAATGCCTCCTGCATGCGCTGATCGAAGTAAATCATCACGTTGCGGCAGAAGATAATGTCCACAGTGTCGCGCAGAGGCAAGGGGTTGACCAAATTGAAAGATCGGAACGTGGTCACTCTGCGCAGCACGTCGTTCACCTGATAGCCGTCATCGACCTGGTGGAAGTACTTATGCAAGTAATGACTGCCAACACTCTGCTCCAGCTCTGCAGGGTAGAGCCCGCGCTGTGCCCTACTCAAAACGCGATGGTTGATATCGGTCGCCAAGATGCGAATGCGGATCTCGGATGGCAGGCTCTCCAGCAGGACCATCCCCAAGGTGTATGGTTCTTCCCCGGTCGAACAGCCCGCACTCCAGGCCCGGATTTCCTGAGACCGGCTGATGCGCGGGTTCTGCTGCAGGATGAACTGCATGCGTTGCCGGATGAAATCAAAGTGTCCAACCTCGCGAAAGAACTCCGTCTTGTTGGTAGTGATCACATCGGCCAGATCAACCAGGTAGCGCTGCTGCTCCACCCCAGTCAACAACCTGTACAGCTCCTGGTAGTCGCTCAGACCGTGGCGACGCAGCAACTGGCCGAGCTTCGCCTGCAGCATGGCTTGCTTGGCAGGAGTCAGATGGATGCCAAACTGCTGATAGACCAACTCACTGAACTGCCGAAACTCCCTGTCTCCGAAGTCCGCCACTCGCCTCACTCACCTCTCCAGAGTGCTCTCTGCACGCAATAATGCCAGAGAAGGGCGGCGGAGGCGCTGCTCCTCCGCCCTTCTCCCTAGAATCCCTGCTGATCCTCTTCCAGAGGGATGATGTCCTCTGGCCGTCTCTGCTTGCCTTTACCGGGTCGCGTTCCGACCAGTGCTTCCCGCCCAGCCCCGGCTGCCGCTTTGCGCACCGGAGCTACCTTGGCCTGAGCCTGACTGAATCTAGCCTGTCGCCGGACATCAACCCGCGCCCCCTCAACCAATCTCTCCAAGCCCAGCACGATGCCCTGCATGTTCTCGGCCTGGGAGGACAGTTCCTCGGCCGCTGTGGCGGCTTCTTCTGATCCGGCTGCGTTCTGCTGGGTGACCTGCTCCATTTGCGTGATCGCTCGGTTGATCTGATGAATACCCTGTGCCTGTTCCTGACTGGCTGCCGCAATCTCATCCATCAGCTCGTTCACCTTTCTGGCCTGTACGGTGATCTCCGCCAGAGACTCCGCCGCACGCGCACTCACTTCCATGCCACGCTCCGAGAGCTGGATATTGCTCTCGATAATGTCGGCAGTGTCCTTGGCGGCCTGCGCACTCCGTTGGGCAAGGCTGCGCACCTCTTCGGCAACAACCGCAAAGCCCATGCCCACGTCGCCAGCGCGAGCGGCCTCCACAGCTGCGTTCAGAGCCAGGATGTTGGTCTGGAAGGCGATCTCATCCACAACCTTGACGATCTTGGCGATCTGGTCGCTGGACTTCTTGATCTCCTTCATTGCCGCCTGCATCTCTTGCATTTCACGGTTGCCCTTGTCTGCGGCATCCTTAGCTAACCCTGCCAGCGATGCGGCTTGCCGGGTGTTCTCGGTATTCTGCTGCACCATCGATGAGGCTTCCTCTAGGGTAGATGAAGTCTCCTCCACTGAACTGGCCAATTCGTTATTCCCTCCCGCAATCTGCTGGCTGGTGCTGGAGAGCTGTTCTGAGGCTGCTGCCACTTGCTCGGATGACTCGCCCAACGAGCCGACAGCCTGCATCAGTGGCCGACTGATGGAGAGCCCAAGTGTCACACCCAAAACCACGGCCAAGACCGCCCCGACTGCGGCTCCCGCAATCACGATCCAGGTTAGCCGTTCGGCAAGCGAGTTGGCCTCGGCTTTGGCGTTGTCAGCCGCCTGCTTGGTGTACTCGAGCAGATCCTGCAGCAGGTCAATGGTGGTGTTCACCGTTGTCGCTTCCTGCTCCAGGTTGTGCGCGAGCATGGTAGTGGCCAGCGCCGCATTCTTGCTCGCAGCGTACTGCTGGTAGAGGCCCATGTACTGCTCATGGTCCGTAAGCCATGCATTCCACGCCGCCTTCACTTCACCCCAACGCCTCAGTGCCTCATCGTCATGTGGTGTCTCCTCGTACACCTGCATTGCTTGTTCGGCCGCAGTCAAGCGGGCCGGAATATCGCTCAGTTGTCTGTCTGTCAGCTGCTGTGACAAGTTGGGCAGCAACAGACTGCGTTCGGCTGCCTTGATGCCATTGAGGGCATCTGACATAGTCAGCAAGTTTCGGATGCTAGGCATAATGGTCACGGTCAGATAGTCAATTTGCTTGCCGGCGCTATTGACGCCGTACCAACCGATTCCAGCAACTATCGCGACAATTAGAGCTACAACAATGAACCCGCCCAGCAGTTTAGTACTCAACCTGGCATTCTTCAGCACGAATAGATCACCTCTCCCCGCTTAATTAGTCCCAACTAACCCGGCCGTGTCCAACAGCTGGTCCGCATCCAACAGCAACAAGACTTTGCCCTTGATCTTGCCAACACCGATGACGGGACTGGACTGCCCGGCGCCCCTGATCGGTGGCGGTGGGTCGATCTGACCCTCAGCTATCTGAGCCACATCAGAGACCGCATCCACCAACACCCCAAACAAACTGCGGCTTTCGTTGGCCTTTTCCAGGACAATGATGCAAGTGCGGTCCGTGTAGGCCTTTTCAGACATGGCAAATCTCAGACGCAGGTCAGCGATCGGAATGATCTTGCCACGCAGGTTGACAATCCCTTTGATATAAGCTGGCATATCGGGCACGCGAGTGATCTCCATCATGCCGACGATCTGCTTCACTTGCTGGATACGTAGGCTGTACTCTTCTTGATCAAGCAGAAATGTCAGGTACTTTCCCGGACTGGCTAACAACATCTACTCCTCATCCCCCATCCTGAACAAAGATTCCACGTCCAAGAGCAATGCAACTCTGCCGTTTCCTAGAATAGATGCGCCCGCGAGCACCTCGACACCGGCGAACTCTGTGCCGAGGGGCTTCACGGCCACCTCCCGTTTGCCGACAATAGCCTCCACTGGCAAGGCACGCTGTCCCTGCTCCAACTCGAGCACTACCACCACCCTGTATTGATCGGCTGAATCACCGAGCGACTCTGGATAGAGCTTGGGAACGACAGCCAAGGGAATTACCTCCCCTTTCAGACTGACGGCTGAGAAACGCCCGTGTACCTTCACCCAACTTGCGCTCTGCATGCTCTGATCCATGCTGACAATCCGCTTGATGAAGAGTGTAGGCAGGATGTAGTGTTCCGAGGCGATGGAGACGATGGTGCCATTGGTGACCGCCAGATTGATTGGAATCTTCAGCACGAACTCCGTACCCAGCCCGGGTGAACTGCGCACCTCCACTCGCCCGCCCAGCTTGCGCAGTTCAGCCTGGACGACGTCCAACCCCACCCCGCGACCGGACACGTTGTCCACCGTCTCCTTGGTGGAAAAACCCGGCTGGAAGAGAAAACGGATGATCTCCTCCTGGCTGTACTTGCTCACCGGGTCAGCCAAGCCCTGTTCCATCGCCTTTTGCAGCACCCGCTGCAGATCAATGCCTCGCCCATCGTCGCTGACAGTGACGTAAACGCTGCCGCGTTTGCTGTATGCGCGCACCTGCACGTTGCCAGATGCGGCTTTGCCTTGCTGCAGTCGCACCTCCTCCTGCTCAATCCCGTGAGAAATACAGTTCTTGACCAAGTGCAGCAAGGGATCGATCAGCTTGTCGGCAACACTGCGATCGATCTCTGTCTCCTCTCCCTGGGTGACAATCTGCACCTGTTTACCCAGTTCATCGGTGGCGTCGCGCGCAATGCGCACCACTTTTTGAAAGGTGGATTTGAGCGAGACCATGCGCATGGACATGGAGACATTCTGAATCTCCCTGCTAATTCTGGCCATGCTGTTAACCGAGTTCATCAGTTCCACACTGATGCCAGACTGGGTTAGCAGCGACTGTTCTACCTGCGACTGAATCACCAGCAGCTCGCCCAGCAGGTCAACCAGGTTGTCCACCTTGTTGGCTGGGATGCGAACGAAGCCGTTGTCCGTCGGTGCCGGACCTGCTACCGGTCCAGGCACATTTGCCGGAGCCTCCCTGCACGGCGCCTTTGTGCCCTCCGCCTGCGCCGGCAAACCACCATTCGCCGCGATTTGCAGGCTGACGGACTGCTGATCAATTGCAGAGGCGAACTGAGCATCATCGACCAGCGCGGGATTGGTACAGACTGCCGCAATCAAGTCTCGCGATCTGAGCATGAGGTTCGCGATCTCTCGGCAGACGGTCAGGTTGCCATCGCGGCATCTGTGCAGCAGTGTCTCCGTCTCGTGGGCCAGTTGCTGAATCATGCTCTGCTCCACAAAGCCAGCCAGGCCCTTCAGACTGTGAAAGGCACGAAATAGATCGTGGATTATCTCCCGATTCTCTGGCTCGGCCTCCCAGCGCATGATGCTGCCTTCGATGTTCTCCAAATGCTCATCGGCTTCACTGATAAAGTCCTGCCAGAGTTCAGGGTCTATCGGCGCCATACTCCCCCTCCTTTCCGAATACTAGGGTCAGCTTCGCTATTCTGTGCAGTAGGAGAGCGTAAGCTGTTCTTCTTCCAGCGAGTAGACCAAACGAGTTGAGACGACTTGGCTGATCAAGAGATGCAGGCGTTGCCCGGTGATCAGCGTCGGTGGGGAGAGCTCGATCGCGGTGTCCGTGTCCACATATCCCAATGCTGAGCCACCCAGCATATTCGCCAGCTCTGCCAGCGCACTTCTGCCCATTTCATCCAGCTCCAGTACTGTGGCTCCGCCCATCATCCGGGAGACGATCTCCCGCGCCAGTAGCTGGGAGCACCCGAGCACCAGGCTACCGCGCATTCCGCCCGAGAAGCCGAGCAGCACGTTCACTTCCGCGCCGGAACTGAGACTTGCTAGTGACTCCTCCAACGTCAGGACCACGGAGAACCCAAACATGGGTAGGACCGCAGTCACAGCTTGCGTCAGGGCTGGTCCAAGTGTCATGCCTTATACCCCCTCAAAGCTGATGCGTATCCTGGCATCGCCAACGTCACTCTGGTAGTGCAGGAAACAGGGTTGCAAGCTAGGCGAACTCACCTGCAGATCGCTTCCGAGGAAGACAACCGGGGGAGTCAGCCAGTGGCGCCCGCTCGTGCCCACCTGATTGAGCCGGCTGATGGCATTGCCGCAGACGGTGTTGGCCAGCTCTCCGATGAAAAGCAGCAACTCCTCTTCTTCCAGTGGAGCGTCGTTCATGGCCTCGCCGAGCACTCTCGCTGTGTCCAGGCTGAACTCAAGTTGCACCGTCCCGCGATCCCCGCCCGTGACGCCGATGACAGCAACCAACGAGGTCTCAGGTCGGGACCAGCCCGTTTGAGTAGATTGGAAATTGACGCCCGTCATCGCAATGGCGACCGACTCAAAGACTCCCGCGAAATGAACAAGATAATCGCTCATGAATTGCCGCCCTCCGCAGCCAACTGGCGCACGGCCGTCAGCAGATCATCCCCTTGGAACGGCTTCGAGATGAAGTGATCGACGCCTAGTTGCCTTGCTGTTTCGAGCAAGCCATCGTCACCCATCGCGCTCATCATGATCACCCTACTCCCAGGTCGGTGCTTGGACAACCAGTCAGCTGTCTGCAGTCCGTCCATCACCGGCATCGTGATGTCCAGCGTGATCACGTCGGGAGTCAGCTCCTGTACAAGTTCAATTCCTTGTTGGCCGTTCTTGGCGTGACCAACGATCTGAATGCCGTGAGGCTCCAAGGCACGCTTCACCGCCTTGAACACAAACGGCGAGTCATCGATCACTAACACGCTACAGGGCACGCTCATGACCTCCTTTTATCTGACAGGAGCAACGAGGCCACGCCGCCCTCACTGCGCCAAGCACAACGGTGAGGGCCATGCTTCAACCAACGTCTCCCATCACTTTCTCTAGAAGCGATCATTCCTAATTACCGGCTAGCTATTTATTACTAGTAATTATTCTCAATAATTCCCATTATTACATCTTGATTATACCTGTCCTCCCATTGTCGAAATATCGTACTTTGGCCCTAATCCTGTCGAAAGAAAGACCTAGGCCCACGGGTGTAACCCGTCAACCTAGGTCAGGTATTCCGCTCACTTTCCGTGTTTGGCAACCAGCACCGCAACTGCCGTGCGGTCGGGCAGTTGCAGCTTGCGCAGGATGTTCGAGACGTGAGACTTGATTGTCTTCTCACTCAGCCCTAGGGCCGAAGCAATCGTCTTGTTGCTTTCTCCCCGAGACAACAGGCGTGCCACTTGCAGTTCCCGAGGCGTCAGGATAGCGGCGAGAGAAACATTTCTCCCGGGTTGACCACGTTCGGCCAGCCGCAGCCAGACGGCGATATACCGTTCCAAGAAGTTGACACAGGAGCTTGCCTGCTCCGTTCCCAGTGACTCGACCTCCGCCTGCCTGAGGTTGAGATGGGCGATGATCGCTTCTCCTGAACGCAGTGGCAAATCAACAATATCTCCAGAATCAGGCTCACCCTTGACGCCTCCCACGCGAACTCTCACCCAAGAAAACCCGTAGAGTAGGCCGGCCACCTGCTCAATCTCCGGCAAGAGATCCGTCGGGTTGGAGCCCATGGCCAGTTGCTCCAAGATATGCGAACGGGCGGAAAGCTGACGTCTGATGGTCACCGTGTCCTCTTTGGCCTTTGTCACCGCAATAGAAAGAGAGCCACATTTCCGCACCAGCTCCAGTGCGTCCCGCGTCTGTCGGCTATGAGCTGATCGAGAGTCTCTGAAGCCAGCAACTAAAACTGCCGCGACCTCTCCGCCGGCTTCCAAGGGAATATGGGCAACGCTCAGACTGCCCACTCTGCCAACCAACTGCAGAGGCACCCCTGGATCTTCTGCCAGGCTGGCCACAAAGCGCGACCTCCCATCTCGCAGGCACTTTCCCCAAATTCCGGCTATTGGGAGCTCTTCCGGCATATTCGCTGGTCCTTCGCCAGACCAAGCTACTAGCCTGCCGGTACCAGCGGCCGTGGGAACGCGCAACCCAGCCACGGCTACCCCGGGAGCGGTCGCGGCCAGCTCGACCACATACCGATAACACTCATCAGCCGTGGGGAACTCTCCATGGTTGGCCATCTTCTCCATCAGCGGAGCAAGGGCTCGTTCCCGAGCCTGACTCCACTGCCCCTGCAGGAACTGCCAGATCAGGCTCTCAGCCGTCCTGAGATCAGTCTCCAGCGAAGAGAGCTCTTGCGCAGACGGCCAGATCCCGCTGACTGCGTCCGCAGGGCAAGGACAGTTGCGCAACTGCCCGCTCGAGCCAACAAAGCTGCCGGTGAGCAACGCCAGCTCTGCGCCGGCCAGGTCTAGGCGAGAGCAATAGAGGTGGTGACCGTCTAGTTCGAGGATGCGATTGGAACCCGAGTGAAGTAGAGTGACGGCGGCTACGATATGTGGCCAGCAATGGATCCTGAACCGGTCACTACTTTCGCTGCCGGAACTGCAGATGACTTTGCCATCATCCACGCTGAGCAGAGTCAGGGCCACACCGAGCTTCGCGGATAGGGTCTCCAACAGCAGAGCCAGCTGCTGTGCCTGCGTAAATTCGAAAATCGCTTGCTGCGACGTGGTCAAACTGTACCCCTCCATCACTTGCCCCTAAGCAGGTGCAGCCTGACTGCAATTAATCTGCAGTTCTGTTGAGCATTGGCTAACGCGGCCATTTTTCGGTCTCCTGCAGAGACCAGCTAATACCCCTGTTACAGACGCGGAGAGTGGGCCGCATAGGGGGCACGCTTCGTGGTAA
>JAEZJZ010000110.1 GCA_023436245.1 Bacillota bacterium | reverse complement strand
ACCACCGCCCGGGCCCCGTCTGTGGGTTCGCGGGGCGCTTGCATGCGACCCCTCCACGCCATTAGGGGAGATCCATCTGCTTTACCGTAGGGGCGGCATGCATGCCGCCCGCAGCATTCGCTAGGGCGAGCCCGTTATTCCGGCTTAGCCCAGAGCAGATTGAGGTTTGCTAGCCCCGTCACCGTCGGCACGCCGTTCTCATCCCAGCCCATTAAGTCGTAGTAGGCCTTGCGGGTGAGGGTGGCCGCCTCCTTGTCTACTGCCACTCCGGCCAGCGGCCCAGTCCCCTGCAGCGGCTGGTAGAAGCGCTTGGGCAGATAGTCCTGCTGCTCGTCGATCCCCTCGCGCAGGTTGAACATGCGGAGCAAGGTCACGACTCGCTCGGCTACCCGCATGTATTCCAAGAGCGTCGTGTTCCAGCCGGTAACGGCGTTCAGTGCTGATTCAATCTGGCGCTGCGTCCATGGCACGAATTGGCAGTATTCGGCGCAGTTGACCAGATGACGCCAGTTGGCCACCACCTTCAGCATGTGCGCCTTCTCAGCATCCAACTGATCGGTGGGGAGTGCCTTGTTCAGGCCGATAGAGCGGGCCGCTTCCAGTCCCGGTCCGGGCTTGGCATAAGCGGTATCATGCATGTTGTGACAGTGGTCTGCTCCAGTGGCGCTCACCTGATAGCCAACACCGAGACCCTGCTTCATGCGCGGCTCGTGCATCGGGATTTCCTGACCCTTCACTTCCATGGTCAGATCCTCTGCTCCCTTGCCGATCATCTGAGCTGCTCGCTTGCTGCCCTCTGCCAATAGCGCGCCGAAACCCTCGCGGTGGGCGATCTTCTCAATCAGCTTGACTAAAGTCTGCCCGTTGCCGAATTTCAGATCCAGGCCGTCGGTGTCCGCGGTGGTGATGATCCCCTCTTCAAAGCACTCCATGGCGAAAGAGATGGTCACGCCGGTGGAGATGGTGTCCAAACCGAGCGCGGCACAGAGCTCATTGCCCTTGCAGACGGCCATCAGGTCACTGACGCCGCAGTTGCTGCCGAGCGAGGCCAGCGTCTCATATTCCGGTCCGCCGTAGACCGGATCAATCTGATATGGTTGTTCTGCTTTCACCACCCGTTTGCAGCGGATGGGGCAGGCATAGCAGCCGTCGCGCTCGATCAGGATGGTGTCGCGCATCACCTGACCTGAGATGTCGTTGGCTCCCTCAAACGTGCCCTCCCGGAAGTTGCGGGTTGGCAGGCCGCCGGCTGCGTTGTTGCCCAGCACGATGCCGGTGGTGCCAAGGTCGTGCATGCCACCGGCCAAGTCGCGCCAGCGTTCAGCCATCCATTGATTCAATTGCAGCAGTGCTTCCCTGTCGGCTACTTCCGGCAAGCGTTTGCCGCGAATGGCGATCGCGCGCAGGTTCTTGGATCCCATTACCGCCCCGAGCCCGCTGCGGCCATAGAAGTGTGTCAGATCATTGGTGATGCAGGCGTACTTGACTAGGTTTTCTCCGCCCACGCCGATCTGCGCGACTCGCACCTGCTTGTCTCCCAACTCTTCCTTGATCTTCTCTTCCACATCAGCTGTCAACTGACCCCAGAGGTGACTGGCATCCTTGATTTCCACCTGTTCGTCCCTCACGGCCAAGTAGACAGGGCGGTCAGCCCGGCCTTCGACAATGATAGCGTCATATCCTGCCCGCCGCATTTCCGCTCCGAAGAAACCGCCGGCTTCGGCATGGCCGATGCCGCCGGTGAGAGGTGACTTGGCGCCGACGCTGCTGCGCCCACCGCCGATGAAGGGAGTGCCAGCCAGCGGACCGGCCGCGAAGATCAGTTTGTTGTCCGGGCCAAGCGGATCGATTCCCGGTGCGAGTTCCTTGTAGAGGAAGTAGGCGATGGTGCCCGTTCCGCCCAAGTACTCGCGGTAGAAATCTGCACCGGGGTGCTCTTCGCTGACTTGAGCGGTGGTCAGGTTGACGCGGAGAATTCTGTCGTGGTAACCAAACGGCATAATTGATACCCCTCCCCAGCAACACGTAGTGTTGCGATTTTCAATAAGAGCGATTGTTGCAAAGCAACTATCGGCTTGTACAACCCAGCAGCACGTAGTGCTGCGATCTAGATTGTTGCGGACAACTAGTTGGCGCCCAATTTGCTATCCTCCCGCAACTGGGGCGAAGATGGCGACCACATCGCCTGTCGCCAGAGGCTGCTCTTCCGGCACCCGTCGGTCGTTGACCGTGATCACCCAGATCGCGTGGTCCGGGATCTGCAGCTTCTGCAATAAGTCCGCTAAATTGGAACCCGGCGGGAGTGTGATGGTTGCATGGTCCAGCCCTCCCGGCAGATAGCGGTAAAGCTCGCCAAAGATCTTGACGATGATCTCCACGCCAAACACCTCCCCTTATTTCATTCGACAGGCTAAATGATAAATCCTGTCGCAGACGAGAGTGCTCAGAAAGTCCCATTTCTCCAGGGTTGTGGTACCGCAGCATTTTAGAGCGTCTAGAAAGTTACTTTTCCACAGGTCAGTAGCACCACAGCATGTGAGATCGTTCAGAAAGCCGCTCTTGCCCTAACGTAGCTCCCGCAGCACGCGAGATCGTTCAGAAAGTCGCTCTTCCACCCACCGTAGCTCCCGCAGCACGCTGCGGGACGTGCATCGGCCTGGCATGCCGAGCCGCTACGAGGCAGAAAGTGTACAGTCTCGCATGCTGTGTTGCCGAGTCCCTACGAACGACAAACTGGACAGTCTGGGCAGACTCGCGGATTCTGTAGCAATCAAAAGGGAGCGTCAATGCGCTCCCAACTTCGCTTTGTTCTCCCGCTCAGGTTGTTCCTCCGAGGCCAAAGGTTGTTCACAAATGGGGCAGACTCCCTGCAGCAAAGCATCTGCCCGGAGTTCCAGCGGGGCCAGTGCCTTTCCGGTCCGCTCTCCCTCGGCCAGACCTGAGACTCTGCCGATGATGATCCCAATTGCTGTTCCGGTTAGGAAACAGACTACCCATGGCAGCACACTCGTCACCGTCGCTCCCTCCACTGAAAGTAGAAAAAGACTGGCAGAGAGTAATAGACTAACGCCGGCCGCAGGGTTATCGCCACGACACAGGACAAAAAGGCGACCAGTCCGGCACCGATCGGTCCCAGTTGCTTCAGTGCTCTACCCGTGTGGCGCCAACTGTCAATCCGGCGATCTCGCCAGTCATCCAGCAACTGAACCATCAACATGATCAAGGATCCCGCGAGCAGCGAGGGTAGCCCCACTTGCGTCAGGATCACAGCCATCACCAGCAGACCTTCTAGCCAGGCCGGCAACCCGCTCGGCAGTTGACGCCCGTCGCCCATCATACCCACTGCATACGCGCCGGCAAATAGGCTGAGCGTAACCGTGCGGTCAGCGCAGACAGCCAAGGCTAGTGCCAGCAGAGCATAGGCTGTCGTGCCGCTCTGCAGGCGCTCGACCAGATTGGCGCGCCCGACTGCCTGGTCCACCTCGAGATCTAGTGCGTCGTCCATCAGCCTAACGGCCCAGCCGGTGCAGCAGGCCGCTGCGAGTCCGAGCAAGTGACTAAAGACTCCGGGCCACAACCGCTTTCACCTCTTTGAACCCCTTCTTCTGAATCGCCGAGACCGGCAAGACCAAGTGCCCCTGGAAAAAGGCGCGGATGCGCTCCAGCCCCGCCTGTGCTGTGGGCAGGTCCATCTTGTTCGCCAGCACCACATACCCGCCTCTCGTCTCCGCGAACTTGGCGATCTGTTTGTCCACCTCTCCGATGGCGCCTGCGCTGGATGCATCGAGCATGTGCAGCACCAGTTCAGCCTCCCGCACGTGCCGCAGTGTCTGAGCTACGGCCCGGCGCACCGCCTCGTCGCCGGGAATGCCGTCTGGAAAGCCACTGCTGTCGACCATGGTGATTCTTTTCTTCGCTTTGCCGGACGGAATTTCCAGCTCCAGCGCCTGCAGGCATCGCGTCATGTGCTGCCCCCTGCCGACCAACTCTTGCTGAGCTATAGCCAGGCGAAACGTTTGCTTCGTGGAGAAACCGTCGGGGTACCGGAAATAGACCTCTGCACGCTCGAGTCCTAGGTATTCGGCGAAGTTGAGGACGAAGGCAGTCTTGCCCACGTTGGTGCGTCCAATCACGAGGCACTCCTTCAGCTTCATCCCATCACTCCCACTTCCTCTTCAGCCCGTCCGCTCTTCTATACATATGCCAGCAACACTGAGTTTAGCAGGGCAAGAGCGACGCGTGACGGCGGCCCCCGAACACCGTGAACAGGAAATCATACCGCATTGCGCTTCGGCAGCCAGGCGCCTGCCAGCAGCAGACGCAAAACTGGGTAAGAGCAAAAGCACTCGCTAGCCCATGTTTTGGCAGTATGTCCCGTGAACCTAAGCTTTTCGCACAACGAGAAATTTGAGAATTAAGTCTATCTAGCATTTCGATAGCGATAATAGTAGAATGAAAATTGGATCGCTCGTCAAGAAGACGGGGAGGTTATCAACAAGATGGAGCTTTGGAGACGGAACCTGATTGTTCTCTGGGTTGGTACTGTCTTTGGTGGAATGGCCTTCTCAATCGTCAGTCCTTTTCTTCCCTCATTGCTGGAACAGGTAGGCGTGGTCGAGAATTTGGAGGTGTGGTCAGGTTGGGCGTTTGCCGCCACCTTCTACACCAGCGCGTTACTGGCCCCGGTCTGGGGCACCTTGGCTGACAAGTACGGTCGGAAACCGCAGTTGGTGCGGGCCGGCATCGGCATCGGCGTCACCTATGTGCTGATGGCCTTCGCCCGCAGCCCAATTCAGATAGTCCTGCTCCGCTTGTTGCTTGGTGTGTTCAACGGGTTTATCCCGACTGCTATCGCCATGGTGGCCACTAACACGCCCGAGGATCAACTGGGCGGCGCCCTTGGCACGATTCAGACCGGCGGCGCCTTCGGGCAAGTGATCGGCCCACTGGTGGGCGGGGTGCTCAGTCACTACCTCGGTATCCAATCCACCCTGTTGATCGCCGGCGTGAGCATGTTCGCTGCCACTACCATTTGTGTGGCTGGCACCAAGGAGGCGAACAGGGGCGATCGCAAGCTGAAGTTCAACATCATCGGCGATGTCGGGACTGCCGTCAAGCAGCCGATACTCCTGCAAATGTTCATTCTGATCATGATCTTCAATCTCTCTTTCATGGTCATTCAGCCAGTATTGCCGTTGTTCATTGAGGAACTGACCGGCGGTGGCGATGCCTCGGTTGCCACGGGCGTGATCTTCTCGCTTGCCGGTATGGCCACTGTGATTGCGGCTCCCCGCTGGGGCCGGCGTGGCCAACAGGTCGGCTATGCCAAGGTACTGAAGCAGGGCTTCCTGGGAGCGACAGTGATCAGCTTCGCTTTGGCCCTCTCCCGCAACCTCTATGCCCTGGGCGGCATGCGCTTTGCCTTTGGCCTGTTCATGGCGGCGGTTATGCCCTCCACCAACGCGCTGATTGCTAGGTCAGTGCCGACCGGCTTCCGCAGCCGGGCACTGAGTCTCTCCAACAGCTTTCAGCAGGTGGGCGGCGCCATCGGTCCGATCATCGGCGGCTACATCGGCTCCCTGTTTGGCCTTCCGGTGGTCTTCGCGGTAATGGGCGTCTTTCTTGGACTATTGGTACTCTGGATGCAGCGGAACCACTGGGACACTGCCGCTGCTCAGCCGGCAACAACAACGGCTGCCGGTTCATAACACGGCTAGAAGAGAGCGCGAGGCACTCCCACCAAGGAAGTGCCTCGCTTCTTGTCTGCTAGCGGCCACTCTGCCGCAGTTCTTTCAGTTCCCGCAGAATCTGCTTGTACTCCTGATCCAGGGTCTCGTAGGCATTGCCCTGAGGTGCGAGGCTGAGCTTGCCGACAACGGCGCTCAACCGATTCTCCAGCTGCATGATCTGTTCAGCTCCCGCCGTGCTTTGGTTGCGAGCCTCCTTGTGCAGCAGGAACTGCTCATAGCTGCCATCGAACTGAGCGATCCTACCGTCTGCAATCTGCAGAATGCAGTTGGCCACGCGCGAAATGAAGCGCCGATCATGGGAGACGAACAGCACCGTTCCGGGATACTCGATCAGGATGTCCTCTAGAGCCTCCATGGACTCGATGTCCAGGAAGTTCGTGGGCTCGTCCAGCACCAGCAAGTTGCACTCGCCGGTAACCATGCGGGCAAAGGCTGTCTTCACCCTCTCGCCACCGCTCAACACGCCCACTGGTTTGTGGACATCGTCGCCCCGAAAGAGCAGGCGACCGAGAATAGTCCGCACTTCCTGAGGAGAACAGATGCTGTTCTCCATCACGTTCTCCCAGACGGTCTGCTGGGAGTTCAGCTCCTCCAGACCCTGGCTGAGATAGCCGAGCCTGGCGCCCCGGGCCGTTTCGACTCCGCGGTCACCTGCCAGTATCATCTGCAACAGCGTGGTCTTGCCACTGCCATTCGGTCCAATCAGCGCCGCCTTGGCCCCGCTAAAGAGGGTGAAACCGGCGTTCTGAAAGATCACTTTCTGTCCGAACGACTTGGTGATTCCTTTCGTCCTGATGGCCACCCGCGCCTCCAGACGCTGGTCAGATCTGATGTCGAAACGAACCGAATCCCGCTCAAACGGTCGCTCCTTTTGCTCCAGCAGCTCGATTCTGCTGGCCATGGCCTTGGCGGCTCCCGCAAGCTTCTGCTTGGCTTGGCCGGCTTCCCTGCGGTGCAGCCGGGCCTCGGAGTTCCCCATGCGGGTTGGCGCTTTGCGCACGGAATCCGCTGCTCCCTCTCGCTCGCGGATCGCTGCCAGCAGGCGTTTCCTCTCCTTGCTGTACTGGTCATATTCGATCTGCTGCCGTTGTGCCCGCGCCTCCTTCTGCTGCTGGTAGCTGGTGTAGTTGCCGCTGAACTCGGTCACACCCCCATCCTCCACCTCTAGAATCCTGGTGCAGACATGATCCAGCAGTTCACGATCGTGAGAGATGATCATCAATGCTCCCGAGAATGCCAGCAGTTGTTGCTCCAGCCGAGCGACGCCTTGGAGGTCCAGGTTGGCGGTTGGCTCATCGGCGAACAAGATCTCCGCGTTGGCCCGAAGCGCCTGTGTGATCTTCTGCCTTGTCCGCTCGCCTCCGCTCAAAGTGCTCACTGTCCGATCGCTCTCTCGTTGCTCAGACTCGTCCAGTTGCTTGATGCAGCTATGCTGAACATAGCGCTTAACGCGACCTTCATCTGGCTCAGTGTCACCGGCCAGAATGTTCAGGAGTGTAGTCTTGCCCGCCCCGTTTAGGCCAACGATGCCGACGCGCTCTCCCCGATACAGCTTGAAGCTCAGCAGGTCCAGGACCCGCCGCTCTCCATAGGACTTCTTAATCGCTGACGCTTCTAGTAACAACACAAGAAAACCTCCCCTTATGTCCCAGGGAGGATCAGTCCAATATACAGGGGCAGTCGCAGGAAACGAAAAGACACTCCCCGCATCAAATGAGCGGAGAAACTCTCTTCTGCTTGTTACCCTGACGGCGATATGCCAAATGGACATAGTAATCCTACCTGGAACGCAAAACTCGAACTAGCATTCGGTTGTTGGTTCTTCATAGAATTACTTGCGCACCGTCAGGATACCTTACCCTTTCATTCAGATTCGTTCTCCATTATAGACCCTCTAAACTAACAAATCAAGGCGGATGAATCCCCGGGGACTCGGGCTAACAGAAGCGCAACGGACGATTGACCAAGAGTAGCGGAGATCGCAGGCGCCAGAGTGAAATGCGAATCATCCATCTTCCTGACAGAGCAGCCATTGCGGTTCAGTGCAAATCGATTAACCAGGATCGGCAGAGCCTGTGGAAGAGCGCCAGTATGGAAGCAACCAGCAAGAGGAAGAGCACAGTGGAAGCGTCCCACGGGTTGACGACTAGAGCCAGCGCGATGCCCACCGCAGGCGGATGCTCTGTGTTGGTCAAGACCATAAGCAGCATACATAGCCCCACCGATAGAGCTGCGAACACCACAGCGTGCGTCCCGTCTAGGAAGTAGTGGCGCAGAGCTGCCCAACGCAGCAATCTGCTTAACCCTCCTCCCACCAATGACCCGACCAAATAGCCGCCCACCAGCCCGCGCGGCTGAGCCGACCAGGAACTGGGCATGGCGAAAACGATGAAGGTGCTGGCGCCAAAGCTGGCGACCATGGTCGTCTGCTTGGCCAGGTTGAGGAAGCTGAGCACGGACAAGATGGCAACAAAGGCCAGGCAACACTGCGCCAGATAACGGAGAGGTTGTTCCCGAAACTTAGGATCAAATAGCAGAAAGACTCACTCCTTAGTGCGCTTTGACTGATCATATGTCGTAGAGTTGTCTGCTGTCTAGTCCCGGAAGCACCCGTATTGCTCACTTCAGTAAGCTAGAGATCGCCCTCTTCGATCAAGAAAACCGGGCCAAATCGGCGGCCCGGCCATACGCGTCCCTGCTAGCTCTCGTCGTCCATGATGTCATCCGGCAGAATCAGCATCAGCTGCTCGCGGCTCAGTTTCCTCTCCTGCACCAGACGGACTGCCTGCTTGCGGATGCCGCGCTCGATCAGGTTCCTGACCAGGCGAGCATTGCCGAAGTTCTCCGGCTCATACTGGTAGTGCTCAAATAGCAGGCGCGAGAGCTTATCTTTGGCCTCGGGCGAGAGTTTGTACTGCCTCTTGCGCAACATCACTTCCGCGATAGCCAGCAGTTCCGCGATGCGGTAGTCCTCAAACTCCAGGATGATCGGGAAACGGGAACGGAGTCCGGGGTTGGTCTCGATGAAGGTATCCATCTCCTTGCGGTAGCCGGCCAGGATGAGGATCAACTGATCCTTGTAGTCTTCCATCGCCTTGACCATCGCGTCGATTGCCTCTTTGCCGAAGTCCTTCTCTCCCCCACGCGCCAACGAATAGGCTTCGTCGATAAATAGAATGCCACCTAGCGCCCGCCGAATCTGCTCGCGGGTCTTCTGTGCGGTGTGCCCGATGTACTCTCCCACCAGGTCAGCCCGCTCCACTTCGGTTAGCTGCCCCTTCGGCAGCACGCCCATTTCCTTGAGGATGCGTCCCAGCAATCTCGCCACGGTGGTCTTGCCGGTACCGGGGTTTCCCTTGAACACCATATGTAAAACCATCGGCTCGGTGGCCAGATGCTGGCTTTCGCGCGCTCTCTGAATCTGGATGAATGCCTGCAGTTCCTTGACCAGTTTCTTCACTTTGCTGAGACCGATTAGTGATTCCAGCTCGGCCATGATCTCATCCAGCGTAGCCAACTGGTCAAACTGGGTCGGTGTCGGTAAGATGTTTCTCGTTGCCATCGCTTGTCCCCCCACCTCGATGTCTCGCAGTAGCTTGAAGGCCTCCGCCACGCTGATTCTGCCCTGTTCGAGCAGATCAACCACTTCATCATAGCTGCTGGGTGACTGCCCGTGCTCCTCCGGATGCTCCGGCCGCATGTGTCCACCTCCCTAATGGTACGTACACAGAACTCCTCTCATATGTGCTTATGCAGCATCGGTGGATAAGGTTCCGACGGCGCCAATGATTTTGCTGATCGATAGTGCTACATAGTCGCCGCCAGTAGCAAAAAGTCGAGGCAGAGAGCATTACCTTGCGCAGTTCACTTTCGAGAAACTTCCCCTCCCGAATTTTGCAGTAGAATAATGGAAACAGGGTGATGCCGCGTAGCCGTTGTCGCCTTGCTTGCTCCGGAGCCCATGGCATGGAAGATGCAGAAGAGTGAGGTGGTGTCGCTTGTTCATCAGGTTGGGAGTGCTGAATGTGCGGCGGCAGTTGGGCCGTAGCCTGCTCGTCATCGTCACGCTGGCTTTGGCGGCGATCAGCCTGACCTATTCCCTCTCGTACCAGCAGATCACGCCGCCGGTGGTTGCCCCATTCTTGGGGCAGTTCGCCGGGGGTGAGATTCTGGTCGCTCCGCTACGCTGGGCGGGGCAACAGACGACCGATGTCAGCGGGGAAGCTGCGTACCGGTTCCAGCGACTGGTGGCCAGCGGCATGAGCTGGCTGGAGTGGCTCTACCCTGAGCTGTATGAGCAGGGCTTCTGGGCGCAGGCCGACGAGACACCAGACGAGTTCTTCCCGATGGAGGCAGTCGATCAACTGGGCGAGTTTCCTGGCGTGGCGGCGGTGAACGTGACGCCGATGTTGCCGGCGGTGTTGCATGCGCAGGGCACGCGGGCGATGGCGGATTGCCCGCTGCGCCTGACTCCGGCCACCGAGCGTCTCGGCCAGTTCGCCTGCCGGGAGTACCTAGGCGACCTCCAGGACACTCCGGCTGGCCTCTTGCTGAACCGGCACGCGCGCTTGACGGCCGAGATTCGCCCCCAACCGATTGGCGAGTTGGTGCAGCTCATGCTGCCTCGCCTCAGCGTGTCGCCCATCCCTTCCGTCGACTTTGCGGAGGTCGAATTGGTTCAGTTGCCTCTGGTCGAGTATTTGCAGCTCCCTACCCGCGCAGTCGCCTGGTACGGTCCTGGCGAAGAGATCTGGGATCAGGCTCCGAATTACCGGAGCGAGGTAGGTCAGTTTAGCGGCAACCTGGCCTGGGTGGACAACGCACGTTGGAGCGATCTGCTCCGTCAGGCAGGAGTCTCGGCTGAGCTGCCGGTGGCAAATCTGGCGCTCAAGCTCGAAGATGCGCAGCAACTGGACGAGATGATTGTGCGTCTCGGTCAGGCCTTTCCGGACTTCACCTTCCTGAACATGCGGGATGCGGAGAATCGGCTGCTGCTCACAGGAGAGATGGAGTACTTTCGGAGAGCTCCAGAAGCGGCCTATTCGGTGACCAAGCAGGTGAGCTTGGTCGTTCCAGCCCCCTTCAACCGCATCTTCGGAGTGCTCTTCTTGCTGATCGCCGCGTTCCTGCTCGGTGGTCACATGCTGACCAACGCAGCCGCGCGGCATCAGGAAATCGGCACGCTGCGAGCTTTGGGTGCGCGACGACGGGACATCTTGGCGCTCGGACTGAGCGAGGTGACTGCGCTGACGGGCATTGGCGTTACCGCCGGCTTCCTCTGCATCCGGCTGTTCGGGGCGATCATGGAGTTGCGCGGCGGCCAGAGCTGGCTAGCAGTCCTGCGCCTGATGGCGCTGGAATACGGCCAGGTGCTCGGGCCGGCGCTCTTGGCATCCTGGCTATTTGCCTTCTTCCCGGTTTGGCGGTTATCGACGCTGTCGCCGATGGAGGTGCTGCGCAATGAGTAAGGCAGAGCTGTTCCTGGTGGCCAGACGTCTCCGTCGCTTCCGTTTCGTACATCTCTTGATTGCTCCGCTAGTGGCGGTGGTGCTCACCGGAGTGCTGATCTGGCAGGGCTATCTGGTCTCATTGACCGGACAGTTCACCGGCCGGGTGGTCTACCCCACTATACCGGCGGAAATGCTGGCGCGGGTGGTGCCTGGAGTTACGCCGCCAGTGGTCACTGACGCGCGCCTGCAGTTGCACCTGAACTGCTGGGACGTAGTTGCGCCTGGCGGTCAGGTGGAAATGGCCGGGGTGACCAGCAGCCAGCTGGCGGCCTGGCGGGAACCGGCAGCAGGAGATGTGCTGCTGCCCGAGAGCAAGCGAGGTCAGGTCTTCCTGCAGGAGGTAGGCGATGTGATTACGCTCGCGCAGTTCAGTGACGAGGCCTGGCGCCGGGTGCAAGCGCGGGTCGCTGGCTACTATCCGGACGGCGGTTACCTGAGCCCCATCCTGGTCAACGCCGCCTGGGCGCTGGAGTGGGTCGGTGCCAACCCCACGAGCACCCTGCTCGCCTATCCAGAACAGGCGAACAAGCAGCTTGAGCGCTGGAGTAGCCTCAATCCGCAGGCAGAGCTGACCACCAGCGTGACCATTTCGCAGAACGCCAGCAGCCTGGTCGGCTCACTCTACTCCGGCGGCTATGCCGCCGTGTTCTTGGGTGCGGTCTTTCTCGCTCTCGGCTTCAGTGTTCTGGCCATGCTCGTCTTCCTGGACAGTCGCAGCGAAATCGCGGTGCTCAAGGCGATGGGGCTTCGCCCGCGAGAAGTGGGGTTGCTGTTCTGGGCGGAGTTTGGCGCCTCCACCGTGGTCGGGGTCCTGCTGGCGGGCTTGGCTATGAACTGGGTAGGCGCGCGGTTTGCGGACTTGGTTACGCAGAGTTTAGCCGTGTATCGGGTGGGGATTTTAGTGGTGGCAGGTTCCTTTGCGTTGGCCATGCTCGCCCCGGCCCGGTTGGCTATGCGGGCTCAGGTGAACGAACTGCTGCTCCGCCGCCCCATTCTGCTCTGGTCACAGACTGTCTCGTCCCAAGAGCGCAAGAACCCAGGCTTGGATGACCTCTGCGCTCGTGGTTGGACGTGCATTCAACTGGAGCGGGATGAGCATGGGTTCCCGGGCGTGATGCTGCATCAACCGGGCGACAGCGTGATGCAGGGCGAGACGCTCGCCTGGCAGAGCGTCTGGTTGGGGATGGGTGAGAAGAAGTATGTTGCGCCACATGCTGGCAGGTTGGAAGTGGTGGATCCCGAGCGCGGCGTGCTGGCCATTTCGCGGTTCTCATAGCCTGATGCCGAACGGGCACCGCAGTTCTTTTGTGAGGGGCTGCCGCAATAGCCTCTCGGCAGGCAGGCGGGCGCCACGCATGGCGCCCCTACGATGGTTCATGCATTTCCATCTCGCCCGTAGGGGTCGCATGCATTCGACCCGTGCCTGCGCCTAATCAGAAAAACGCACCGCCGGCTCAAAGCCAGCGGTGCATTTACTATTCAATGCGATCGTCTGTGAAATTGATGGTCACTGGACGGAACGGGGCAACTGTGGAGATGGCGTGCTTATACACCAACTGCTGCTTGCCTTCCGCCTCAAGGATCAGCGTGAAGTTGTCAAAGCCCTTGACAGTACCCTTCAACTGGTAGCCGTTGACCAGAAAAATCGTCACCGGTATGTTGTCCTTACGCATCTGGTTGAGGAAAGTGTCTTGTAGGTTAATCGATGTCTTGGTCAAGACTTGTCCCCCCATCTCTCTAATTGAGTACCATTTTATACTATTGACCAGCGGACTGCAAGCGACTGCAGGATTTCATTGGCTAAGATTGATACATCCTGATAAAGGCTGACATCCAGCCACTTGATGCGCTGGTCAGCCCGGAACCAGGTGAGCTGTCGCTTGGCGTAGCGCCGGGTGGTTTGTCGAAGTTTTTCCAGTGCCTCGTCCAGGCTTTCCTCGCCCCTGAGGTAGGAGAACAGCTCCTTATAGCCGATCGCCTGGTTGGCGATCAGGCGCTCATCCAGCCCCTGGTCAAGTAGACGCTTGGCTTCCGCGATCAGTCCGGCTGCAGCCATCTGGTCCACGCGCTGGGTGATGCGCTGGTAGAGTTGCTCCCGTGGCCTCGTGAGGCCAAACATCTGCAGATCATAGCGTTCAGCCTGCTGATCGCCCTGCTGCTCCCAGAAGGAGAGCGGTTGTCCAGTGGTCTGATAGACTTCCAGCGCGCGGATGATGCGGCGCTCGTCATTTTGGTGGATGCGCTCGGCAGCCACCGGGTCCACCGAACGCAGCTGGTAGAAGAGGGCGTCAAGCCCGGCCTCGGCTGCCTGCTGGCGCAGTTTTGCCCGGAGTGCCCAATCGGTATCCGCTGGTATAAAGTTATAGGGGTCAATCACTGCACGCACATATAGCCCAGTGCCGCCGACCATGATCGGCAGGTGGCCACGGGCAGTTATCTCGCTGATCCGTTGGCGAGCCAGGCCCTGATAATCCGCCACACTGAACGGCTCGCCCGGCTTGACCACATCGATCAGGTGGTGCGGCACAGCCAGTTGCTCCTCAGCCGTTGGCTTGGCCGTGCCAATGTCCATGCCCTGGTAAACCTGCATCGAGTCGGCCGAGATGATCTCGCCCTGCAGTTGCCTGGCCAGGGTCAGGGATAGTTCGGTTTTGCCAACGGCGGTCGGTCCGACAATCACTAGCAGTCTTTCCACTCTTACATCGCTCCCCGTGAGGCAGATGGGCAGAACCTAAGGATGAAATAGTCGAAACAGTTGGTCCTGGCCGAACTTGATCGCCGTGGGGCGACCATGCGGGCAGGTGAACGGCAGTCTGGTCTGCCAGAGCTGATCCAGGAGCTCCACCATCTCTGCGTGCTGCATTCTTTGTCCTGCCTTGATTGCACTCTGGCAAGCCAGGCGAATCAGGATTTGCTCCCGCCGGTCCAGTTGCTTGTCGCCGCGGTAGTCCTCCGCCAGTTCACTGACCAAATCAGCAAACTGCTCGGGACGAAAGCGTCCGCGATAGACGGTGGGCAGGCTGCGCAGCAGCCAGGTCTGCCCTCCGAAATGCTGTAGATCAAAGCCTAATGTGGCCAGTTCCGCAACGCTAGCCTCCAGCACAGCTGTCTCCCGCGGACCGAGCTGGAGCGTGTATGGCACCAGCAGCTGCTGGGTGGTGTGAGCAGCACTCCTGGCTGCTTGGCCGGATAACTGCTCGTAGACTATGCGTTCGTGGGCAGCGTGCTGGTCCACCAGCCAGACTCCGTCCGATCGCTCAACCACCAGATAGCTGGCGAGCACCTGACCGAGCAGGCGATAGGCGTCACTCATCGTATCCCTGTCCGGCGCAGTCGCCATCGTCGGGATGGGTTGCTCTCCAGCGGCATGCGGGGCCACCGTGGGCGCCGGAATGGTCGGTCTGGCCGCCGTCCATGGACTAGGCTCCAGGCCAAGCAACTGTTGCTTCATCTGCTGCAGGCTGATCGGCACCTGCGGCTCTTCGTGACAGTCTCTGCCAACTGACGGCTCCAGCCGCGGTTGTGCCCAAGACGTCAAAGATGAGGCGCTGGTCTCTCTCACGCTCTGGGCTGCTGCCAGGCGCTCCAGAGGCACACTAGCGGCTGCCTGGACCTGACCGGTCGCCTCCAGGGTCTGACGCAGCACGCGGTGCAGGACAGCCGCCACTTGGCGTTCCTCGCGCAGCCGAATCTCTGTTTTCGCCGGGTGCACATTCACATCCACCGTCTCAGGCGGCAGTGTCAGGTGCAAGAAGGCTAGCGGATGCCGGCCAGCAGGCAGCAAGGAACGATAGGCCTCGGCCAACACAACGGACAGCGAGCGGCACTGCACCAAGCGATCGTTTAGGATGAACACCTGATCACGCCGGTTGTTGCGGGTCAACTCTGGGCGGCTGACGAGTCCCCGGATGCTGACAGGAGTCCCTCCCCCCTCCACCGGAATCAGTTGCTCCGCTACCTCACGCCCGTAAATGGCGAGAACAGCATCCTGTAGCTGATCGTTACCTGTCGTCTCCAAGACTATGCGGTCATCCTGCATCAGTCGCCAGGCCACCTGCGGCGCGGCCAGGGCCATATGGGCGATCAGTTCGCGAATGCGCCCGGCTTCTGCCACTGGGGACTTCATGAACTGGCGCCGAGCCGGGGTGTTGTAGAAAAGAGAATCTACGGTGATAGTGGTGCCGATCGGAGCGCCGCACGGTTCCGGTCCGTTTTGCTCCCCTGCCAAAATTGCCAGGCTCCAGCCGTTGGCGGAGTCCCGTTCTCTGGTTTTGACCAGCACCTTGGCCACGGATGCGATGCTGGGCAACGCTTCGCCGCGAAAACCAAGGGTGCTGATTCCGAACAAGTCCTCCGCCTGGCGCAGCTTGCTGGTGGCATGACGCTGGAACGCCAGCACCAGATCATCCGGGGCCAACCCGCAGCCGTTGTCGCTGACCACGATCTGCTCCAGACCGCCTTGACGGATTTCGATGTCGATGCGGGTAGCCCCGGCATCAAGTGCATTCTCGGCCAACTCCTTCACCACCGAGGCTGGTCGCTCTACCACCTCACCAGCGGCAATCTGATTGGCGACTTCCTCGGACAGAACTCGAACCTTGGGCATGACGTCACCTCCTACTGCAGTTCCTCTTTCCATTTGGCCAGCAGGTTGAGTGCCGCCAGCGGGGTTAGAGATTCGACATCCAGTTCGCGCATGCTTGCGATCAGCCGCGTCCATTCAGCGGGCGGCTCATTACTGGCGGCTGCCACTTCCGCCTGAGCTTCTTCCTGCATCAAGTCGCCCAGCGTCAGTTGCAGGGTGGCCTCCGCTGGGGTGCGCTGTTCAAGACGGCGCAGGATCTGCCTGGCTCGCTGGATCACGGGCAAAGGCAGGCCGGCCATCTTGGCGACATTGATGCCGTAGCTCTTGTCTGCCCGCCCGTCACGTACCTGGCGCAAGAAGATCAACTCACCTCGCTGCTCAGCAACTTGGCAGCAGACGTTTCTCACTTGCGGCAGGCGATCAGCCAATGAAGTAAGTTCATGGTAGTGGGTAGAGAACAGTGTCTTGGCACCCAGGTTCTGGTGTACATACTCGATGATCGCTTCCGCGATGGCCATGCCGTCATAAGTGCTCGTCCCTCTGCCCAGTTCGTCAAACAGAATCAGGCTATGCTTGGTCGCTTCCGTCAGCGCCGTGCGGCTCTCGGTCATCTCCACCATGAAGGTGCTCTGGCCAGAGAACAGGTCGTCCGCTGCCCCTACTCGGGTGAAGATGCGGTCCACCAGGCCAATTCTGGCTGAGTCGGCCGGTACGAAACTGCCCATCTGGGCCATCAGCACGATCAGGGCGATCTGTCGCATGTAGGTGGACTTGCCGCCCATGTTCGGCCCGGTGATCACCAAGAGCTCGCCTGGGTTCATCTGCAAATCGTTTGGCACATATTGGCTGCGCCCGACCACCTGTTCTACCACCGGGTGCCTGCCGGCTGCTATTTGCAAGGTGCCATCCTCCGTCAGGCTGGGCTTACAGTAGCGCCCCCTTACTGCCGCTTCCGCCAGGGCTTGCAGACAATCCAGGCTGGCCAGAATTGACGCGTTCCTTTGAATCACGGGGACATGCTGAGCCACCTGCTGCCGCAACTGCACAAAGAGTTCGTATTGCAGTGCTTTCTCCCGCTCCTCCGCGCCCAGAATGGCATCTTCCCGGGACTTGAGTTCCTCGGTGATGTAGCGTTCGGCGTTGACCAGCGTCTGCTTGCGGATGTAGTCTGGCGGCACCTGCGCCAGATTGGATTTGGTCACCTCGAGATAATAGCCGAACACCTTGTTGAAGCCCACCTTCAAAGAACGAATGCCGGTGCGTTCGCGCTCACGCGCCTCTAGCTCGGCCAGCCAAGCCTTCCCTTCCTCTGCAGCTTGGCTGATGGCATCAAGCTCCGGACTGTAGCCGGGGCGGAATAGTGCGCCTTCGCGCAGACTGATCGGAGGTTCCGGCAATAGCGCCCGTTCGAGTTCAATGGTCAGCTCCGGAAGCAGCTGCAGCTGATCACCAGAACGAGTAAGCAGTTCGGTCCGCAGCCCGACCAGCTGCGCCTGTAGCTCCGGCAGGATGCTGAGGGTCTTCCCCAGCGCCAACAGATCGCGTGCGTTGGCCAGCCCGGTCGCGACCCGCCCAGCCAGCCTCTCCAGGTCGTAAGCGCCGCGCAGCAGTCCACGCAACTTGTCCCGCTGTAGGTTATGCTCTCTGAGTTCCTCCACCGCGTCCAATCTGGCCTGAATCTGCGGCAGGTCACAGAGCGGCTGGGTGATCCATTGCCGGATTTCGCGACTTCCCAGCGAAGATACGGTTTGATCGAGTACCGCCAGCAGTGAACCGGCAACTCCCGTCTCCCGGTTGCCTTTGGTCAGCTCCAGGTTGCGGCGGGTAGCCAGATCCAGGTACATCACAGTCGGTTGCCGCAGGTCTCTCGGAAACTTGAGGTGCGGCAGCGGCTGTTGTTGCAGTTGCTGCAAATAGCGCAGGGCAGCAGCGAAGGCTCGCAGGCCCTGCTCCGGCAACCCTGATGTTGAAACTCCGGGGTACTGCTCTCTGCAGACTCGCTCGGCGCGCGCCTGGCTGAACTCCTCAACCGACAGTATGCTCTTGGTCATCGTTCCGGCCAGTTGCAGCATGCGCAGAGCCGCTTCGCTTTCGGCCAGTTTGCCGCCGAGCAGGGCCTCCGCCGGCTGCAGCCGCAGATAGTCATCGACCAGGCGCGGCGGCAGGCTGCCCCCCTCGTACTCGCCCACCAGCACCTCTCCAGTAGACAGTTCCACCAGGCTCAAACCGAAAGCCTGACCGTGCTGCAGCAGGCAAGCCAGGTAGTTGTTCTGTCCGGCCGGGAGCATGCTCGCATCCAACACGCTGCCGGGAGTGACTATCCGGGTCACCTCCCGCCGCACCAGCCCCTTGGCTTGCGAGGGGTCCTCCACCTGCTCACAGATGGCCACCCTCTTTCCCTGCACGATCAGTTTGGCTATGTAGATTTCTGCCGCATGATAAGGAACCCCACACATGGGAATGCGACCGGCCGAACCGGCATCCCTGCCCGTGAGGGTGATTTCCAGCAGCTTGGCGGCCTCTTCGGCATCCTCCAGGAACATCTCATAGAAGTCTCCGAGGCGGAAAAACAGCAGGCAGTCCGGATGCTCTGCCTTTACCTCCAGGTATTGTCTGATCATTGGCGTGTATTCCGTCATGCTGACCTCCCGAGTGCCCAGGTGGGCATTTGTCGAATCTCTTTAGTTGATTATAGCATGCGAAAAGCCAGGCAAGTCTGCCTGGCTTCCTGTCTTGACTATTAGGCTTGTTTGGCCCGCTTCTTCCAGTCAACCCAGACAGAGCTGGCGATGAAGATTGAGGAATAGGTACCGGCGATGATACCGACCACCAAGGCGGTAGCCAGCGGTTTCAGCGTAGCCCCGCCGAAGATGAGCACGGCTCCGATGGCGATCAGCGTCGTCACTGAGGTGTTGATGGATCGGCGCATCGACTGCACCACACTGTGGTTGGCAATCTGTTCGATGTCATCCCGCCGTTTGGCGTTACCCATGTTCTCGCGGATACGGTCGAAGATGACGATCGTGTCGTTGATGGAATAGCCGACGATGGTGAGCATCGCAGCCACGAACTCGCCGTTCACTTCCACCCGGAAAATGGCGAAAAATCCGAGCACAATCAACACGTCATGCAGCAACGCCACGATCGCCGAAATGGCGAACTTGAACTCGAAGCGCCAAGTGATATAGAGCACCATACCCACAGCGGCCACCAACAGGGCCAGCAGGGCCTGATTGACTAACTCCACGCTGAACGCCGGGTCAACCGTGGCAGGCACCTGCACTGTCACATCGGGCCACTTGGAGCGAATACCAGCCAGCACTGCTGCCAGCTTGTCTTCGTCGAGCGTTTCCGTGCGGATCTCCGCTTCTGTACCGGATGTGCCCAGGGCGCGAACGTTGCTGCTCACGTTGAACGGCTGCAGCACTGACTTGATCTCGTCAACGTTGAAGGCTTGATTCAGGTCGATCTCAATGATGGTACCGCTCTTGAAGTCGATGCCCAAATTCAGTCCGTGGTTCATCACCATGCCGATAATTCCGGCCAAGATCAGGAGCAGTGAGAGACCATAGAAGAGCTTTCTCTTGCCGATGATGTTCATTTCGTCACTCCTCCCCCTACGCCGAGAATGGCAGGCGACTTGGTCAGATTGGCATTGACCAGCAGGTTGACCAACAGGCGGCTGACCACAA
This sequence comes from Bacillota bacterium, assembly GCA_023436245.1. Taxonomy (GTDB): domain Bacteria; phylum Bacillota; class UBA994; order UBA5500; family UBA5500; genus JAEZJZ01. Next base: position 18,152 of record JAEZJZ010000110.1, on the reverse strand, counting down.
CTGCTGTGAACATGCTGACTACGATGCCGAGAGACAGCGTGACAGCGAACCCACGGATGGGGCCAGTGCCAAAGTAGTAGAGTGCACCAGCGCCGATCAGGGTGGTGACGTTGGAGTCGACCACGGTGAGCATTGCGCGGTGGAACCCGGCTCCGATCGATGCGCGCAGTGAGCGGCCACTGCGCAGCTCTTCCCGAATGCGCTCAAAGATGATCACGTTGGCATCCACCGCCATGCCGATACCCAGGATCAGGCCGGCGATACCAGGCAAGGTAAGTGTGGCTCCAAGCGCCGCCAACAGTCCAAGTGTCAGGAAGGTGTACAGTGCCAGCGCGATATTGGCCAGCAGGCCAAACGTGCGATAGGACAGCAGCATGAACAGGAAGACGAGCGCGATGCCGATGGCACCAGCGTAGATGCTCCTGTCCAAATAAACCTGTCCCAGAGTCGGGCCGACAGCCCGGAAGTCGCGTACTTCCAGTGCCACTGGCAACGCGCCGGAACGTAGCATAATCGCCAGGTTACGCGCCTCTGTCAGTGTCGGAATGTTGTTGATTACGCCTTCAGCACCGACTTCTTCCTGAATGCCAGGCGCCGAAATGAGCGCGCCATCCATCACGATCAGCATGTTGCCGCCGACATGGCTCTTGGTATACTCGCGCATCTTCTGACCGCCGGCATCGTCGAACTTGATCTGCACGTAGGCACCGCCGGTAGTCTGATCCATTTGCTCACGGGCGTCTTTCAGGCTCTCGCCGGTGAGAAATACCTTGCCCTCAATGTCCATGAACTCCAGCTGGGCCGTCTTGCCAATCACGGAAAGCACTTCTTCCTGATTGCTGTAGCCCGGCAGGGAAATGCGAATGCGGTGTGAACCCTCCCGCTGGATCTCTGGTTCAGTGACACCGAGGCTGTTCACGCGGTTGCTGATGATGGCCAGCGCCCGGTTCATGGTGTCATCGTCGATGGTCACACCCTCTTTTTCCACCGCCTCAAGCAGCACCGTGATGCCACCTTCGATGTCCAGACCGAGGGTGATTGCGTTCGCCAGTGGCTTGTAGCCAAAATAGACTGCTCCCCCCAAGATGGCTATGAGGGCAAGTAGCGCTGCTAGGTACTTGAACTTCATTCCGCTTATTCTCCTCCTTCTCCTGAGTAGAGCCTATTCACTAGTATAGTTGTTGCCCTAAAAGCCTGTCAATCATAGTCAAAATGGCTGTAGATAGCCAGTGTTTCCCATGCCGAATGCCCCAATTGACGTGGTTTGGGCAACCTTAGCAACTCTGTGAGTAGCAATTGCAACAGAGCGATTCTTGCCTGCCAAGAATCGGATTTCACCTCATTCATCTTTTGACCTGGGTAGGAGAACTCCTCTTTGCCTTGCTTGCCTGTAATCAATATTTAACACTATCTGCTGACGTCGAAATCGGTTGTTTCCGAGCCTCTGAGCAATTATCGATGCCTCCATCGACGTCGGGAGAATTTGCCCAAATATAAAATGGTTTTGACAATCTAAGTGTTGTGACTAATTAAGCAAGTGACGCATATTTTGCTATTTGCACTTTGTATACAAGCATTGACCGCCCGGACGTGAATATCCTATACTCGAACTAACGAGGCAATGTTAGGAGGGAAAACACGATGGAAAAGCTTTTGATCGCTTTCCTGGGCTTTGGTCTCCCGCTCTTCCTGTTTGCTGGTAGCGGCCGCCTGTTCGATCGCAACGCCGACAAGTAGAAAATTGATGCAACCTAAAAACCGCCCTGCACGGGCGGTTTTTTGCTGCCTGTCCAATTACGCTAGCGTCTTCAGCATTTCGGCTGCCAGAGTCTGCACGAGCGGGCTCTGGTAATCCTCCAGTTGTCCCTTGTCACCCAGTTCGCTGATCTGCGGGTCAATCGGTAAAGTTGCGAGCAGCGGTACCCCCATTGCCCGAGCCAGCTCATCGCTCTTGCCCTTGCCGAAGAGGTAGAATGGATCTGCGCAGCCTGGGCACTGCACGTAGCTCATGTTCTCCACCAGACCGAGGATGGGAATGTCCATCTTCTCTGCCATGTTCACAGCCTTCTTCACCACCATCATCGCCAACGATTGCGGCGATGTGACCATGACCACGCCGGACAGAGGCAGGGATTGCATCACTGTTAGGGGCACGTCGCCGGTACCTGGCGGCAAATCCACCAGCAGGAAATCCAACTCTCCCCAAACGGTGTTCGTCCAGAACTGGGAAATGGCCTGGGAGAGCAGTGGCGCCCGCCAGATTACCGGTGTTTCCTCATCACCGAGCAGCAGGTTCATGCTCATTAGCTTGACTCCCTGCCGGCTGACGCCGGGCATCAGGCCTGCAGCCGTGGCCTCTGGTGACCCCTTAACGCCAAACAGTTTGGGAATACTGGGGCCGGTGATGTCGGCATCCAACACTCCGACCCGCTTTCCTTGCCGAGACAGGCCGATGGCCAGCATGGCTGTGACCGATGATTTGCCCACTCCGCCTTTGCCGCTCATCACGGCGATCACGCGTTGCACCTTGCTTTCCGCATTGGGGGGGAAGAGACTGGGGGCTGATGATGGTTGACTCATAACTCACATCTCCTTCAGCAACACTTTGTGTTGCGATCTCAATAGAGTGATTCTTGCTTGCCAAGAATCAGCTTGTACCTCAGCAACACTTTGTGTTGCGATCTCAATAAAGTGATTCTTGTTCGTGTAGAATCCGCCGCTACAGTAATTTCGTGCCGTTGATCACGATGGCAAACTTGGCGTCGAGCAGTGTGGCAGCTCGCCGGCACATCACCATGCGAGTGAGGAAGATCTCGAAGTAGTCCATGATGGAACTCACGTCGGTATCGATGGTCAGTTCCAAGGTAATCAGGCGAGGTTCTGAATCCACCCGCACGAACGAGTGCGTGACCGCATAGTTCACCCTGTCGTGGATATCGAAGGTAGCCAGGTCCCGGTTGCGCACGCGTGAGCGATGCACGTCCGACTTGTCCGCCAAAATCAGGGCGGCAGCCACCGGGTTGACAGCCACGCCATATTGTTCTTCGTGGTTGCCGATCGCCCCTCCGATCACCGCGATCTCCTCATAGGGCATCCCCAACTGCTCCAACAGCTGCATGGCCATGATTGCTGCGGTGCCACCATGATCCTGGCGGCTGATCACATTGCCGATGTCGTGCAGATAGCCGGCGATAGCGGCTAGCTCTGCCTCTCGTTCCTCATAGCCCAAGCGCTGCATGATTTGGTGCGAGATTGTTGAGACCAAGGTCGCATGGCGGAATCCGTGCTCGGTGAAGCCCATCACTCCCAGGTGCTCATGCCCAAAGCGAATATACGTCTCCACCTTCGGGTGGTGCCGGAGACTTGCTAGTGTTATCTTCTCCATCAGCAGCTAACCCCTTTCTATATGTTGAAACCTGTTCGAGCACGATCCCTAGCACTTGCTCGATGGTCAGATCATCAGTATCCAGGTGCAGTTGGCAATGCCGCCGGGCATCGCTGAGCTTTTCGGCTTGCGCGGCAAGCCGTTCCTGCCCCCAGGGGATCTTGCGCCGGTTTCTGGCAGCGGTCAGTGTGCAACTGAGCGATACCAGGTAGTCGACACCTAGCCGTCGCCAGAAGCGCGGTGAGACGCTGTGCTCCTGAGGAATATTCACGGCACGCAAACCCCGTTGGCTGAGGCCTTGCACTAGAGTAGTCTTGCCCGAGGCGCAGTTCCCAACCACACCAATTACGAATTCGCCCACACCGGTCAGCCCCTTTCCATGCGGAGAGCAATCTGTGAACGATTGGCCAGTGGCTTTGCGCACTGGTCAGCGTATTAGGTCGGAAAACGGCTAAATGGGAAAGCTGAGATCGAGCGTGCGTATCTTGCTCTCTTTTCGCCGCGGTTGTATGGTGAGGGCAAATACGGACATGTCGTCCCGCGGCCGGTTTTGATCGCGGTCTAGCGCCTCGGCCAGGATGCTGTCCGCCAGCCGACGCGGATCTGTTGCTTCCGCTCGCAGAAGTTTCTCCAGTTCGACCAAGCCCCACTGCCGGTTTGTATAGCGACCGGTTTGCCAGATGCCGTCGGAGAATCCGACGATGGTCATTCCAGGGGCCAAGGGCATTGCGTCGATCAACGGCTTTGTCTGCTCGCGCACGCCGATAGGGCCTGATTCACCTTGCAGTGCCTGCATTGCGTCGTTTCGCAGCACCAGCACTGGACAAGCGGAGTTGCGGGAAATGAGGAGCTCATTGCTCGCCAGATCGACGGAGACGATCAAGAGCTCTGCCGACACCTTGCCGTCGCGACTGGCGAAAAGCAGATCATGCACCGCGCGGGCCACTGCCCCATCGCGCGCACCATCGCTGATCAGTGAAACGCAACGGGCGGTGATCAGACAACTGTTCAGTCTGGCAGAACGTCCACTGCCTTGCCCGTCAGCGAGGATCACCGAGATTCCACCCTTGGGACGCTCGGTGACTTCCAGGCTGTCCCCACTCTCGGAGACAGAGTATTTGTGTGTCTTGGCAGCGGCGATCAGCACTTCCATGTTCATTAGCCTCCTAGTTCAGTCTCCAGTTCTGTACCTTTGGATTCTCCACGCTCAAGGTAATCCCTGCTGTCCTCTGGAATCAAGCCCCAGTCAATTCCGGCTGACAGCAGATGGCTATCGGCATTTTGGTGCACTCCCTTGCACCATGCTTTTCCTGCAAACTCGTACAAAAGAAGGATTGGAGAGTTTGGATCGGGAAACTATAATTGAGGAAAACTGCTGTATAAGTTTTCCTGCAAGGAGGGCACTGCATGCGCAGGTGGACGGTTATCCTAGTTCCGCTGGTTATTCTAATTGCCATTATCGTCTCTTCGGCCGGTTTCTACACAGAATGGCTCTGGTTTGGCAGCATGGGCTATCTCGGCGTCTTCTGGAAGTCACTGTTGTCCAGGCTGGTGGTGTCTCTCGTGAACGGCACGGTCGCCTTCCTGTTTGTCTTTGTGAATCTGGTGCTGATCCGCCGTCACCTCTCACGTCGGATGCGTGGGGTTGTGGATGAGAGTAACGTCCGCTACTTCCCCAGCCAGCAGAACTACATGGACTATGTCGATGACTTCCTGAGTAGCCGCTATGTCACCTGGGGTCTATTCGGGATTGCCTTGCTCTTGGCATTGTTGGTGGGCGCAGGCGCCAACGGTCAGTGGCTGAACTTCCAAATGTTCCTCCAGCCGACTGCGTTTGGGCTGGCTGATCCCCTGTTTGGCCAGGACGTCTCCTATTATGTCTTCTCGCTGCCTTTTCTCCTCTATCTCTTCCGGGCGTTCTTCGGCCTGTTCGTGATGGTGCTGTTGGCTGTGGCTGGCCTCTACTTTCTGGCAGGACTGTTGCAGAGCCGCAACCCCGGCTCGCGCGGCGCCATCGCCCATCTCTCTGGGCTGTTGGCCTTTGTGCTTGGGGCCAAGGCGATCGGGTATAAGCTGGACATCGATCAACTGGTGTATTCACCGCGCGGGGTGGCTTTCGGAGCGAGTTATACCGACATGTTTGCGTCGCTGCCGATCTACCGGGTGTTGCTCATTCTCAGTCTAGCCTTGGCAGTGGGAGCCCTGATCAACACCTTCCTGCGTCGGGTGAGGCTGGCAGTGGTTCTGCCGGCTGCTCTGATGCTGCTCTCCGTTTTGGTGGGAGGCTTCTACCCCAGCTTCGTGGAGCGATTCAGCGTTGAACCGAATCAGTTGGAGCGCGAATCACCGTACATCAAGAACAACATCGACTTCACCCGCTACGGATTTGGTCTGAACCGGATCATCGAAGCGGAATTGCCTGCCCCCGCTGCCCTCACGCAGGCCACACTGGAGGACAATCCACAGACGATCGAAAACATCCGTTTGCTCGACTGGCGCCTGCTCAGTCAGTCCTACTCGCAATTGCAGGGCATTCGACCCTATTATCGCTTCAATGACATCGACATCGACCGCTACCTGATCGATGGCAAACCGCAGCAATTGATGCTCAGCGTGCGCGAGATGCAGCAGACGCAGGGAACCTGGATCACTCAGCACCTTGTCTACACGCATGGCTATGGTGTGGTCGTGTCGCCGGTCAATCGCGTGGACGCTCAAGGGCAGCCTGAGTTCTTGGTGGGGGATATTCCACCCAAGAGCGATTCGCCCGAGCTGACTGTCACCACGCCGCAGATCTACTTTGGCGAGTTGACCGATTCCTATGCCATCGTCAACACCAATCAGCCGGAATTTGACTACCCGCAGGGCAGCGAGTCCTATGCGACCACGGTGTATCAAGGCACCGGCGGAGTCAGCCTGGGCTTCTTCAACAAGCTGATGTTCGCTCTGCGTTTTGGCAATGCCACCCTCCTGCTCTCCAATGACATTCAGCCGACGAGCAAGGTGCTCTATCATCGCGACGTGCTGGACCGCGTGCAGACGATTGCCCCGTTCCTGCAGTTTGAGAACGACCCGTATGCGGTGATTGCTGACGGCAAGATTTACTGGATCATCGACGCTTATACCCAGACGAACATGTTCCCCTACTCAGAGCCGCTGACTGCGGGGGGAACCAACTACATTCGCAACTCGGTCAAGGCAGTTGTGGATGCCTACAACGGCGAAGTCAACTTCTATCAGGCGGATGATGCGGATCCGATAATTGAGACCATCAAGCGCATCTTCCCCGGCTTGATCAAACCCTTGACCGACATGCCAACCAGCTTACAGTCTCATCTGCGCTATCCGCAGACATACTTGCAGCTGCAGGCGAACATGCTCAATGTCTATCACATAACGGATCCTTCGCTCTTCTACAGCCGGGAAGATCTGTGGAGGATCGCTCAGGAGAAGTATGAGAGTAACATCACGCCAGTCGAACCCTACTATACGCTGATGACGCTGCCCGGTAATCCGCCTGGAAGCGAAGAGTTCGTCTCCATCCTGCCGATCACGCCGGCCGGCACGGAGGAGAACCCGAAACTGAACATGATCGCCTGGCTGGCGGCTCGCAACGATCCCGCAAATTATGGAGAACTCAGTCTGTATCGTTTCCCCAAAGAGACAGTGGTGCAAGGGCCGATGCAGATTGAAGCCAGGATAGACCAGGATACAGAGATCTCTTCGGCCATGACTCTTTGGAGCCAGTCCGGCTCCAGGGTCATTCGCGGCAATCTGCTGGTTCTACCCGTGGGCAACACGGTGCTGTATGTCGAGCCTGTTTACCTTCTGTCCTCCGGCAGCAACAATCTGCCGGAACTGAAGCGCGTGATTGTGGCCACCAAAGAGAGGGTGGCCATGCACACTACGCTCAGAGAGGCCATCTTTGCCGTACTCGGCCGCACTCCGACTGCGCCTGGCACTATTGACCCGAACCAGCCCCCCACCGATGGCGAGGCGACGATCAAGCAGCTCAGCGATCGGCTGAACCAAGCTTACGAAGCCTTCAATCAGGCTCAGAGCAACGGAGATTGGGCAGAGATGGGACGGCAACTGGAGATTATCGGGCAGTTGTTGGACACATTGCAGGCGAAGACAGCCAACCCTTAAGGCGACTATCGAAAGCAACGCTGGGCGTTGTTTGGGCAACAAGACAGGGGCGACTCAGCGCTGAGCCGCCCCTGTTTTCTGCGTGTTGTTTTTGCTCATGCCTCCGCTGCCAGTAAGTTGCGATCGCGCGCCTCCAGGCGACTGATCACGAGGAAGGTAAGGCTACCGAGCAGCCGCAATGCGGCAGTGATCAGGAATGCATAGCGGAAACCGACCAGTTTGTAGATGGCGACGCCAGTCAGCGGCGCGAAGATCGTGGCGAAGTTGACCACGGTGGTGTAGTACGCAATGTAGGTGGTGCGCCGGTCTTCCGGCACAACCTCCAGTAAGGCGTTGAACAAGGCTAAGTTCACCCCGGAGAAGATTGCCCCGGTCACCAAGTTAAAGAAAGAGATCATATACAGATTGGTGGAAAAGGCATAAGCCACTGGCACAATGAAGATGCCGACCGTGGAAGCAAACAAGGTCTTGAAGGTGCCGTGTCTGTTCATATAGCGAGCCCAGAAGCCGTATCCCACCAAGGAGCCGCCAGTGTTGGTCAAGTTGAGGATGCTGATCCACATGTTGTTCGCGTTCAGCACTCGGAACTGATAAATGGAGAACAGCGGCCACGGCGCTTGCCAAGCAAAATAGAAGAAGATAGAGGCGGCAGTGTAGCGCAAGAAGCGGTTGCTCTTGCTCATCTCCTTGATGTCCGCGATGAACGAGCGTCCGAAGTTCTTCCAGAAGTCTGCCCCTTGGAACCGCTTGGCGTCTGCCGGAACGTCTTCTTCGATCTTGGTGAAGACCCAGATTTCGATCAGAGCCATGACAAACGCTCCGCAGAAGACGATCTGATAGCCGATCGGGAAAGACATCATGTCCAGCAAGCGGCCGACGATCAGCACCATCGCAGTTCCTGCAATGTTCATGGCGCGGTTGCGGGCGGCGAAGGCGTCAGCACGCTTGTTCTGGGGTACAACTCCCCCGATGAAGCCCTGCCAGGAGACGTTGGCCATGGCTCCGGGCAGGTTCATCAGAGCGACGACCCCGACCAGCAGAGTTGCACGCAAGTTGCTGGAGAAGAACGGGATCATGGCCATCAGCAGCCAGAAGATGCGGTGCATCAGGAAGAAGACAGCGGTGATTCGCTTCTTCTGCGGTTGCGCGTCGGCATATTTGCCGCCCGGGATCATCGCCAGCAGGCTGACCACGGCCGGAGCTGACGAGAGCAGTGCCACCTGGGAGTCACTTGCCGCCAGCTTCATGGCGAAGATGGAGATGAACGGTTGCACCATGTTCAGGGCGGTCATGTTCAATACGCCATGGTAGATGTTCAGTCGGATATTGCGATCCAGACGGCTTCCCAGAGATCTGCCCTGCAGATCGTCCCAGATATGCCGCAACGGGCTGTCTACACTTCTTGGCATCACTTACCTCCGTACGGGCTAGGACTGCGTCACGACTGATGTCTTCCCGCTCTGGCGCAGCTCCATCCTATTTTTGACCCATAGCAGGATTCTAGCAGTTTTGCCGCGTTAAGCGCAGTTCCAAAAAGCGCTGCTGTTGACCTTGCTGGCTTGTGGCAGTCAACTGTGCAGGGCGTTCACCGATTCTGTTCAAAATGCAAGAATCGTCTGCCTCCTTCCAGGTTTCAGCAGCACCCAGAACAGCCACTCGTAGTGGCTCGGCATTGCCGAGCCGATCCCTCTCCTCTGGTTGCCGCCAAGGGGAGTTTCGGGAATGCCTTCACATGTCACGATGCCGCAACTCCAGCCCTTCACAGCAGACAGGAGACGACTCTTCCGTCGCCCCCTGTCTGCCTTCATTCCCTATTCTTCCGGTCGTGGATAACCTTGATAGCGAAAGTCTGACTCGGCGCAGCTTCTCCTCACGATCATCATTCTATGGTTTAGCTGGTTCTTAACCACCAGGTAGTTGATGTGTTCCTCCGGCAGGCCGCCGTACAGGGTAGCATGGAGGCGAAAGGTGTCCCCCTCTCTCCCTTCCAGCGAGACCGTTCTGGGGGTCATTGAAATGGGCGGAAAGTCGTAAGCGATCATGCATAACCTGCCGCCATGCTCATGCAAGGGCAGGTTATTCAGCATGTTGCTGGCGAAGCGAGGGCCCCACCAGTGCCGAAAGAACGTATAGATCTTCTGCCGGGTATCAAGCCGAGGGGGCATCAACGTCAAAGGAGCCCCGTCGGGCATATTCAATCTGGTCGGCCTCCCGGAGTCAAAGACTTTGAACCATGCCATCTCCGCGTCCGCTATGTAGTCTCTCCAGCCGTGCTGGTTCACTGCGAGCACCCCCCTTGCGTCAGTCTATGCTGCGAATAGCTCAGAGTGTTCCTGCTCTTGACAGCAACAAAATATGTCGATAATTCGTCATAGATAGTAGAGGACTGAATTGATGAACTCAACACTAGCAGATTATGACACTTTTCGCGATTGACAGTGCACAAATCGACAGGCGAGTGTTAGGATAGAGACACCAGCACACAGCTATGCTGTGTGCGATCTAAATGAAGGCGATTGTTGCGAAGCAACTATCGGATTGTTCCTCAGCACACAGCTATGCTGTGTGCGATCTAGATGAAAGAGATTGTTGCGAAGCAACTGTCGGATTGTTCCTCAGCACACAGCTATGCTGTGTGCGATCTAGATGAAGGCGATTGTTGCGAAGCAACTATCGGATTGTTCCTCAGCACACAGCTATGTTGTGTGCGATCTAAATGAAGGCGATTGTTGCGAAGCAACTAGAAAGGAAGTATAGCATGAAAAGCAAGGGCATATTGCTCGTGGTCGCGGTCTTGCTGGTTGCAGTATCATTTTTGACTTTCAACACCCTGCATCTCCAGGCCATGGTGCGTGAACTGGAAACAGAACGGCAGTCTCTGGCGCAGCAGAATGCTGATCTCAACCAGAGTCTGGCCGACAGCAATCGGCGCTTGCGCGATCTGGAGAGCCGTGGACAGAGCAACAATCAGGGCACCGGCAAGACGGCGTATCTCACCTTTGACGATGGTCCGAGCGCTAACACGATTGCCATTCTCGATCTGCTAAAGCAGTATGACATCAAGGCAACGTTCTTTGTGATTGCCAACGGTTCTGAACAGAGCAGGGCCATCTATCATCGCATCGTCGACGAGGGCCACGCTTTGGGCCTGCACGGCTACGTGCATGACTATGCGGTCGCCTACCAGTCAGTTGACGCCTACATGAACAATCTCTACCGCCTGCAGGACTTTCTGTATGAAGTCGTTGGACAGCGACCGACGATCACTCGCTTTCTCGGGGGCTCGAATACCGGCATGACCACCAAGTATGGCGGCCCGGACTTGGCAAAGAGTCTGGTTGCCCGCCTGGCGGATGACGGTCTGCAGTACTTTGATTGGAATGTCAGTTCTGCTGACACCAGTCGTCCGGTTGTCGATGCAGAGGTGATCGCCAGCACTGTGCTGAGCGGCGCTAAGGGTCGGAAGCAGGCAGTGGTGTTGATGCACGATGCGCCGCTGAAGACCACCACCGTTGAGGCATTGCCACGGATCATTGAGGGTCTCCAAGCCCAAGGGTTCGGTTTTGCGGTGCTTAACCCAGACTCACCGAGCGTGAAGTTCACAATTCGCTAGGATGTCAAGATTACGGGCTGGCCGATCGGCCAGCCTTTTCTACGTCCCGTATGATTGCTGTCGGGCAGGAATGGCCGACCTCGCCTAGAATTCATATTGGGCATGCTAAGTGGAGAGGAGTTGAGACGCATGCTTCTACCCTTGCTTGGCAGCGCGGCCGTCGGCGGATTGATCGGCTATGGTACCAACTGGCTGGCGATCAGGATGCTCTTCTGGCCACTAGAAGAAAAACGCTTGTTCGGGCGCAGGGTTCCTTTTACACCTGGCCTGATTCCAAAAAAGAGGGCGAGGCTGGCCACCGCCTTAGGCGATACGGTAGCCAGTCACTTGGTTACGCCTGAGACACTCACTGCTGCTTTGACCGCCCCAGAGCTGCAGACGCAGTTAGCTGTGACAATGAGGAAGGCCTGGGCTACGGCGATCCGGGATGATTTGAGCGTGGCGCAGCTGTTGGAAGAAAACGGGATGTCCTCGATATTCGATCGAGTAGCCGAGCAAGTTTGGGTTTCATTGCAACGCGGTGTACAGAAACCCGGCAAAGCGACTTGGGCCAGTCAGGCACTGGATGCAGTCGGTCCCGCGCTGTTCACGGCGTTTCGCGAGCAACTCGTCAGCACCGGGCCTGACAGACTACGGCAGGTTCTCGGCTCACTGCAGGATGATCGGGCCTGGAAGGACGCGCTCGCTGGCCTGCTGATCAGAGTGTCGAGTGCATGGCAGCAGCAGGCAGCGCCGCTGGGGCAGTTCATGCCGTCAGATCTGCAGGATGGGTTGCGTCAACTGGTGCTGGAGCGATCGCCCGACTGGTTGGACAGGCTGCAGGAGGCGCTCCAGACTGAAGCGAGCGTTGATGTGATTAAGGGTCTGCTCCGGCAGGTGCTGGCTGGTAGCCCCATGCTCAAGCTGGCAGCCGCGTTCGTAGATCAGGATCGCCTAGCTCGGGCCCTGCCCGCGCTGCTGGACAAGGAGGAGATTCGCTCTGAACTGAGCGCGCTGGCCCTGAGTCTGCTGGACCGGGCCTGGCAGCTGCCGGTCAACAGCGCCTTCGCGGTCATCTTCCCGGAGGGGGTAACCTCAGAGAACGTCCGTACGTGGTCGGATAGGTTGATCAGCAGTATGATGCAGATCGGCATAAAGGGACAGCAGATGGGCCAAGCTTGTTCGTCGGACCGGCAGACATCTGCCACAGAGATGGGCAGACTGCTGCAGCCATTGGTGCCCCTGCTCCGCGGAATCTGGCAAGAGGTTCTCACAGATCCGGGGGTGCAGACGTCCCTGCGGGCTGCATTTGATCGACTGCTGGCCCGCATGCTGGCTACCCCTGTCCACTCTCTGCTGCCGCAGGTCTCTGAGGAAAGGTTCTCCGTTTGGAGCGCGCAGGCTTGCCGCTGGCTGACCAATCTGGCTGAAAGACACGGACAGTCTGTCCTGTTGGCCCTGCGCCTGCCTCAGGTAGTTGAAGATCAAGTCAATCGCATGGATATCGTCGAGGTGGAGGAAATCTTGCTGCGAGTGATGCGCGAGCAACTGCGAGCAATTACCAACCTCGGTTTTCTGTTGGGTGCAGCCGTGGGGTTGATTCTGCCCTCATTCAACGCCTGGTTGGCCAGTCTATAAGCAAAGGCACCCGCTGCCATCTGACAACGGGTGCCTTTGCTTGCTTGTAGCCGTTCTACTCCTGATACGGCTCTATGGTTGCCACCAAATCTGGATAGGCGATGCCCAGCTTCTGCAGCGTCTCGACGGTCGGAACTCCGTCCGTGGTCCATCCGCGCCGCTTGTAGACGGCATCGCAGAGTTTCTGGTAGTTCTGCTCGCGGACCTGGCGCAGCAGTGCCATCTTCTCCTCGGTCGTCTTGCCGGTCAGATCCACTCCCCAGAGCTGCTGCAATTGCTGGTCATAACGCTCCTGGCGTGACTCGTACTCATCCTTGGTCACCGGTCCCATCGCCCGGTAAGGGATGCGATCATGAATGCGACGTCCGTAGCCGCGCTTCAGGTTGAAGATACGCTGCAGGTTATAGACACGGGCAGATTGCTCGATCAGTTGATCCAAATTGATACTCTGACCGGTCACTCCATTGTAGACATCCAACGAGTTCTGAATGTGCTCGATGATCAGCGCAGGATTGACGGTCTGATCGTTGTCCACCGGCTTGATGTCATTCCATGGTAGCTTGCAGAGACCGACCAAGCCAAACCAGGTACGGAAGATCGGGAAGAAGTAAAGCGCCTCCGCCTTGTCGTCGAAGGTGGGCATCAGGTTCTTGACCATGTCGTCGAAGATCAGCCAGGCCTCATCGTGTTGCGGTCCTTTATTGGTCAAGCCGTAGCCTCCCTGCTGGGCCAACGACTCCTTCGGCATGTACTGGGAGAACTCCAGTCCCTTGCACTCCATGCCGATGTCCTCGAGGAAGGCGGGATCAGCCCCGTGCTCCTCGACCAGCCAGCGCTTGATGCGACGGACACCAAAGCCTGCGATTTTGCCGAATCCCTCGCCACGGGACATCCGGTGCAACGTCTCCATGGCCGCATCGGCATTGCCAAAATGGAGCTCCAATCCGCCGGTCATCTCTTTGGTGATCAGTCCCAACTCATAGCATTCCATGATGAAGGCCATGGTGGTACCAAAGGAGATGGTGTCGATGCCATAGGTATCGCAGTAGAAGTTGCACTCTGCAACATAGTTCGGATCGAAGATGCCGCAGTTAGAGCCGACCCCGGCAATTGTTTCGTATTCGGGGCCATCGATCACTACTGTGTTCCCCTTGTAGGGACCGGTCTTCAGCTCCCAGCCCTCGATCACTTTGGCGCAGGCCAAGGTGCAGCCATACCAGCAACCATCGCATGGCCCCTGATTGAACGACTGTTTCCACACCTTGGAGGCAGAAATGTTGATTGAGTCCGGGTGAGCCCCGTACTTGAAGTTGTGCACAGGCAGCAGATCAAATTTGTCCATGATCTCCACCAGATACGTGGTTCCGGTTCTGCGCATCTGATTCTGTACATCGTCGTAGTCGTGAATCTCACGGTGAATGGAGACGCCGGCCTGTTGGATCTTGGCCAGATCCGCTGGGTGGTTGGAGTTTCCCTTGACGCTGCTGAACTTGATCACGAGGGCCTTGATGTGCTTATCCCGGAAGACAGTACCGATTCCGCCCCGACCGGCTTGCTTCATGCGGATAGCTTTTCTTCTGGGATCGTAGAAGGTGAAGTTGAGCAAACCGATGTAGCTGTGTTCAGCGGCGGTGCCAGCGGAGACGACGGAGATATTCTTCTTGTCGGCCTCGGTCTCAGCGTACATCTCGGTCAGCTGTTCGCCCAGGACGTGGCTGTCCACCGCTTCTGCCGGTGCTTCGTCGATGCGCACCACTCCAGCGTCGCCATCGATGTAAACGATGACATCCTTTTCCGCCTTGCCCTGAACTTCGAGTGCATCCCAGCCGGAGAACTTGAGGAAGGGGCCAAAGTAACCACCCACGTTGCTATCGATGGGCACGTCGGTGATCGGGGAAAGCGTCACCACCAGCGACTTGCCAGAACCGGGATACTGGGTGGTGCCGCCGATTGGGCCGCTGGAAATGATAATCTCGTTCTCGGGGTAGTTCCATTTGGTTTCAGCCCCGATCGCGTTCCAGAGATACCACATGCCATAGCCGCGTCCTCCGACGAACTTCTCCTTCATCTCGGCCGGCACGGGCTTGGCCTCGATCCGGTTGTCGGTGAGATTGATATAGAGAGTCTGATCTGTATAGCCACGTTCTACCGGGCGCAGATCGTAACGAAACTCCTTCAGCAGACGGTGAGCGGCCTTCATTTCCTGAATTTTCATATCGCTTCCTCCTACTCTACGTCCACTATGCTAAGTGCGTGATCCGGACACTGCTTGGCACAGAGCCCGCAAGCAACGCACTTGAACGGCTCTACTAGGCTGCTGTGGTAGCGCATGGACAGGCTCGGGCAGAACCCGACACAAGAGAGGCAGCCAACGCAGTCGGCCTTGCGAATGCGCACGATGCCGGCCTTGTCGCGATAGATGGCTTGGGTCGGGCAGATGGCAATGCACTCGCCGCACTGATTGCAAATGGAATGACCGAGCGGTTTGGGGTTGTTCACTGTCACTCTGATCGCAGACTTCTCGGCCAGATTCTCCTTGTGATAAGCTGTTGAACAGGTTTCCTCGCATTTCAGGCAACCGCTACAAAGATCAGGGTTGACCACTAATCTCTTCAATTTCGTCCACCTCCGTATCTAGACTTATTCCTCCAACCTTTTATTCTCCCCTAATTGTATATGACAATCTCTGGGCTTACAAGTAGATAGACAGAAGGCCTTTCCCGCCCCCGCAGGCTCTGAACGTAGCGCCTGGGCGATGGCGTGTGGCAAAAAGGTCCGTCCCCGCTGACAAAAAGGTCCGTCCCCGCTGACACAAAGCAGGCGGTCAGCTCACGGAGCTGACCGCCTGGGCTTATCTGGTCTTGATCCACACTGTGCGGTTCTCCCAATGTACGTCGGCCCCTAGGAACTGGCTGACGAACCTGACCGGCACCATGGTGCGGCTTTGGGTGATCACTGGGCTAGTGTCCATCTGCATGGTTGCGCCATTCACAGTGGCTGTCTTTTGGCCGACGGTTAGCAGACTGGTCTTATCTCCTTTCAGCATGCTGATCTGTTTGGTTGCCGGGTTCCATTGCACCGTCGAGCCGAGCGCTTCGCCAATAGCCCGGAGCGGAACCATCACTCGATTGTTCTGGTCGATGAAGGGACTGGCATCAAAGAAGATGGGAGTGTTGTCGACCAGCACGCTATTCTGCCCCGCCTTGCCCATGTACCCGTAGATCAGGTACAGTTGGCGCTCCTGCCGGAACGCATTGACACCAGGCGTATACTTAGCCTCAATCTGTTTTGCGGAAAGGCCCTGTTCCAGCCATTGGCCGACCTTGTCCGATCCCATAATCTTCTCAAACATGGGAATGCCGCTGGCCGCACTGTATTTCGGCACAGTGTACGTTTTCAGCTGGCGCGCAATGGCCAGAGCATAGATGCCGCTCTTAGCCGGGTTGAAGGAGCGATAGTCGGTGATGTTCAGTCTAGCCCCTCCGTATGAACCGCGGTCTTCTGCGACATAGACAACACCGGGCAGGTTGGCCGCATTCATCAGGTTAGCGAAGCGCTGGGAGTCGATCCCCTTGATTCCGATCCATTTGAATGTATCCTGCTGCCCCACGCCGGTTCCTTCACCCAGACCAGTGGCGCCATAGCCAAAGGCAGCGGCGATATCCGGAATCATTGGGGAGGTTGGAATCCACTTCAGTCCTGTATCCTGCCAAATCATGTCGCGCGTATAGCCTTCCATCGGCACCACGGTCAACTCGACACCGATCTTGCGGTTGAAGAAGCGGGCCAGTTCACCAATGGTCATGCCATGCGTCATGGGCAGATTGTCGACACCAACGAAGGTGATGTACCGATCTTCCATCATCGGGCCATCGGCTATCTCACCGCCGATCGGGTTCGGGCGATCGAGCACGACGAACGGAATTCCGTTTTCCTGGGCAGCTTTCATGCAGTAGTTCATCGTCGAGATGAAAGTGTATGAGCGGGCTCCAATGTCCTGGATATCAAACAGGAGAACGTCTATGCCGGCCAACATGGCGCCTGTGGGTTTACGCGTGTCTCCGTAGAGGCTGTGGACCTGAACTCCCAGCTCAGGATGGATGTACGACTTCACGCTTGTGCCGGCGGAAGCCTTTCCGTCCAGTCCATGCTCGGGCCCAAACAGCGCCACCAGGTTCACGCTGGGGTCGTTGGCCAGGATGTTCATCAGTAGCTGGCCTTGGCTGTTCGCGCCTGTCGGGTTGGTGACCAGCCCCACCCGCTTGCCTTCAATCAGGTGACGATAACTCTCCAAGAGCACCTCATTACCCAGCTTGAATGGCACTGCGGCACTGGTAGGATGGTCCCCCAGGACGGGAGTGAGTAACAGGGCGAGGCAGACGATTGCCGTGATGATTTTGCGCATGAAGTCATCTCCTTTGCTGCTTGTCTATCTGTAATGACGATCTTTGACTGCCGTTAGTTGCACCTAGCTCATTTCAGAGCACCGATTCCCAGTCCTATCTCCTCTAATTCTAGCCTGTAGTTATACGTTCGTCACGCCGGAAATGATAGAGAGCGAACCAAGGCTGGTTCGCTCTCTGCTTATTCGGCCGCATGCAGGCGCCCCTGCGCCACTGCCAACCGCTCTTTCACCAGTGGGAACTCCAGACGATTTGCTAACCTCTGCTCCTCAAGCAGCGCCAACTGCCGGCGATTGCTGCTGATGCGGCGGTGATAGGAATCACGCATATCTAGGAAGGTATTGCGCTTATCATCCTCCAAGAGACCCGCACCCAACTCATCCTCGGCGATTGCATCTTCCAGCGCTCTGATCTCCACTTCCAACCTTTCAAACTCATCGGTCAGCTCATTCATCCTTTGCCAGAGCTCCTGTACACGATCTGCCAAGAATCTCCCCCCCATTCTCTCTGTCATCTGACTTATCGAATTTGTCTAACTAGTGGGCATGCATACATGATACAGAACTCGGGCTGGAAGTTCAAGCTACATATAACTTCATTACTGACGGAAATTTCGGCAATCTAGAAGTTAGCTGATGTCAGGTTTCTCTTGCGCACAATCCCTCCGTATCCCGACAGTTGGCACTCTGCGCGCTATTCTGGGTGAATGAGTCTGACCTGGTGTAGGAAACGGATCGCTCTCTGCCTGCGGTTGGCGATGCATGAAAAGGGACAGCTCTCCGCACGGAGCTGTCCATCAGGAAAGGGGTTTGGGATCCAGAGCACTTCTCTAGGTTTGGGGCAGGAAGCGATAAGCAGGTCCGAGACCACTGAAAAAGTCCTTCGCTTGACCCAACTCTGAGCCCAGTTAGAGGAGCATTCATCTAGACTGGGCTCTTTTTGTCTACTGTTTTTATATAGAAATATACATTAATGGCTAATATAT
>JAEZJZ010000095.1 GCA_023436245.1 Bacillota bacterium | reverse complement strand
TCACCACCGTAGGGGGCGCATGCATGCGCCCCGCCGGCCTAGCCCTTCTTGCGCCGCGTGGCAAAACCCCCATGGCCCTGTGGGCAGCATGTTGCAGGCGGCCCAGAACTTCACCGCCCTGACCAAGTATCCCTGGCTCTGGATACCCCCCGGCATCATGACTCTCATCACCGTGCTTTCCATCAACATTCTGGGCGACGGCCTGCGCGATGCCCTCGACCCAAAACTGAAGAAGTAGGGAGGGCTGCGTCATGTTGCTTGCCATTCGCAACCTGCACATAGGCTTTCGCTCAGATCACGGCCTCGTTCCCGCCGTGCGCGGCGTGGACCTGCAACTCGAGAGGGGGAGGGTGCTGGGGTTGGTGGGTGAGTCCGGCTGCGGCAAGAGCGTCACCAGCTTGGCCGTGATGGGCCTCTTGCCCCAGCCGAACGCCCAGGTGACAGCGGGGGAGATACTCTTCAACCAGCAAGATCTGCTCGCCCTCGACGCCGAGGCCATGCGCGCCATTCGCGGCAACGACATCTCGATGATCTTCCAGGAGCCGATGACCGCGCTCAACCCCGTCTTCCGCATCGGCGAGCAGATTGGCGAGGTACTGGAGGAGCATCAGCAACTACCGCTCAGAAGCGCCGACAACCGCCGCCGCGTGATCGAGCTGCTGCAGTTGGTGCGCATTCCCCGTGCCGAAAAACTAGTCGGCGAGTATCCGCACCAGCTCTCCGGCGGCATGTGCCAGCGGGTGATGATCGCCATGGCCCTGGCCTTTCACCCGGCCTTCGTCGTCGCCGACGAGCCGATTGCCGCCCTCGACGTCTCCATCCAGGCGCAGATCCTCACCCTGATGCAGGAGCTGAAGGAGCAGCTACAGCTGACCTATCTGTTCATCTCGCACGACCTCGGCGTGGTGCGCTACTTCTGTGACCGTGTCGCCGTGATGTACCTTGGCAGCTTCGTGGAAACCGGCAGCAGCGACCAACTCTTCGCCTCGCCCCGGCACCCCTATACCCAAGCGATGCTCTCCGCCATGCCGAGCATCGACCAGGCCACTCGCGCCGAGCGCATCATCCTGCAGGGCAGCGTGCCTAGCCCGGCCAACCCGCTCCCAGGCTGCAAGTTCCATACCCGCTGCCCCCAGGCCAAGCCCGAATGCTCCCAACACACGCCGCCCCTGCGCGAACTCGCGCCCGGCCACAGCGTCGCCTGCCACCTCGTCTAGCCTAATCCATCCCCGAAACACTCAGCCACCGAGGCCTATGCGCCCCGGTGGCTTTCCTACGCCCCAACCTCCATTCACGGCGATCCCTATCTCCCCACGCCGCGTAGGGGGCGCATGCATGCGCCCCGCCCGCCTTGACCCCAACGCTCGTTGCTCACGCACCCCACCCAAGCGGGTCATTCTGAGCGCAGCGAAGAATCTGTTCTTGGTCGCGGTGCTACCTCATCCCGCCCCCGCATATGCTTTCCTTGTGTGCCATAGTCCTCCGCTTCAGCCCTCTCTATCACACCCCGCGCAGTAAACCCCGGTCCTAATCCACCAGTTACGCAACTCCATTCGCCGCAAATTACCCCTTCACCGAGCCATTTTATCCAAACCCTAGCAGGACAATTGCGGTCAGTATCGTATTCTATATAACTGGCTGTTCTGCGAGTCAGCGCTCAGCCCACTTTGCACCTTATCGGAGGGCTCCATGGATAAGCATCTCATTCCCGTCCACCAGCTAGTGCAGTTGGTGGACAACGGCTATGCCATCCACGAAGTTAATCAGTGCGCCACCTGCACCCAGGTTGTGGCCACAACCACCAGCGATACGCTGACTCTCAGCCTGAGCAACGCCCAACTCGGCCTTTTCACCGCCGACTTCCTGGTAATGCTGGCGGAGGGTAGCCAGCAGCCGGTGGATAACACCGCCTACTGTCTTTGCACCTACGCCCAGCCCTATTGTCGACACAACGAACACAGGAGACCGGGCCTGCAGTGCCCATTCTGTGCTGCCACCCAGGTGGCCGATTGACCCAGAAGGACCTCCTGACAGATCAGCAAAGGGCCGGTATATTCTACCGGCTTCTTATCTTCTAATTTAGGGCAGGAAATGTCGTGTAGACAGAGAATTTATCGAATAGTGACCCAATCGAGTCGCGTACTGGCTCGGCTTGCGAGACTGTCCAACTTATCCCTCGTAGCGGCTCGGCATGCCGAGCCGATCCCTAACCCGCATGTCGTGGGATATGCCCGCTTGGCTCCATGCCATGTGGACCCTCGTAGGGGCGCCATGCCAGCAACACGAAGTGTTGCGATCTGCAATAAAGCGATTCCCGCTTGCGGGAATCGGCTTGCACCTTTGGCGCCCGCCGGTCGGTGGCGCACCTTCGGGTGCCATGCCAATCAACACGCAGTGTTGCGTTCCAGACGGTGTCATTCTGAGCACTTCGCACGCTCAGTGTAAACTCCGCGAAGAATCTTACTCTTTATGCCAAGAACAAGGTGGTGCCGCAATGCCCGACGGAATGCTGGATCTGCATCTACACCTATCACTCACTGATCCGCACGGCGCCTGCGGCGAAGCCGCTTGTCGCGAACTCCTGCTCGCGGCACAATCCAGTAACATTAGCACCCTGTTGCTGACGCCCCATACCGATAGCTACAAACCGACAGCCGACTGGCAGGCCGATCACGCGGCCACCGTTGCCTTTTGTCAGCAACTGGCCCCGCACATCTCCATCCTCTCCGGCAGCGAATTCCTTATTCGCCACCTAGAGGATGTGCTGCTGGTGCAGCGCGGCCAGGTGCCGACGCTCAATCAGACGAAAGCAGTGCTGATTGAGTTCCTGCCCGACGCTCGCTCGAGCCTGATGCTCGATGCGGCGCACGAGCTGCGCGTGCTCGGTTACATACCAGTGATCGCTCATCCCGAGCGTTATGAGACGTTCCAGCGCTCTCCGGATAAAGCCCGGGAGCTGATCGCCTCCGGCGCAGTCCTGCAGGGAACCCTGTCTTCAGTGATCGGCGTCCACGGCACCCGCGTGCGCCAGACCCTATGGACCCTGCTCAAATCCGATCTAATCGCTTGCCTGGCCAGCGATTTCCATGGCGGCGACTACGCCGCCCACATACAACAAGGCCTTGCCCCCCTGGCCAAACAACTCGGCCAGCCGTCAGTGCAGCGCCTGATGTCCGACGCCCCAGCCCGCATTCTAGCCGGGCAAAGGCCCTAGGCCATTCACCAACAAGCTGTAGGGGCGCAGCATGCTGCGCCCATCACGGGACCACCATATCCTGCTCTCTGTCATCCTGAGCACTTCGCTGGCTCAGCATAAACTCCGCGAAGGATCTATCTCATTCTCGTTACCAATCGTCTCACTAATCGCACAAAGTCACATCCTGTCGGGTTTTGTCCAACGATTCTTCCCAGTTCGTGGAGGACATCCGCCAAAGATCGACGAACTATTCTACTTGTGTCATTTAAGGAGTGAGCGCATCTTGGAGAACCAGCAGTACATCGAAGAATACACCATAGACTTGCGTGATATCTTTCGTATCCTTCGCAAACGCTTCTGGCTAATCTTCATCATTCCCACAGTTGCCGTGCTTGTCGCCGGCGTTCTGGCCTTCTTCGTGATGACCCCCATTTATCAGTCCAGCACCACCTTGCTCGTCTGGCGCACGCCGACGACATCAGATCAGGTGGCCCAGACCGATATCCTGGCCAATCGGCAGTTGGTGAAGACCTACCGGGAAATCGCCCGCAGCAACACCATCATGCAGGATGTCATCAACACCTTGGGCCTCTCCGAGACGCCGGATCAGCTTCGCTCCAGCGTAGAGGTTTCGCTCCGTGGCGATACCGAGATCATTCAGATCTCCGTAGATAACCCCGACTCCGCCCGCGCCCAGGTGCTGGCTGACGCCGTGGCCCGTTCCTTCATGGCCAACGTCACCCGCATCATGCAGGTGGAGAACGTGGTGGTTGTCGATCAGGCCAATCTTCCATCTTCCCCGGTGAAGCCCCAGAAGATGCTGATCGTGGCCGTGGCTGGTTTCCTCGGCCTGATGTCCAGTCTTTTCCTGGCTTTTGTGTTGGAATACCTGGATAATACCCTGAAGACACCTAACGACGTCGAGCGCTATCTTGGCCTGCCCGTGCTGGCTGCCATCCCGCGCTTCAAACCCGCCGACCTAGCAGTGGCGAAGGGGGAGTAGACAGATGGCAAGCAGACGGAAAAGGCATGGCAACACACTAGATAACCCCTTGGGGCTAATCGTCAACAACCCTAAGTCCGGAGTGGCCGAGGCTTATCGCAGCCTGCGCACCAACATTCAGTTCTATAACGTGGGCGAGCGTGTCCGCCGCATCCTAGTTACCAGCGCCGGCCCCAGCGAGGGCAAGTCCACCACTTCGGCCAACCTGGCCATCACCTTTGCCCAGGCTGGCAACCGAGTGATCATCATCGACTGCGACCTGCGTCGCCCGTTCCTGCATCGCGTCTTCCAGGTCAGCAACCTGATCGGTCTGACCAACGTGATGGTGGGCGAGTCCACCCTGGAGGAAGTGCTCCGCCCTACCGAGGTGCCCGGCTTGTCCGTGCTCACCTCCGGGCCGATTCCTCCCAACCCAGCCGAAATGCTTGGCGCCGCCCGCATGCGGGAAGTGCTGGAGCAACTGAGCGACCTGGCTGACGTGATTATTATCGACAGTCCACCGGTCATCGCCGTTACCGACGCCTCCGTGCTAGCACCGCTCTCCGATGGCGTCGTGCTGGTCGTCGGCTCCGGCACAGTCAACCGCGAAATGGCCCAGCGCGCGAAAGCTCAGCTCGAAGCCGTCCGCGCCAAAATCCTCGGCGTCGTGCTAAATGGCGTCGAAACCAACGGCTCCGGCTACTATTACTACTATTACTACGGCGAGCGCAAGCGCTCCTAACTGTAATGCCCTAACAAGGCCGTAGCGGCGCAGCATGCTGCGCCATTCCCGGGCCATTCTGTGCCCTTGTTCGTTGTCATTCTGAGCCTTTTTCGCTGTCATTCTGAGCGCAGCGAAGAATCTGTCCCGTTCCCATCGTCGTCATTCGTCCCGTCCCGGTCGCCCGCGCGACCCGCATTCACGCACAATCACCCTTGCATTCCCGGGGTCGCCCGCGTGCGACCCATTCTCATACCCGACATGGTCCTAGGACTTTAGACCTATACCGACACAAATCGCGCTTGTCTTGCGAACAAGCTGAGGGGTAGTCTTTCCAATTGAGACCTTATCCCCGGAAGGTGGTAAATAGCCATGCTCTCCAAATACAAAGGCAAGCTCACCTTGGTCATGCTCGACGCGCTTTCCCTTGCCCTGTCCGGGGTGATAGCCCTTTACTTGCGCTTTGAGGGTTCTGTTAACTCATCCTATCTCCTCACCTGGGGCCGCTATCTGCTGGTTGGCATTCCGCTCTACTTCGTTGTCTACTATTACTTCGACCTCTATAGTCGCGTCTGGCGTTACGCCTCGGCTCGCGATCTCTTACATATTGCCTACGCAGTCACTGCCGCAACACTCTCATTGGCAGTGATCATATACATTAACCCTGATGCCACCCTGCCGCGCAGCATCCTCATCATTGCCCTGTTTCTCAACGGCGCTGCCGTCGGCGGTTCTCGCTTCTTCCTGCGCGTGGCTTCCGACCTGAAGAATCACACCAAACCCAACGGTCACAAACGTGCCCTTATCCTCGGTGCCGGTGACGCGGCCCGCATTTTCCTGATGGAAATAGAGAAGCACCCTGAGCTGGATCTTCGTATTGTTGGCTTCCTGGACGACGATCCCAAGAAGATTGGCAATCGCATCTCCGGTGTCTACGTACTCGGCAGCCTCAGTTTGCTCGAGAGCGTGGTGCAGACCCAGGGCGTGTCCGAAGTGATCATCGCCATGCCGTCTGCGCCCAGCATGCTCGTTCGCGAACTCGTCAAGCGATGCACCGCCCTTAGTATTCGCCCGAAGACAGTTCCCGGTCTCTATAACGTGCTGAACGGCGCCTATCGGTCATCCAATCCCATCCGCGATGTGCAGATTGAGGATCTGTTGCCCAGGCCCGAGATCAAACCAGACATGGCCAGCATCAGCGGTTACATTAGTGGCAGAACAGTACTGATCACTGGTGCCGGTGGCTCCATCGGTTCTGAACTATCCCGTCAAGTCGCACACTTCGGGGCCGGCAAGGTGCTCTTGCTCGGACATGGCGAGAACAGCATCTATGAGATACATAGGGAGCTCATACGAGAGCACCCGCATCTAGATATAGTCCCGTTGATAGCAGACATACAGGATCAGGGCCGGATCAACCATATTTTCCGAGTGCACCGCCCGCAGGTCGTCTTTCACGCGGCAGCCCACAAGCACGTTCCAATGATGGAGTACAACCCCACCGAGGCACTGAAGAACAATGTCCTTGGCACAAGAAACGTAGCTGAAGCCGCTGATGCCAATGGAACAGAACGGTTCGTGATGATATCTACGGACAAGGCGGTTAACCCGACCAGTGTGATGGGTGCGACCAAGCGTATCGCGGAACTAGTGATTCAGCATATCAACCAGCGTAGCCAGACCAAGTTCATGTCTGTGCGCTTCGGCAATGTCCTCGGGAGTCGCGGTAGCGTTGTGCCTCTTTTCAAGGAGCAGATTGCGCGTGGAGGGCCTGTCACCGTAACCCACCCAGACATGACTCGGTACTTCATGACCATACCAGAGGCCGTGAGCCTGGTCATTCAGGCTGGCGCTATGGGAAGCGGCAGCGAGGTTTTCATTCTGGATATGGGCGAACCAGTGAGGATTGTGGATTTGGCGCGTGACTTGGTCACACTGTCCGGCTTCAAGCCAGATGTGGATATCAGAATTGAGTTTACCGGGATGCGCCCAGGCGAGAAGCTGTTTGAGGAACTGCTTACCTCCACTGAGGGCATATCTGCTACAAAGCATCAGAGAATACAGATCTCGAGACAAACTTCTCTCAAGTCATTTGAAATGCTGGATGCGATGCAGCGTGTAGACCTTATGATCTCTTCGGGCTGCAATGGCAAAGCCGTGATGGACCTAGTCACCATGCTGGAGTTGACGGCTAATGACGAGGTGGCTGCAGGTAGGATCGAGACGACCCAATGAGAGTTCATTTTAGAGGAGTGTGTGTTCTTGAGCTATCTTGCTCTTAAGCGGCTGCTAGACTTTTCGTTAGCCCTTTTGGCGCTTGTTGTTCTATTCCCCGCTCTATTAGTAGTCGCGGCCGCAATCAAGCTCGATTCCGGGGGGCCAGTCATCTTCAAGCAGAAACGCATTGGCAAGGCAGGTGCTCAGTTTACCATCCTGAAGTTCAGGACAATGAGTGTAAATGCTCCAAGCACAGTCCCTACGCACATGCTTCAGGACCCGGGTGCCTACATAACCAAAGTCGGGGCACTATTGAGAAGAACCTCGATAGACGAGCTTCCTCAGCTCTGGAATGTGTTGATGGGGGACATGAGTTTGGTGGGTCCTCGACCAGCATTGCCGAATCAGCAAGATCTCATCGCTGAACGCGAGAAGTATGGAGCGAATGACGTGCCTCCAGGCCTTACCGGGTGGGCACAGATTAACGGAAGAGATGAGCTCGATATCGAGCTAAAGGCCAGATTGGATGGCGAGTATGTGCGAAGGATGAGCATTCTGTTTGATGTTCATTGCGCCTTCTACACAATTCTGAAGGTAGTTCGGCAGGAAGATGTCATCGAGGGAGGTACTGTGGTATCGGGCAAGAGAAATACAATGGGTTGAATGTATGCGATTTCATTGCGAGGTGTGAGAGATGCCTATGATGCCGTGGGTCAGCATTGTGATTCCTACATACATGCGAGAACAGCGCTTTCTCGGCAGAGCGATCGAGTCCGCCCTCAGCCAAACATATCCGAAAACGGAGGTTGTCGTCGTAGACGATAATGAGCCTAATACAGTTCACCGAAAGAGGACAATCGCTCTGATGGAAGCCTACAGATGCCGGGAGAATCTCGTGTACGTGCAAAACGAAAAGAACCTTGGCGGGGCCATTGCAAGGAATCGTGGTATTTCTATAGCGAAGGGGGACTATATCACCTTCCTAGATGACGATGATATGTATCTTCCAGTGAAGGTGGAACGGCAGGTTGCCTTCATGATAGAGCAGAACTGTGATATGAGTTTTTCGGACATTATGGACTACAATGAGCAAGAGCGGCTTGTTGATGTCAGAACATATAACATCAGCGATTTTTCGCAGCGAAATTTGCTGAGATATCACCTAATGCACCACCTTACAGGTACCCCATCATTTATGTATCGCGCCGAGACACTGAGGCGCATTGGGGGCTTTCCAGATGTGAAGATGGGCCAAGAGTTTCACCTTATGCTGCGGACAATTGAGAGTGGCGCCAGCATTCGGTATTTTCCGGAATGCAATCGAAGAGGATATATCCACAATGGAGTCCGTATTTCGAATGGGCAGAACAAAATAGACGGTGAAAATGCGCTTTATGAGTTCAAGAAGAGGTACTATCAGCAACTTGACATAAGGGCACGGCGTTTTGTCACATTTCGGCACTATGCCGTTCTCGCAGTAGCCTTCTATCGTAGCGGGCAATATGCCCTTTCGTTGTTGAGTTTGATGCGCTCGTTTCTCAGTTCTCCACTGGACCTTGTGACACAAGTTGTCATCCATGCTGTGAAGATGACAAAGGCATCAGTCTCAGCCTAACCAAACATATTAGTGAGGTGTGGATATGAGTTCACTCAGGGAATCACTGTTAGGCAAGATAGCTGATAAGACGCTCAAGATGGGCGTAGTAGGGCTGGGTTACGTCGGTCTTCCGCTTGCTGTCGAAAAGGCATTGGCTGGGTTCATCACGCTCGGCTTTGATGTAGTGAGTGATAAGGTGCACATGGTCAACTCCGGTAGGAACTACATTGGGGACGTTGTTGATGAGGATCTGTCGCGGATTGTGCAATCCGGACTGCTGTCGGCAACCGATGATTTTTCGAGGATTGCAGAGTGTGACTTTGTTGCCATATGCGTGCCGACCCCACTTGATCCATACCGCCAGCCGGACATCTCGTATGTTCGTCAAGCTGCCGAGTCGGTAGCCACGCATATGAAGCGGGGCACCATTGTGGTGTTGGAGTCTACCACTTACCCGGGCACCACGGAGGAGTTGCTCAAACCAATTCTAGAATCCACTGGTCTGGAGTGCGGTCGAGACTTCTATCTCGGGTTTTCCCCAGAACGCGTCGACCCCGGTAACAAGGATTACAAGACCAAGAACACCCCCAAAGTCGTTGGTGCTATAGGAAATGATGCCACGAAGGTGATAGCGAGCGTCTACCGCGCCGTCCTTGATGGCGAAGTTAAAGAGGTCTCGTCCCCCGCGGTAGCCGAAATGGAGAAGATACTCGAGAATACTTATAGAAATGTCAACATCGCCCTCGCTAATGAAATGGCCTTGGTATGCGAGCGCATGGGTATAAGTGTATGGGAAGTGATTGAAGCAGCGAGGACGAAACCTTACGGATTCCAGGCGTTTTACCCTGGTCCCGGAGTCGGTGGACATTGTATCCCTCTTGATCCCTTCTACCTCAGCTGGAAAGCGAGAGCCTACAACTATCATATGAGGCTTATTGAGACATCAGGAGAGATTAACGACTATATGCCAGAGTACGTGATCGAGCGCTGTTACCGTATCCTCAACAGAGCCAAAAAGGCAATGAACGGGGCTCGGGTTCTTGTATTGGGTGTTGCCTACAAACAGGACATCAATGATTATCGTGAGAGCCCCGCTCTATCAGTGATTGAGAATTTCCGGCATCAAGGGGCCAGTGTTGACTATTACGATCCTTACATTCCATCCTACTGTCACGAGGGACGCACATATCGGAGCGTCAACAACCTGACTCCTTTTCTCATTCAGGAATATGACATTGTGGTAATAGCTACCGCGCACACTTGCGTGGACTACGAGATGGTGGCATCCTCTGGGGTGCCAGTGTTCGACAGCAAGAATGCAATGAGGAACGTTTCCAGCCGCCGGAATGTCATTCTTTTATGAGGAGAGAGGATGGACTTGTCTTGAAGGGCATAACGGTTCTAGTGACCGGCACTGGCTCTCCAGGGGGCCCGAGCATAATGAGATGCCTGAGAAAAAATGGGGAACGGTCTATCAGATTGATTGGGGCAGACATGGACTGCATGGCTGGGGGCAGGGATCTGTCTGATGAGTTCTATGTTGTGCCGCAAGCCCTTAATCCCGGCTTCGTCCCTGTTCTTCTTGATCTCTGCCTTGACGAAGCGGTTGACGTAGTCTTGTCACCCGTCACTAAAGAGTTGCAGGTACTTGCGGAGAACCGCCTCATCTTTGAGCGCCATGGCATCAAGCTATCTGTGATGGCTCCAGAAACGATAAGATTAGCAAACAGCAAGTCGCAGCTGCTTCTGAGGCTTCGGGAGTGCGGCATTGCGACACCGGCTTTCTTCGTGTTCAACTCCCTAGACGACTTCAGGGTCGGGTGTCGAGAACTGGGCTATCCCAACAGGCCGGTTGTTGTCAAGCAGAGTTGCGGAAATGGGAGCAGGGGAGTTCGAATCCTTGATCCGAGTGTGTCTACCGAACATCTCTTCTTCCACGAGAAGCCGAGCACACTCTTTTCAGATTACCAATCGGTCTATCGAACGCTGTCTGAGTTGAGTTCCTTGCCAGAGATGCTGGTAATGGAGTATTTGCCGGGAGCCGAGTATACTGTCGACGCGTACCGTGACCAGCAAGTATACTTTTCTGGATGCAGGAGAAGTCTTGCAATGACTGCTAGCATACAAACCAAGTGCTGGGTCGAACCCTCGAATCCGGTCCTCGATTACTGTAGACATATAGCAGATACTCTCGACCTGACTGGAAACTTCGGATTTGATCTTCGCTCTGATGAAAATGGGATTCCATTGATCCTTGAGGTGAACCCTAGACTCACGGCCGGAGTCGGTTCTTTTGCACCAGCCGGGCTGAATCTTCCGTATATAGGGGTGAAACGGCTCTTAGGTGAATCGGTGGATTTTCGCCAGGAGCTTCGAGAGACGGTGATGATCAGAAGGTATGAGGAGGTCTACTATTCGGCTGACGGTAGCATTGTTCAGTGGTAGCTTAATCCAGGAGGCCTAGAGATGGACTTCAGCTATACTTCCTATCAGAGGTTGATAGAACTGCTCCGCAAACACGCCTATGAGATTTGCAGCTATTTTGACTACCAGATACACCCAAAGTGTGCGATTTTGCGCCATGATCTTGATTTTTCCATTTCTGATGGTCATGCGTTCTCACTGTTAGAAACCAGCCTAGGAGTTACCTCTACTTATTATGTTCTACTGTCCACAGGTTTCTACAACCCCCTAAAGCGGGAGAACCGGGTTATGCTTCAGGATATGATCAAACGTGGTTTCGAAATCGGCCTCCACTTTGACGAGACAGCCTATCCTGACGGGGAAATACATGAACATGTCGCATCGGAGGCGTCGATACTATCGCAAATTCTTGATACGCCTATCCGTACAGTCTCGATGCACCGGCCGTCCAGAAAAACACTGGAATCTAACTACAGTTTTACGGGCTTACTGAACTCTTACGAACACCTGTTTTTCAAGGAGTTCAAGTACTGCTCAGACTCTCGGTTTTGCTGGAGAGATGATCCTGAGTCCGCAGTGACCAGTGGGAATTATGCTAGAATCCATATCCTTACACATCCCTTTGCCTGGTCGACGGTGAATAGAAATCCCGCTGAAGTCTACAGAGCGCTCGTGGATGCGGCGAGCTGGGAGAGGTACGTATTGTTAACGCAGAATATTCGATGTCCTGAAGAGTTCATAGAACCGGCCAATGCATGGAAGCGATGGGTTGACCGACTTAGCTAGATCATGCCACTCAGGATCGCGATATCTACGAGGGGGTGACAACACAATGCAGTTGCAGGCTCGAGCCTCACAGCCCCTGGCTCTTCTCCTAGTTCTGTTCATGTTCTCGGGGCAGTTTACCATAGACCGCGTAATCCCCTTCGTTGGCGGCATTGAGATACGGTGGGCATTCCTGCTTCTAGCGATTCTAGTCGCAGTCGTAATAGCTCCAAGAGTCAGGTTCGGGATTCGACCCTTTGTGTTACAGTTCTCAGTATGGGCAATATGCCTGCTTATGCTGACATTTGTATCAACATTTTGGGCGAGTAACAAGGTTTTCGCTGTTGCCCTTTTCCCTGACCTCATAGCAGTACTCATTCAGATTTACCTTACTGGCCTTGTGCTCTGCCTAACTGACATTGACAGTCTCATATTGTTGCTACGGAAGATTACTGTCAGCTTTGCCGTGTGTTACTCTGTTGTCGTGGTCCTGACTGCCCTGGCCTACGGAAGTAGGGGCAGTATTATCATAGGGGGGCCGAACGTTGCTACCAGAGTGATCTTCTTTGGTTTGGTTCTGTCAATGGAACCACGTAATCGATCTAGGGGAGTGCTTTCTATTGTCTTAACGGTACTAATGGGAGCAGCTATAGTGTTATTGGGTTCTCGTGGTGGAATCGTCGGAGCGGCAATATCTCTACTTGTCTACTTCTTGCTGCACCATCGGAAGAGACTGGTGTCTGCCAGACCCAAGATGACCACATTTCTGGCCGTGCTGTTTTCCCTATTTGTAGTAGTATTCCCGCTCCGAGGCCCTATTGCTTCCGTGGTTGAGAACAGAGTAGTGCGCTTACTCCTTATGGAGCAATACACGGCCGGACGGGATGCTCTCTTCAGAACTTCCTGGGATCACATAGTTGAACGTCCCCTTTTCGGTCATGGCCTCGGTGCATACTACGGTTTTTTGGGCAACTATCCGCATAACATCTTCCTTGAACTCATGATAGACGGAGGGTTCGCCTTAGTCCTAGTGATCGCCCCACTGGTTCTGGCTGCCATTTCTATCGTCTGGAGATCTTCTCGCGGGTCGGGTAGCCCAATATGTATTCTGCCGCTATACATGCTGGTAGTCTCGAGTTTCTCCGGAGACCTGTATGACTTTCGCTACTTCTTTTTCTGGCTCCCGATCGCGTATCTAGAGTGGTCATCCCGCGGTCGAGGTCGCGGGGAAGTGCGATTCGCATCGCCACATCAGCAAGCCGTAGCCTGAATCCTTGAGGTTAGCCCATCTTGCGGGACATCCCTGCAGGGCTCCGTTTGCTTCCCAGGCGCGGATCGATGTACCGAATCACCCCTACCCTGCTCGGAAGGTGGTCTCTATGCAGAAGGTCTTTTCGTTTGACGGAGTTGACTGCTATCGCTTTGCTCCTTCGTTGTTCCAGCTGTTCTACGGAGACCTTAGGAGGATTGACGCTCACGAAAGAGTACGTTTCTTTCTGATGCTTCTTCATGGGTATAGCGTGTTCTATCTTTATCACGGGGATGAACAGATTGGGTACAGGGTCGTTGCCACTGGGGGGTCGTTTAGATTCACGTTTGCCGGGCTGACAGACATAGTCCTTGGACCAAGCTTCGTGTCAGAGAACCATCGAGGGAAGAGGTACTCAACCAAGCAGCTACAGGGGATTCTATTGCTGCCCGAACTGACATATCAGTATGCCTACAGCTACATTAGGAAGGAAAACGTTCCAAGTATACGCACCGCAGAAGGCGCTGGGATGAACTACATTTCCGATGGGTATTTTTCCAAGTACACACGTCAGCTTGTTCTGTGCGAGAAGGGTTCGGGTCCGTATCGTGTCTACAGATATGCCAGGACCCAAGAACAAGGATGACAGTGGACAGCGATGGTGCCGGTTGTTTTCGTTGTTCTGGGACTATTGGCAGTGCTCGAGAGTTTTGCTATATCTATCTATTCTTGATCTGAGAGGTGCGCAATGAAGATCCCAGCAAGCATCTACTACGCCAAATGGGCGCTTGATACATTGGGTGAAGAGCTCCGGAGCAAGAGCAGCTTGCCAATAGGCCATCGCATTGGGGCCATCCTGGGAGGGTTTATCTCCGATTCTTGGTGTCTCTATGAGTTAGCAAAAGGAGACCGGAGTCTGTATCTATCCGATTACCACCGCAAGAAGGCCAGGCTGATTAACGGACGATACGACATAGTCCTTGATGACAAACTGTTGTTCGCCCTGCTTATGGGTCGATTCTGCAGGGTACCGGCAACCATTGGGACGATTGATGGTGGCGTTTTCAGCCCAGTCCTAGGTTCTTCCTCTGACTGCCTGACCGATTTCCTAGAGGTGTTTCCCTCGGGAGTTGTTCTGAAGCCGAATAGAGGGACCGGGGGACGCGGAGTCCATATCCTCAAGCGAGGAACGACCAATAGCAGCGGCACAACCTCAGAAGGAACGTATTCTTATCATCCAGACACCAAGCAGCAGATCGAAGGGGTTCACATTCCGGGATGGAAAAGCATGACTGCTTGCCTTCTCGCAGTCCTGACCCAAATACCATGTCTCAAGTACGTAGGGTGGGACATCATCATGACAGATGATGGCTTTGTCCTACTAGAAGGCAACAACTGTTCTGACGTGAACCTCCTTCAGGTGCATCGACCGCTATTGGCCGACAGCCGCGTGCGTGCCTTCTATGAGCACCATGGGGTCACAACATGGAAATCCCCGGGTATTGCTAAGGACTAACGAAGGATTAGCTGCACAAAAGGGTTGTCTGTATTAGTCAAGTTTGAGCGTCCGCTTAGGCATTTCTCCGCAGTTGGACCTTTATTGTCGTGGGACGAGAGATCTAGAGACTAGCAATGGATCGGCCTCCAAACTCTTGCGCGCAACCCGTCCGATCCTGTCCTCAGTCGGATTAGGCAGCACACAATAGTAGCCGGAAGGGATGACGCGGGTGAACTCTACTTCACGAGTTGTTCGTGGTACTTTGATGATAATGTTGATTTCAACTATTGGAAAGATAATTGGTTTTGTTCGCGAGCAGGTGATAGCTGGCTATTTCGGCGCTACCCAAGCTGTTGATGCGTACGTGGCGGCCTACTCTGTGCCGCTTTTCATCCTGGCCACGGTGACAAGTGCTCTTTACACCTCGTTCATTCCAGTTTTTATGCGGTGGAGAAGTGAACGAGGTGAACGCGAAGCCTGGGTTCTTGTAGGCACCTTACTGAAGGTCACGGGGATCGGTTTGGGGGCACTCTCAGCGACAGCGTACATTGCTGCACCGTTGATTGTACGGCTTCAGGCCCCCGACTTCTCCCCGGAAGCCGCCCGGCTGACTGTGACCCTTCTGCGGATAATCATACCCGGGACAGTGTTCTCAGGTCTTGCGAGTATCATTGTCGCCATTTTGAATGCCCATCACCGTTTTGGTTGGTCAGCATTGTCCCCAGCACTACTCAGCGCTGGTACCGTAGTTGGAGCGGTGGCGCTGGTTCCGAGGTACGGACTCTCCGGTCTGGCCTACGCCTCACTCTTTGGCATGTTGCTGCAGTTTGGGGCTCTATTGTGGCAAATACGAGCCCGCCAGTTTCCCATAGTATGGATAGGGAAACTGATTCATCCTGGGCTGAAGCAGTTGCTTCTGATTTCGGGCCCCATTTTCGTTAGTACGTTCTTTATGCAGCTATACCTCTTTGTAAATCGATGGCTTGCGATAGGCCTAGAACCGGGCAGCTTGGCTTCCCTCAACTATGCCAGCAAGCTCGTGGCCCTTCCTATTGGACTATTTGTCTCCGCAATGGCAACCGCTATCTATCCCACACTGTCCGAGCTCTACAGCAAGAGCAATGAGGATGGTTTCCGCGGAACCCTGGCGTCTGGCTTTAGGATGCTGCTAGTAGTAATTGTTCCTGCTGCTGTTGGTCTCTTTGTGCTACGGGAGCCAATTGTGCGAGTCGCCTTTCAGCGCGGGGCCTTTGATAGCGCTGCAACGGCGAGAACCTCTACCGCATTGGCCTATGCGGCCTTTGGCCTGATCGGCCAGGCCTGCATTTCATTGTTGAATAATGCGTTCTACTCTAGAGGGGATGCCTCGACGCCGGTCAAAGTGTCCATGATCTTCGTGGTTGTCAACACGACTTTATCCGTCATTCTAGCAAAGCCTCTTGCAGTCGGTGGCCTTGCGCTTGCAACTACAATTAGTCAGTTCGTCAGCATGGTGCTTCTGGTTGCCACCATGGCAAGACGCCATGCAATTCACTTTGCCACCGCGAGCTTTACCGTCAAGTTAGCAGTCTCGGCGGCAATAATGGGCGCCACTGCACATCAGGTGTATCGAATGTCTCGTGATAGCGGGCTGGCTCTACCTCTTGTTCTTTCCGCAATTGCTGGGGCGATAGTCTACTTTGCTCTCGTCCTCCTCCTAAGGGTTGGTGAGCTGGCTTCCATCTGCCGGCTTGTCAAACGAAAACTGCGAGTCAACCTGGTTGCCTAGGGTACCTAAGCAGGAACACTGCCAGAACTGTCCCCTGGCGCAAGTTTAGATTCAATCTTCCCCTATGACTACCTCCGGTGTTCTTCTTGCTTCAGCCGGCACCAAACACAGCAGCTTCCATGCTGCCTTCAGCGGTTGCATGGAACGTGAGGTTCGCGCTAGATGGTTTGCCGAAGGAGACAAGCTATCTACTGCGCCTTCTACTAGAAGACCTACAGAGGTTTCACCACGACAGAGGCGAGAAGCATCAGGCTCTCTGTGATTGACAGGAAGAACACCTAGTTCGCCATCACTCCTTGGCGGTTAAGGCCAGCTCTGTCATGCATAATCTGATTGAGCCTGCCAAGGGAACGGACTAAACCCTCATTCCTAAGGATCTCGATGGGAACCAAACGGAGCAATCTCAAGCAACTTAGGTGCGCTGCAACTGCCGTTGCCATGGTCCGTGAGTTCTACATGCTGCAAGATCATGGCTCCTGCTCACTTTTCCCGCTGTCTTGATGGACGGTGGGGTCCCATTATTTGGCGATCACCATGTGTGAACATGAATGTCAATACCGGGTGGTCAGTACTCGCCTCGGGGCCAGTCCTGCTTCCTTGCCATGTCTATCGATACTTCTCTGCGATCTGTCGGAAAAGAAGCAGGTCTTCCTCAGTGAAGCTATCTTCCAACAGTTGCTTCACTGACTGTTTGTCGTTTTTGTCGCCAGAGGCATACTGCTTGTACATCTCCAACAGCTCACCCGTGGTGAACTTGCTCATCGCTCGCATCACTGTCACCTTCTCCGAAAGGTTCATTTGCTCTAGAATGGTCGTCGCTTTGGATGCAGTCTCAGGGTCAACTTGGCTGGGAGTCGCCGGTGCGTTCGTATCGGGCTTTATACCCGGGCTGCTGGTTCCAGGCGTTGGCGTCGAGTCGATTGGGGCCTGGTTTGAGCCCGCATCAGCAATCAGATCAACAAGCAGATTGTCGATGTGTTGAGCGTACTTGCTGAGCACGTAGCGGTAGGCCCCATAGCCGCATCCCAACAGGACTGCCACGCAGATTCCAGTAACGACTAATGCACGTTTCCATTTCATTCGACTGGCACCTACCTTAATTTGTTCTTGTCAGGAGTATATCATGGTCAACTGACTCCAGTGTGACTGCCATTTACCTGCAACTTCGGCGCAGAGCAGCATATTCTGGGAAGGGAAAAGGTTGGTCACCCCCGAACAGATCGTGAGCGTAGTCTCGGGTAGGGGGCATGAATATGAGGACGAAGAGATGCTTGGCTTTGCTCGTCATGCTGCTGGTGACATTTCCGCAAGTTTCGGGGGCAGTTGGTGGTGGACTTGCCGCTCGCACTCAGGCGGCAGTGCTTTCTGGTGAGTTGCCGGGTCCCTCACCGGCGGACCCAACTCAATTGCTGCCTGGTGAACCGCAGTCTTTTGGCCTCATTCCGGAGGGCGGCGAGGACTGGTTTACCATTAACGTGACGCCCGGTTTTGTCCACACAGTTGAGTTGGTGATAACAGGGGACTTCCCGGAACTGAGCCTGTCCCTTTGCGACGAGGCAGGAAATGATCTCTATATGGTGGCCACAGATGAAGAGGCAGGCAATGATACCTTGATGCTTGTTTGGCTGGCTGAGCAGCCCGATTACTCTGTTCGCGTGCAGTACGCGGAATCGGTGGCGCCGACGACCTACGACATCTCGTTTGACCGAGTTCCAGATGAGGCAAACAGCGCTCTTGATGATGCGGTCTGCATGGAGGTGTATGGAACCCCCCTTTACGGCTCAATGAATGAGCAGCACGACGTGGATTGGTTTCGCATCCCTTTGCAGCCCGGGCGCTACTACTATGTGCAGATGTATCACGCTGCCAGCATGGGAGTCCTGGTTGACCTTTTGGATGCTGATGGGACGCTCTTGATGTCCGGACAACGCATGTCAAGTGGTGCCTGGCTCTGCTTCCATCCGCCCGAACTGAGCGAAGTATTCCTGCGGCTCAGTCACGTGCCCGGAACGTCGCTAGGTATGTATGATACGCTGCTGTGCTATGACTACCCGGATGTGGTAGACGTCACATGTGACGAGTTGGTTCAAGGTGAGGATACAGCTAGTGTCACCGTGACGGTTAGGGCCAGTGAGGCAGCACGATCGAGCAGCGAAGAGGATAGGCGCTACCTAGACATACAGCTTAATCGCCCCAGCGGCCAGCCGTGGATGGGCGAAATGCAATACAGCGTCAGTGGAGGTGGCCCGCAAGCAGTCTCCACTGACTCCAATGGACGGATCACGATTCCAGCAGACGGGTGGGTCTGGGGAGATGATTCTCCCGCGCTTGGTTCCGGTCAGCAGATTACCATTGCGGCCCCTCTTGAGCCAGGCGACTACACTCTGAACGTCATCACCACCGATCGTTTTGTCTATCCTATAGACATGGTTAGCCAGCCACTGCATGTTTCCAGCCCAGCCGAGGTGGCGGTCCAGGCCGCGATGGACGCCATTGCTGTCTTGGCTGAGCCAGCAGAGCTCACCCTAGATGACAAGCCCGCCGTGCTAGCTGCTAGGCAACTGGTGGCCGCAGCCTTCGAGTTGGGGGCTGGCGAGCTCGAGATTGCCAACCTGTCAAAGTTGGTGATGGCAGAGAGCCGCATTGCCCAGTTGGAGCATCCACCCACCGTTGAGGAACCGGTTGAGGATGAGGCACCCGCGCCGCTGCAGCAGATGACAACGCATCACGCGGACGGTAGCCCATTGGTGATATACACGGTCACTGGTGCCGCTCGCACACTGATTGCTCAAGCCAGGAGGGCGGGGCAAACAGCTGTGGAGTTCGCGGTCGACGCCAGCGACCTTCGACCGGCAAGGCGAGTGGTCATTCCAGGCCGGCTACTTCAGGAGGTTACGGGTCTTGGCGTGGTCATCCGCTGCGGGGGGTGCGTGCTCGAGTTCCCAGCATCGTTGGTGCAGCAGTTGGCACAGGATGAGCAGGGCATAACCGTGGATTTGGCGGCCGGAGATGAATCCATGCTGGGGCCGGCTTTGGATGGCACGTTTCAACCGGTGGCGCAGCCATTGCAGATCGACACTGTGCTGCAAGGCGATATCACAGTCACCCTGCACTTTCCCATAGATCTCCCTGCTGAACCAGAAGCTCGGCAGGCTCTCCTGGACAATCTGGCCATGTTGGCTGTCCATGCGACTGATGCCGAGCTGATTCGCGAGCTCAATTTCATATTCGCTGATAATGGCAACAGTCTCATTGCCGCCAGCTTCCAGGTACAGCGCTTCAGCGCGTTCTGTTTGGT
The DNA here is from genome assembly GCA_023436245.1 of Bacillota bacterium. Taxonomy (GTDB): domain Bacteria; phylum Bacillota; class UBA994; order UBA5500; family UBA5500; genus JAEZJZ01. The sequence continues at coordinate 3,015 of JAEZJZ010000095.1, read as the reverse complement.
CAAGCTGGATCCGATCGCCGTGGCGGCACAGCAAGCGGTGGGGGCAATCGACGAGTTGCCGCTTCCTGGTGAACTGGCTGAGCACCACGCTGTACTGCTCGAGACTGCCCGCGCTGCGGTGAATGATGCCCTCAAACTGGGTGCCGCCGAGGCTGCTATGCCGAATCTTGCTTCGCTAACTGAGCTGGAGCGAAGGATGGAACAATTGCTCGCAGCGCAGGGCGTGCTGCGGGTCGGTCTGCAGGGCAATAGCTATACATTGAATGGTGAAGCTCATCTGTTCGATGCGGCGACTGCCATTTCCATGGGCGAAGGTGTGACTGGTGTTGCTCCACGGCTGCTGGAGGGGCTCGGCGTTAAGGTGACTTATCGGGCAGTTGGGCAGCACGGAGAAATTCAGATCGCCTTTTTGGGCACTGTGCTGACGCTTTGGGATGGTTCCGATCAGATGGTTATCAGCGGCAAACTGAGAGAGGAGCACGTCACTATGAGCGCCGCGGTGCGCAATCGCAATGGCCGATGCTACATACCCCTCCGGGATGTATGCAGATACCTGGGGCTACGCGTCGATTGGCACGCGGGCGAACAGTCTATCACGGTATCCGGAAGGTGAACTCAGTGGGCGACCGGCTGCGCTTTGGCTCAGTCGGTTGTTCCTGTTTGGCCGCTAGATTCTTCGCTGAAGCGCAGAATGACTCAGAAGAGTCAGGTTGCAGGAGAACTGTGGGGCGGCAGAGAAGAATCGTTCTGCATCAGTCAGCCACCCGCGAGGATATTGTCCAGCTAAGGATGAAGGGAGTGATTGTCTGTGTTTGTCACTGACGTCAATTTGCCTAGCATGGTAGAAATCATCCATCGTTGTCCGTCAGGCACACTGAAGCCCAACCAGTTCTTCTTCTCGGCGGATGGGGTGCCTTTGCTTGTCTATGAGGGCTTTTCAGCAGGCATGCTGGACCTGCAACAGGCATTGTCTGCAGTGCCGGGGATCATTCCGGTGGGCAGATTTGCGCAGTTCCCCAAGACAACGCTGGGAGCTCTGAACGGCGACCGCCTCAGGCTGTCGCGTGAGAACCTGGGAACCCTACGTGCGATTACCGACAAGTACAACCAGGAGATCCGGCAGGCCGGGTTGGGGATTCCGGTGCGGCAGTTGAGCATCGTTATCTTCGAGACACGCAGCCTGGAGCATCGTGTGAAGACATATTCGGTCAGTCTGGATTCTGATCAGTCCGACACAGTCGTTCCAGAGGACAACCGCCACTACGTGCAGGAACAGTTGATAGCCTTCGCGCCTGAGAAACTGGACGAGTTTTTCGCGAGGCTGACCACCAGTGGCTACCGCAAGACACACTATCGCGAGTTGCATCTCGAGTCCACCCTGGTCTTTGACCTGCCGTTGCCGCATCCTGCCTACATCAATGCGTTTGTGGCCGAGATTGACCGCGAACTGCCAGGATACTTCTGCTGGTTCGGCCAGCACAGCCGGCACGTAACGGTGCGTGCCCTGTTTCGGGAGGAGAACTGAGGCAGTTAGGCTCCACGCATATATTCGTTGGTGAGTGCAGCATGGTCAGTTGGTTGAGGTCGGGTAGCAGCCCCGACCGTGTTCTTTTCTGAAGGATTGCCCGGGCGTTTGCTTATTGTCTTACGCTTCTTGACGTTTACGTTGGTCGCTTTGTTTGGGGGGCCAAGGGGAAACAGATTCTTCACGGAGTTCACACTGAGCTTGCCGAAGTGTTCACTGACACGGCTCCAGGGTGGCGGGTTGGCAGCTGCGTCATCAACACCAGTCGTGTTCTTTCCCCGGAAAAGAGATAAGATAAGTGTCAATGGAGGGATGATCATGCCGGCGAAAGTTTACTTTATTCCTTTGCCCGATGGGGTGAGCGTGCCGGATCAGGTGGCTGCGTTGCGGCGGCTGTACGAGCACTGCCAGGTGAATGAGCTGCTGGAAGAGCGGAGCTATGTGGCGGTGAAGATGAGCTTCGGCGAAAAGAACAACGACACGCACATCAAGCCGCCGTTAGCGGCGGAGGTGGTGCGGCAGATCAAGCAGCGGGGGGCGTATCCGTTCCTGACGGAGACTTCCACGCTGTATAAGGGCGAGCGGTCGGACGCGGTGAAACATATGGTGTTGGCCGAGGATCACGGGTTTGGGCTCGTGGACGTGGGCGCCCCGATTGTGATGGCCGATGGACTGCTCGGGGATAGCGAGATTGAGGTGCCGATTGAGGGCGAGATCTTCCAGAAGGTGAACATCGCCCGCGAGGCGGTGGTGGCGGATGCGTTGATTGGACTGGCGCACCCCACAGGGCATGTGGTCACCGGGCTCGGCGCGGCCATCAAGAACCTGGGCATGGGGCTGGCCAGCCGCATGGGCAAGATGCGGCAGCACTCGGCTTTGAAACCGAAGGTGGTGGAGGACAAGTGTCGCTTCTGCGGCAAGTGCATCACCTGGTGCCCAGAGGGTGTGATTGAGGAGAAGAGCGGCAAGGCGTTCATCAACGATGAGCGGTGCATCGGCTGCGGTGAGTGCTTGGCGGTTTGTCGGTTTGAGTCCATTCGCTACGACTGGGATGCTGATCCGTCACACCTGCAGAAAGCGATGGCCGAGCACGCCTATGGTGCGCTGAAGAACAAGCTGGACAGGTGCTTCTTCTTCAATGTGCTGGTGGACATGACCCGGAACTGCGACTGCGCGGGGGAGAAGCAGCACAAGCTGATTCCCGACGTGGGCATTTTGGCCAGCCGGGATCCGGTGGCCATCGACGTGGCCACGCTGGACCTGACGGTGCAGAAGAACGGGCGGAACCTGGGCACGGCGTCGTACCCAGAGCATGACGCGCTGATTCAGCTGCGGCATGCGGCCAAGGTGGGGCTCGGGCAGTTGGAGTATGAGTTGATTGAGGTGGAGTAAGGGAGAAGAACGGTTTGACGGTAACGACGTAGGCGGCGGGCGCCATGCATGGCGCCCCTACGGAGCGAAGGTTACCCTTGGGCCGCACTGACTATCGA
>JAEZJZ010000065.1 GCA_023436245.1 Bacillota bacterium | reverse complement strand
GGACCCGTCCCCCTGGTTCGTTCAGCAACACCTCATCCGCCTTTTTCCCACCGACTGCTGGTATAATCACCCTGCCCCTCCTATATACATGTAGTGATTCGGGTATTATCAGATACCACACCGTTTTGGGGGAGGCGGCCAGTGTGAACGACCATATCTATCAACGGGTGTTGGACATTGCTCGTTACATTACCAGCACCAAAGCCACTGTGCGCGCGGCGGCAGATAAGTTTGGCGTCAGTAAGAGCACCGTTCATAAGGATGTCACGGAGCGGCTACAGGCAGTTAACGCCGGTCTGTTTGAGGAAGTCCAGGAGGTGCTGCATTACAACAAGGACGTCAGGCATCTGCGCGGAGGCGACGCCACCCGCCGCAAGTACAAAGGCTAACATTTTGTCACACTTCGACAGGTAAAGACATAGCTAGTGTCGAACAACAACATATCTAGGGCTATGCAGAGAACACAGTGCCGCCGCGAGGTCATCTCGGCGATTCACCAAGCATTTCACCTCTTCCCCAATAAGGTATGCATAAGCCGCTAGACCAGAATTCGCAGAAGAAGGCAGAAGAACTGCCTTCTCTATTTGGCGTATATGGGACAAGCCAATCGGGCGTCAAGGCCGAAGCCGGATGTTGACACTTCGATCAATCAATAGATAAGCCGCACTTGACGCCCTAGCAGTAATTTGTCGTGGGAGGAATAGACGTGTTACGAGGTCCAGATATCGGCATTGATCTTGGCACTGCCACCATCCTGGTCTACATGAAAGGCAAAGGCGTGGTGATCAACGAGCCATCAGTGGTGGCTTTGGACGTGAAAACGAAAAACGTCCTGGCCATCGGGGAAGAAGCGCGCAGGATGATTGGGCGTACTCCGGGCAACATAGTCGCTATTCGTCCCTTGCGGGAAGGCGTGATTGCAGACTTTGACGTCACTCAGAAGATGCTCGACTTCTTCCTGAACAAGGCAATGGGCAAGCGACGCATCGCTCGCCCGCGCGTGATGGTCTGTGTGCCTTCCGCCGTCACCCCGGTGGAGTGGCGCGCTGTGAAGGATGCAGCTGAGAAGGCTGGCGGCATTCAGGTGCAGATGATTGAGGAACCGGTAGCAGCCGCTCTCGGCGCCGGCATCGACATTTCCAAACCGGAAGGCACCCTGTTGGTCGACATCGGCGGCGGAACCACTGACATCGCCATCCTGTCCATGGGTGGCATCGTACTCAGCGACAGTGTGCGTGTGGGCGGCGATAAGTTTGACGAGGCCCTGGTGCGCTACATGAAGCGGGAGTACAACTTGCTGATTGGTGAACGAACGGCCGAAGAGATGAAGTTCCGTATCGGTGTGGCGTACCCTGGCGTGCGGAATGAGCGCATGGAAGTGCGCGGCCGCGACCTGATCTCGGGCCTGCCGAAGACGATTGAGGTCAGTTCAATGGAGACATTGGAGGCCTTTTCCGAGCCGCTCAACGCAATCGTGGCCTTGCTCCGCACCATACTGGAGCAGTGTCCGCCGGAACTGGCCGCGGACATTATGGACAAGGGCATCATCATGACCGGCGGCGGCGCTCTCCTGGCTGGGCTGGACAAGCTGTTGGCCGAGGTGACGCAAGTCCCAGTGATGATTGCCGAAGACCCCGTTTCCTGTGTCGCTCGCGGCACCGGCCGGGCTCTGGAAGAATTGGATCACTTGAAGGGCATGACCATCTTTGATCAGCCCAAGCAGAGCAAAATCCCGCGGTAAGGACCGCAGTCAAGGCGCCCCGCCTTTGGTGGTTTGCGCAGTTGTCTTTGCATTGGTTTGGCATGCGAGAGCGCCAGAGAGTCCCTTTTCCCTGGGATCGTAGCACCACAGCATGCTGTGGTGCCGGGACCGGCCCGCCACGCCGAGCCGCTACGGGGCACAACCTAAACAGTCTCGCATGCCGACCGTCACAACGGAAAAAATCGGGGAACTAGAGCAGAGAGGAGGTGCTAGAGCTTGATTCGCGGATTGTACATATCGATGACTGGCATGAATGCCGGCATCAAACGTCAGGATACCATCGCCAACAATCTGGCCAATGCCAATACCCCCGGCTACAAACGCTCTGAGACCGTGTTCTCCAGCCTGCTGGAGCGGGAGATCCACCGTTTCGTCGATGGGCAGAAGCAAAACTACCTTGGTATGTTGGGTACGGGCAGCAACTTCCGGCTGGGCACAGAGGATTTCTCCCGGGGGCAGATTCTGCCCAGCCAGAACAACCTGGACGTCGCGCTGAGCAATCCGGATGCCTATCTGGCCGTGCAGCAAAACGGCGAAGTCGTCTATACTCGTAACGGGCAGTTGTCTGTGGACGACCAGGGATATCTCCGGCATGTCAGCGGGGCTTATCTGGTCAGCGGTCAAAACCCTAACCAGGCTACCCGCATTCAGATTCAAGACCCCGATGGCGTCTCGATTTCCGCTGATGGCACCCTGCGTGATACCCAAGGTCAGGTGATCGATCAATTGCGATTGGTGGAGTTCGATCCAGAGGCCAAGCAGCTTCGCCTGGATGACAGTCTGGTCAAGTCTGATTTGGTCGCCTTGCCGAGTGCCCTGCCTGGGCTGCAACAAGGCGCTCTGGAACAGGCGAACGTGCAAGTGGTGAAGGAGATGGTCAATCTCATTGCCGCGATGCGCTACTATGAGACGAACGCCAAGCTGATTCAGATTCAGGATCAGACACTGGACAAGGCTGTGAACGAGGTGGGTCGTACCTAACGGACCACCTAACAAAACCGCTGTGACGGGGCCGGACTGCATGGCAGAAGCCCCAACCGCCGCTGACCGATAGAGGCGGCGCGGAACGCGGGGACAGTCCCCTCGTTCCATTCCGAACAGAAGGGGGTCTTTCAGATGATTCGTTCGCTCTACACGGCGAGCACGGCCATGTATGCTCAGCAATTCAACATGGACACCATCTCCAACAATCTCAGCAACGTCAATACCACCGGCTTCAAGAAGTCACGGGCCGTGTTTCAGGACTTGCTCTACAGCAAGCTGCCGCAGCCGGATGTCGGAAACAAGCAATCAACTCTTGAGCTCGGAACCGGTGTGCGCGTAGTGGCCAGCCGCCGCGACTTCTCGGACGGCAGCCCGGTAGCCACCGAGCAGCCCCTGGACGTGGCCTTGCAGGGCCATGGTTTTCTGGCGGTGCGCTTGCCAAACGGCGGCACCGGCTACACCCGCAATGGTTCGCTGCAGGTTTCTGACGGTAAGCTGGTCAATAGTAGCGGTTATGCTGTGCTGAACACCAACGGCAGCGAGATCAGTGTTTCCAGCAATCTGCTCTCATTTTCCATCACCAACGCCGGTGAGATACTGGGGTTTGATGCCGATGGTAAGGAGAGCAGCCTCGGCCGCCTGGGCGTCGGCATCCCAGCCGACCAGCAGATGCTCAGCGCCTATGGCGGTGGCATTTACACCAGCCCGCAGAATATCACGCTGGGGACTCCCGGCGAGGGTGGGCGGGCCCGCATTCTGCCCGGATTCCTGGAGATGGCGAATGTGCAGATAGTGGAAGAGATGGTCAGCCTGATCACGGCTCAGCGCGCCTACGAGGTGGGCTCAAAGGCAGTGCAAGCCGCGGACGACATGCTCGGGCAGGCCAACAACCTGCGCAGATAGCCCTTCGTTCAGTAGTACCATGGGAGGCGAATGAAATGCGGAAGAATCCGGTCCGTTGGATCACCCGTACCGCTTTGCTGCTGGCAGTAGCGTTGGCGGTGCAGAGCCTGAAAATGCAGCCGCCTTTTGGCCAAGTGGTCACCGGCGGAGCCATTAATGCCATTCTTTACCTGGCAGTCATTCTGGTCGACACCTGGGCGGGCGTCGCAATCGGGGTAATCACTCCCTGGGTAGCGCTGCTGATGGGCATCAACAAACTGCCATTCATGGTGCCGTTCATCATCCTGGCCAATGTGGCGCTGGTGCTGGCTTTTGGGTTGCTCAAGCGTTACAGCCGTTTCTTCGCTGGCGTGGTGGCGGCAGTGGCCAAGTACGGCTGGTTCTTCCTCACCACCAAGACTTTGGTCGGCCTCATCGGTAAGACGCTGCCTGCCCCAGCCATTGCCGCCTTCGGCATCACCCAACTCGGCACTGCCCTGATTGGGTTGATGCTTGCCTTCATCATCGCTGACTCCCTGAAGCCGTATCTGGAGCGCAGGCAGAAATGAGGGTCGGAACCGTTCCTCCCGCGAGCCTCATGGACCAAGACCAGAAGCAACTTTGGAGCACATGTCAACAGCTGGAGCAAGTCTTCCTGGAGATACTGCTGCAGCAGATGAATGACTCTGTTGGCAAGAGTAAGCTCATGCCGCAGAGCTTTCAGAGCAATCTCTATCAGGACATGCAGCGCCAAAGCTTGGCGGAACAGATGGCGAAATCCGGTGGCATTGGACTGGCCTCCACCCTTTATCGGCAGCTGAATCGGGAACTGGCCGCAAGCATCGCCAACTCACAGGTTAAGACCGAAGACCCCGTCAGCGAGTGACGGGGTTTCGTTTTGCCGCAGAGGAATTGGCCAACATATAATCCCGTTTCGCCGCGCATATCAATGTAATGACGCTAAACGTCAATCAGAAGACAGCGAGGTGCAACCAGAATGTATCATTGCCATCTCTTGCCGGTCAGCATTGGTTATGACCACATTCTGCCCGGCATCCGTTCCTATCTGGCCGCTTTCCTGGCGCACCGCTACGGCCAGCAGTGGGAAGAAAACTGGCGTGATTCACTGCAGAACGCCGACGTGTTGCTCCTCGAAACCCCAGAGCATATTCTTGCTGGCTGTCTCGTCTTCTCGGTATCTTCCGATGTGCTGTTCATTCACATCGCTTTCCTGCATCAGGAGTTTCGGTGTTCTACCTTGATTGTTCGTGCTCTGCGGTCGCTGGACACGATCGCCGGAGCACGTGGCTGTCGCGCGCTCCGTTGCTTTGTTGACCGCGACAATCAGCAGTCATTGCGCACCTGCCTCGCCTGTGGTTTTGAGCCCCTGGAGGCGGGGGAGCAGGGCATCTACCTGCAGGCCGAAGTGCCGATTGTGCGTGGCCGGGCTGCCAAACGATTCACGGCTCTGCCGTTGGTTGACCCTTCCTGGAGAAAGGAGTGAGGGGATGAGCCCACCCACACTGCCGCGCGAGCAGCAACAAAGAGAAACCTTTGACCTGCAACGCTTCGCCGGTGGCAGTAATCTCAGTTGTCGAACTTGCAGCTATTTCCGTTCCGGATTCTGCGAGTTGCACCATAAACAGATCGATCAGCAGAGTGAGGCCTGCAGCCATTATCAGGGCAAGCAGCAGATCTAGCCGTCCCTGCGCCGCATCGGGACGGCTTTTTGTTGCAGCCGCAGCCGCGTGTTGCCGCCCGCGATTTGCCAGGCTTTTCTTCCGGTGCTACACTAGATGCACTGATTCACCATGGGGAGGAATGGGGAGCATGCTCACTCGCGATTTCACTGTTGCCACCTTCGTTGTTCACCACCAGCAAGTGCTGCTGCTTTGGCATCGCAAATTGCAGATGTGGTTGCCGCCAGGCGGGCACATCGATGCCAATGAGTTGCCTGATGAGGCAGCCGTGCGAGAGGTGAGCGAGGAGAGCGGCGTCTCGTGTCAGTTGGTGGGCGAAAGACCGCTGCCGGTGGAGTATCCCAGGCAGTTGGTGCGGCCTGCCGGCATTCAACTGGAGACGATCACGGCGTTTCCAGCTCATGAGCATATCGATTTGATCTACTTCGCCCGCCTCGTTCCGGGCACTGACCCCACCCCGCGGCCGAATGAGGAGTCCGAACAGATCGGGTGGTTCACTCTGGAACAGATGCACTCCCTGCAAGTCGCAGAGGATGTGCTGCGTTGGGCTGCTATGGCCATTGATGCAGTGCAATAACGGGGAGTGCCAGATACCTGGCCCGAATGAGAAGACTGTCGGGTGGTGTCGAGCGTTTCCACTGCGTATTGCGCGCAAGAGGCAGGGCAGAGGCGTCAGTCTGCCGAATATCTCCAATAAGTGACTTGCGTGTTGAGGAGGAAAGACAGTGATTGATCTGAGAGAGAAAGCATTTATCGACCTGAAGTTGGAGGGCCATCAGCTTGTTTTGGGGGAGGACGTCGCTCAAATCACGCCGGCTGTGCGCACTCTGGAGGAGGCGCGGTACTCACTCTACGACCGGAAGGCCAAGGGGCCAGAGATTCTCTATTGGATGTATCGCCAGGTGGCCCGCCTTGCTGACCTGGCGCTTCTGGAAGAACAGGGCCTAATCTTTGATGTGACCGTGATTCGGCCAGGGCTGGTCGGCCGTGAATACATCAAAACCGTGGGCCACTACCATTCCATCAAGCCTGGCACCAACGTTGCCTATCCCGAAATCTACGAGGTGCTGGCCGGCGAAGCGACATTCCTGCTGCAGCGCTCCACCGGGACAGCAGGTCGGGTGGACGACGTTCTAGTGATCACAGCCCACCCGGGCGACAAGGTGATAATGCCTCCAGGCTATGGCCACATCACCATCAACGCCAGCGATGATTATCTGGTGATGACCGACCTGGTGGCCGCAGCCAACAGTTCCATCTATGGAGACATCAAGCAACTGCAGGGAGGAGCCTACTTCCACATCAACGCCGGGGCTGAAGCCTGGGTGCGCAACCGGAAGTATAGCGCCACACCGGCGCTCAGGCGACTGACGGCCCGCGACTACCCCGAGTTCAACATCTACGCCAGCCAGCCGATGTATCAGACGTTGCTCGCGAAGCCGGCGGCCTTCCGTTTCCTTACCCACCCCGAAGAGTGCGCCTCTAGGCTCTAGCAGCAGTCTAGCCATTTGCACAGTGAAGCCCCGGGCTAATTCCCGGGGCTTTTGCGTACATATGACTAGACGGCGTCAAGTCTCAAACCTCACAATGAAAGACTCAGTGATACCAGCATCCAATTGGACTGAGACTTGACGCCCTATGGTAGTTTTAGATGGTGCACGGGATTAGTTGGATGAATACCAAGCGAAAGGTGGTGTGCACCGTGCCTTACGTTTATTGGGACTGGCTGCTGCACATTGGGCCATACAGCCTCTGCCGTTGCCGCACCTGTGGAGCCATCTACCTGCGCATCGGCAGTCGCCGCCATGTGCGCCTCTGGGGTCGTTCCTGTAGTCGGCATTCCTGAAGCATTGTCTCCTCGCGTGCGAGAGCGTTCAGAGAGTCGTCTTTGCTCCAGCGTAGCTCCCGCAGCATGCTGCGGGATGGGCAGCGGCTCGGCATGCC
>JAEZJZ010000037.1 GCA_023436245.1 Bacillota bacterium | reverse complement strand
GATCAGGCCAGGGGCAACCGCTTTGATCGCTCAGAAAGGACCGGAGTCTTCTTGGCATAATGGCATGGTATTGACACTTAGAACCGAAGAAGGACAGGCGGCAACTGCCGCCTGTCCTTCTTCGGTTGCGCAACACTACAGTAGGTTAGTAAGTTCTCTCCCAGATATAATCAGCCCAGGCCTTGCGGAAGCCAATGGCTTCATAGAATGCCTGTCCAGAACCCACATGGATGATGGTCGCGCCCAGTTCGCTGCAGAGCCTGACGCACTCCAGCACTGCCGCTCGCCCCAGTCCCAGTCGGCGGTAGTCTGGATCAGTGGCCACCGGCTCCACGTAACCTACTCGGTTGACCCGGTCATACCAGATGCCGCTGTAACTCACGTAGGCTCCGTTCGGGGCGACGACCACCACATTTAGCTCGGGCTGCCAGTTCGGGGTCGCTTGCATCAGCTTGCGTCCGGCCAAATCACCGTCTGGCTCGCCTGCATGGTTGAAGCCGCGCCAGAGGCAGCGGTCCAGTTTCTGCAGATCGTTCTCCTCTGCTAGGCTGCTCAGACGGAAGCCAGCAGGCAGCGAGACCGACGGTACTCCGTTCGACGTCTGATAGGTCGATGTCCAGAGCGGGCGTTCCTGCAGGCAGTGATAGCCACGTTCTACAGCGAGCGTCTGCAGGCCTTTGTCAAACTCGCTGACGAATAGTCTTAAGCGCCGCTCACCGCTATCCAAACAATTGGCCAAATGGCTCTCGGCGTGCAGTAGCATCGCCAGCTTCAAGTGCTCATAGCCTGGACGTACCTGGAAATAGGCATCGCCTGGCTTGTCTTCATAGTGCACCACGGCCACAATCTGGCCATCATCTTCCCAGATTCCAATATGACTCAGGCTGAAAAGGTCCAACGCGGGGTGAAAGTGCATGTACTCCCAGCGCGCCTGCAGCCAATTGCTGCTCTGCTCGCTCCGATAAGTCTCCGTCAGAAAGTCCCCCACCCGGATGAAGTCTTCCAGCCCTTGATAACTCCTCATGGTAGCAGTCATGTGATTCCCTCCCATCTGCTCAACCCCAGTTTATCTTGGTGGAGGCCAAATAGGGCAGGCTGAGTATCGATCAGAACAGTAATCTACACAGTCCTAGAAAGTCCAAGCTGGCCGTAGCGATCCCTTCGCGCATAACTGGCATAACTGTCATTGTACATTTTGCTGGCTGTGAAGTATAATACCCATCGGCTTGCGGGTTACTAGTAGGGCGTCGAGTCCCAGACTATAGAATGTAGGGCAAGTTTACTCCCGCGGCCAATTGGACTGAGACTTGACGCCGCACGATAGTTGTGGGGTTGACAGAGTAGCTTTGGAAGGGGCGATGCAGGTGAACAAGCAACAGTATGACGTTGCGATCATTGGGGCAGGTCCTGCCGCGATTTTCGCTGCTTATGAGCTGTCTCAGCTCATGCCCAACCTATCCATGATCATGCTGGAAGCAGGGCGGGATATCTACAGTCGCAAGTGCCCGATTGCCTTGCGGCAAGTGAAGAGCTGCGTCGGCTGCAACCCTTGCGCGATCATGCGCGGATTTGGTGGAGCCGGTGCGTTTTCGGACGGAAAGTATAATCTGACCACCGAGTTCGGCGGTTGGCTACATGATTACCTGCCCGACAGCGACGTGATGGATTTGATCGAGTATGTTGATCGCATCAACCTGCAACTGGGCGCTCCGGCAGAGGTCTACAGCTCGCACAGCAGTGCGCTCAGTCGCCTGGCCCTGGCGCATGATCTACATCTGTTGCAGGCCAAGGTTCGTCATCTCGGAACAGAAAACAATCTGCAGATCCTGCAGAAGATCTATGAACAGCTGAGAGAGCGGCTGGAGATGGTCTTCAATTGCCGCGTGTTGCGCATCCACCCGATTGGCGCGGGTTATCGGCTGGAGCTGGATGCCAAATGTGATCTGGCGTCAGTGGAAGCTCGCTACCTGATCGCCGCACCCGGCAGGGCAGGCTCGGAGTGGTTCTCTGATCAGTGCCGAGAGCTAGGGCTCAGGATGTTCAACAACCAGGTTGATGTTGGCGTGCGGGTGGAACTGCCGGCTGAGGTGTTCCAGCACATCACCGACGAAGTGTATGAGGCCAAACTGGTCTACCGCACCAAGCAGTACGGCGATCTGGTGCGCACTTTTTGCATGAATCCCAAAGGCCATGTGGTCGCCGAAAACAACGACGGCATCGTCACAGTTAACGGTCACTCGTACCGCGATGAGAAACTGCACAGCAAAAACACGAACTTCGCCCTGCTGGTCAGCAACCGTTTCACCCACCCATTCAACGAGCCCCATCAATACGGGAAGCGCATCGCTTCTTTCTCCAACCTGCTGGGAGGTGGCGCGTTGGTGCAGCGCTATGGCGATCTGATCAAGGGAAGGCGCACCAACGAACACCGCCTGGAGCAAAGCTTCGTCAAGCCCACTCTGCAGGCCACCCCCGGCGACTTGAGCTTGGTTCTGCCCAAGCCCACCTGGATAACATCATCGAGATGATTGAGGCGCTGGACAAGATCGCTCCTGGCACTGCCAACGACGACACCTTGCTCTATGGCGTGGAGGTGAAATTCTACAGTTCCCGCCTGAAGCTATCCAGCGAGCTGGAGACGGAGTTGCCCCAGATGTTTGCCATCGGTGACGGCGCCGGAGTCACCCGCGGCCTGTCGCAGGCCAGCGCCAGTGGAGTGCATGTCGCTCGCATCATCGCTGGTCGCTTGGGGATGGATAATTGATGCCGAATCGAGCATAACTACGGTCTACCAAGCGAAGCCGGTCATCCCATGCCCATGCTTAGAGGAGCGCTCGTTGCCACGGGCGCTTCTTGTTCATCTCTGCGAGAGACCGCCCGGAGGCTACCTGCTGCGGTACATCAGCCTCAGCAACCGCCGTGGCCGAAAATGACTGAAAACTGTATAATGGATTAGACGGGTTTGCCTACGCAATATTTTTCCATGGCAGACGATCGAAGGAGGGGATGCAGATGGGCAGAGTAGGTGGGAGCTGGCGTCTCTCCAGCGACGGTCGCGGTTTGTCAATCATCGCCTTTGTCTGCTTTTCTGGCTGGATGCTAGCCTTCCCGTTCCAAGGTCAGGTGCTTTACTCTCTGGCAGCGAGATACGATTTCGACCTGAGGAGTCTATTGTTCGGCTGTGTGGCCGCGCACCTAGTCGGTCTGTTTGTTTCGGGTTACGTGGCAAAAACGATGCGGGCAGCCAAGTACCTGATGCTTTACGCATGCGTCTTCTGTGTAGCGGCCAGTAGTGTCTTTTTCTTTCGCCCTTCTTTTGCCTGGTATGGCTTGCTCCCAGCCAGCGTTCTCGCCGGGATGTATGTCGCCGCTTGGGGCTTCTACTATCGCGGCTACACTCCGCCGAAAGAGAGGTTGCAGACGGCGGCCATCGGCCTGATCTATTCCAATCTACTGATGATTGCTGTCAATCTGATGGCGGTGCATCTGCTACCAGAGGTCGGGCTGGTGGCTGCCATTATGTTTCTGGTCTTCAGCTTTGCTTTTGCGCTAGGGCTGCCGGAGCACGCCCAACCTTGGGAGGAGCCTCTCTCGTCCGGGAACGCGGCGACGAAGCCACCGAGCTTTTTCGTCCCCTTGGCCCTGCTCTGTTTGTTCATCTTCGTCCTAACCATCAACTCAGGGCTGATGTACCAGGTGATCAACCCGGCATTTGCTCACCACACGGGGCTGGTCAGTTGGTACTGGGCAGTCCCGTATGTAGCCGCTTTGCAACTGATGAGGCAGTTCCCGGAGAAGAGCAACCGTTCCTATTCGCTTTACATAGCCGTTGCTATGATCGGGTTGGCCTTCATCTTCTTCATGACTCTGGACCGCTCCGTGTCCAGCTACCTGCTGGTTAATACCCTGATGATGGGAGCCTGCGGCGTCTTCGATCTCTTCTGGTGGAGCATCCTGGGCGGGATGCTGCATCTCATGGAAAACCCGGCGCGCGTGATGGGTACTGGGCTGTCAGCCAATGTGCTTGGCGTCCTCTTAGGGGGAATGCTCGGCAGCCGGATCACTGCTGGCGGTGGTCAGCTGCTGGATCCGTCAGCACTGGCCCTCGGCATAGTCATGATCGCTTTGATGATTCTGCCGTTACTCCATCAGCGACTGTCGCTGGTGCTGCGTGACCAGGCATTTCTCACCAGCTTTTCTACTCTGCCGCCCCCCGAACAGACGGCGTTGCCTGGCAAGGCGCTGCTGCCTGGCAACTTGACGGAAAGGGAGCAACAGGTGGTAGACTTACTGTCCCGCGGGCGGACCTATAAACTGATCGCCAGTGAGCTCTACTTGAGTGAGAACACAGTCAAGACCCATGTCAAGAATGCATACTCCAAGTTGGGCGTCAAGAACAAGAGCGAACTAGTCCAGCTGCTGGTCGACCGAGACAGTTGAATCTCCTAGGGTCTGGGCCTTATTCAGGCCAGAACCACCCCTCACCCGATTCGGGTGAGGGGTGGTTCTGGCTTTGACAGGTTTCGGGTGACGACATTGCCAGCCGAACTCCCCTATCATTAAGGTAAACCAGGAAGAACGAAAGGCATTGGGGATTGTGAGGAGGGGATGAGCCATCTTGTACTGTCTCCACTGTGGGAGAGCACTGCCAGCTGGCGCGACAGTCTGCCCCGTCTGCGGTTGCCTCCCCGACGGGCTGGCGGCCGGCGACGCAGCGAATCCGTCTGGCAGGGTGAACAGCTGCGGTAGCGTCGGTTACTCGAGTCGCATCAACGACCCGGCCCTTTCCAGCTACTTCAATACCTCCAACCGCTGGGCCGCCATCTTTTCACTCATTCTAGCCGCAATCGCGTTGGTTGGCTTCTCCCTAGCCGGCGCCCTCCCTGGCTCAGGCATCCAAAACCCGAAAGCCCTGCTCATCGGCCTGGTTGTGGGAGGCATGTTGGTGGCCACCGCCTTTGTACAAATGCAGAGCTACAACTGCAGCAGGACCTGGGATGGACGAGTGGCGGACAAGCGCATCGAAATCAGATACGGCCGCCGCCCTATCCGTGAGGGGCCAGCTATGGACAGTCGGCTCTACACTGTCGTAATCCTGAGTGATCGTGGCCGCAAACACTTCATCCAGTCGCAGGATGACGGCACACGTTATGACTACTTCGCCATCGGCGATCGGGTTCGTTATCATGGCGGGCTCAACTCCTACGAGAAATTTGACAAGTCCCACGACAGCATCATCTTCTGCAACGCCTGCGGCGCGTTACAACCGATCACAGCTGACTACTGCTCCCGCTGCAAGTGCCCACTGCTGAAGTGACTTCTCCTTAAGAGCTAAAGAGGTTCGTTGCTGGAGGACTCCCGAAGTGCTAGCCAATGAAAGGGGTTGATTAGAACGATAACAAGCAAGGACGCAACTACGTTTGGGATGCCCGGAGCGCACTTTTGGAGGTGAATCGATGAAGAGCAAACTCTGGCGGCAGCTGTTGTCGCTTTTTGTTGTCTTGACCATGCTTTTGCCTGGCCCGGTGATGGCAGCCACCCATTCGTTTGAGGCGGTCGCGTACACGATGCCGGAAGGCGCCAGTGAACCTGAAGATGACCTGTCTCCGCCAGCCGACGACCTGAACAGAGAGGAGCCGGAAGATACCCTATCGGCGAACGAGGGTGACGGAGGTTCCACCGACACTGTCCTGTCTGACCTGACAGCCGGTGATGGGCAACTGTCAGCAGAACAGCTGCTGGGCAGTCTGTCACTATTGGAAGCGGCCAGCAGCACCACTGTTGTCGACAACATCGAAGACTACTGGCACATCAGTCAAGTACAGTCAACTCAGGCGCAGCATGATCAAGGCATCTGGTTGGGTGAGGGATGGGAAGGGGTTGCGGCCCGGTTTGTGTTGGCGGACTCCGCAGGCAATCCGGTCGGCTTCGGCGACTTGCAGGTCACCGGCAGCACCTTTGGAGAGCTGTACACAGACCTGTTCACCCCAGCCGGGCTGGCACCCGGCGACTACCTGCTGCAGGCGGTTGCGGCCACTGGGGATGTGCATCCCACCTGGAGCCGGACGCTGACAGTGACCGATTCCCGGATGGTAGTCTACCGGAACTTCAGCGGCCTAAACGGGGGAAACCTGCTCGCTGGTGACAGTGAGTTGTTGGTGCAGGTGACTGCCTTTGGCGTAGCAGATCCGGATGAGCTTGAGCTCAGCCTCGAGCATCCCGACCAAGGGACCCCGGTGTTCTTGCAGGCGGAAGGCGCCCTTCTGGGCGTGAACGCCCAGGGGGCCAGCGAACTGATCTACCGGTTACGGGCAGTGGATGGCTACTACGCGGAGCAAGGCGTGAACTACAACTTGCAGATTGCGACGGTTGACCAGCAACCATTGCTCACCCCGGCCTATCAGGTCTGGGTCAACGGCATCGGCGAGCGCATCTACCGTGTGGAAGTACTGGACAGTGCCGTCGCCCGCCTCAGCGTTGGTGTGGAGAACTTCCCGCAGGGCGAGTTCGAGGCCGAGCTGCAGGTCGCGGATGAGTTCTATAACTGGAGCCTCGTGGCTGAAACTACGGCCGCCTATGACGGCGGCGGATCGCTGGTGCTGCAATTTGATCGCCAGGGAGAACCGATTTGCCTGGCGGGCACCTACCAGTTGCTGTTGCGGCAAGGAGAGTTCGAGCTTTCCTCTGACCAGTTCAATGTCAGCAATCGTCTTGATTCGCTTCCCGAACGTTATCAGCAGACGGTGTTGACCGACATCACTTGGGCTGAACTGGAGAGCGGGCAGACGGTGCTCGTTAGCGGACACATTGCCAACCTTGGCTCCGGTCCGGTGCAGTTGGAACTGGTGCAGGTGGACCACCTGGGCCAGATCGAGCGCGTGCCCGGTTGGCAGCCGGTGTCGCTGTCGGCCGTGGTGACTTACGATCCATTGGCTTATCGCTTCATTAACTACTATCAGCTGCACGGCAGTTTCACTGTGCCCGCTGACCTGGAGCCGACCGCGGACTATCGCTGGTTGGTGAGCTGCCAGAACCTGAGCGGTGAGGAACGCGCCCTGCTTTCTCAGTTCTCCCTAGGTTCAGGAGCAGTCACTCCCAGCATCGGCGAAATACTGGTTCGCGGCGCGCCTGCCCTGTCGGGTGGCCACGGTGGCGGTGGGCATCAAATGCCACAGCGGGCGTATCTGATTGGTCTGGACACCGATCAGCTGGAAGTGGAACTTGAATGGCCCCGCGGCATCTTTGATCTCGACCAACTGACCCTGACCTTGCAGAATGCAGGCGGCACCACCGTTGGCAGCCTGCGTCCTGGTTCGGCCAACGACCAGATCGACGCGATTCACTGCCAGCTAGATATCCCCACTCCCCTAGCTGCTGGTAGCTATCAGTTGATCGCCGGCTATGGCGAGCAGCGACTGGCTGCGGCCACCATTCGGGTGATCGAGGAAGCTGTCTTGTCAGAGGAAGCAGTCTACGCCAGCAAAGACCAACGCTTCTTTGCCAGCGGAACCGATTTCAGTCTCAAGTTTGACGGCGCGCTGAACATCGATCCGGTTGCACTGGCCGTGAGGCTGCACCCGGTTGACGGCGGAGCGCCCATAGACACCGTGGCCGCCACCGCTAAGCAAGGGCTGAGCCTGCAGATTACCAGCCAGGCCAGCGAGGTGCTGCACGGGGTCTATGCCGTAGAACTGATGCACGGCGAAGAGCCCTTGCAGATGCTGGACTACTTTGGCCAGCCTGTCGATGTGTTGCCTCAGGTCATCTGTTTCCTTCCCTCGGCCCGAGTCGATCAGGCAGTGGCAGCAGATGACGGTTATTGCCTGCAGGGCAGTGGGTTCGCCTCCGGCACTGCCTACACGGCTGTGCTGCACCGACCCGGGCAGCCGCTGACACGAACTGCAGCCGCAATACCCCTGACCCGGCAGAGCAGTACAGAGTTGTTCCTTGCTGCCTCCGACCTGCCCGCAGATTGGAAGGGGACGAGCAGCGTGCTGGTGCTGGCCGATCAGCGGCCACTGCCGGTGACCCGGAACCTGATGGTGATCTTGCAGGCGTCCGAAATCCCGGTAATTGCGCCGGTAGTGTCGATCAACGACGGCGCCACATTCACCTTTGACCCGGAGGTGGAGGTTTGGGTCTCGCCCGGCACGTACAGTGAAATGCGGGTCGCCCTGAGCCCGGCTGGGTTGGCCACCGAGAGCTATCAGCCAGTCACGGCAACCTTCAGCTATCATCTTGGCGACAGCTTTGGACCGAAGGAACTGCATCTGCAGTTCCGGGATGCCAGTGGGCGTGAGACGCTACTCACCCGGGACATTGAGTACCTCAGCCAGGAAATGCCGCAACCGGCCGGCTATGGCTTGAGCGCGGAGGTGGTCTGCGCTGGCATGCCACTGACCATCTGGGTAAAGAGCAGTCTCCCGGTGCAAGCGCAAGCAAAGCTGGTGGATGGAGAAGGCAATGTCATCGGGCAGGAGATCACCCTAGCTCGTACTGGACTGGAGTATGGGGTAAGCACCTATTCCCGGACCCTCAGCATCGAATCCGGTCAACACCAGGCCGTGCAGGCGGTAGAGCTCACGTTGCTGGAGACGAGGACTGGGCGGACATGGACCGAAGAACTACCCCTGCAGTTTGAGTCACGGATCTTCATCTCGCAGGCGCGAACGGAGATTCAACGGGTGTATTACTACCAATCCTATGCCAGACGGCAGAGCCCGATCAAGTACAGCGTCACCGGGTCGCCAGGCCTGGCGCAGGCTGTGGCAGTACTCAGCTACGACACCCCGGAGGCAGACGGGCTGACCAGTTCGATCCCTCTGGTCGAGACAGCGCCGGGGACGGGCATCTATCAGGGCGAGCAGGCCGTGCCTGCTGGTGCGACCATGCTCAAGCAGGTGGAGTACCGGCTGTCCAGCGACTTGCAGAACGAAAACTGGACTGAAATGTACTACCTGCCGGTGACCGCATCATTGCAGTTTGCCGGATTACCGGCCGGAGGCGACTACGATGGCCTGTCGCTAACGCTGTACAAGACAACTGGCTGGGCCAACTATCAGCAAGAGATCTCCGGTCACGATCCGGTGCAGTTCAAGGATATTCCCGCAGGTGAATACCAATACTCCCTGAGCGATGACAGGCGGGAGTATGCCGGCGGCGAAACCCAGCTCGTGGCCGGGCAAGCTGCAGAAGTCTCTCTGGCCTCGGTTCCCTTGCCGGCAAAGCTCTGTGTCGACGTCGACCAGTCAGACGTGAGCGGTCGGGTCGTTTATCAAGTCGGGGACGACCAGAGCGGATGGAGTGAGTCCCTGCCGATCGGTGAGACACTCTCTGGATTGGTAGTCGGCGATGCCGTGACCTACCAAGTGCAGATCAATTACCCAGCCGTCTTGAGCTACTTCAAGCCAGGGCAGGTGGGCCCGATAGTCATTGAGTCAACCGATCAGACCATCATCCAGGAGCTGGTGCCGATCAAGCGCGTGTCTATTGCCGGTCGGGTGCTGGATGAGTTGTATGCGACCGCCGCAAACCCGAAGCAGGTTCCGGTTCCAGGTGCAACCATCTACTTGCAGCAGGTGCTGGACAACGCCGGTACGTTGGTTTACAACAATCAGAGTGTCACTGCCGGCGCGGATGGCCGCTTCTCGCTCTCGGTCTTCGCGGAAGTGGGGGGGACGCTACAGGTAAGCAAGTCCGGCTACACTACCCTGGAGCGCGAGCTGACGGCCGCCGAGCTGCAGAGTGGCCAGTTGGAGGATCTGCTCCTGCGTTATCTGAACACTGGGTACCTGTCGTTTGAGTTAGCCGTGGCCCCGGCCTCGCCCTCAGCTGGAGAGCCGGGCTTTGAGCCAGAGTTCCTGCCATCGGCCGCTGCTTCGGCGTACATTACCCGGGTAGAGCGAGCCGACGGCAGCAGTGTCATGGGATCTTACAACCACGCCAATAGGACCTTCCACTTCTACAGTGGACATGGGTTGTCGGCTGGTGACGTGCTGACCGTGCAGGTCTGGGCTGGCGATGGCCTGAAGTTGCAGGAGCAGGAAATCGCCGTTCTATTGGATGCGCATGTCTACGCAGTGGTGGCGGCACAGGCTACCGCACCGGGTATCATTCAGGGTACCGCCACCAACCAGCAGGGTTATCCGGTGTACTTCTTGCTGTTTGACCAAGCCAGTGGCAACCGGATTCAGATCTACTCTGGTAGCGCCTTCTCCACGCGCGATCTGAGACTTGCTCCGGGGTCCTACACTCTCATCTACATCAGCGGAGATGACTTGGATCGAACCCAGAGGCTGACTCGTCTACAGCAATTGGAAGAGCTGGGCCTGGTTGCAGGCGAACACTATGCTAAACGCCAGCTTTCCCTGACCCAAGGTTTGGTCGTCGATCTGGGCAACGTCGAGGTGCCGACGGTGACTGACGACGAATTGGGCTATCTGGCCACCCAGGGTACAGGGGTGGCAGTCAAGGCCATGCCACTGACCGAAGTCGGCCGGACCAGTGGGACAGTCACACTGCGCTATGCCATGCCGGAGCGGCTGCGGCAGCTGGGCTATACGGTTACGGCGGTAGAAGTCAGCATGCCGAGCAGCACCGGACGTATCGTAAACCGCGAATTCTATCTGAACGGAACCAAAGGCAGCACCTATTACGATTCTTACCTCTCCGCCACAGTAGCCAGCGAATACTCTGGTTCCGGCGTGCTGCAGTTTGACCTCGTCCTGGACCTGCTGAGCCAAGTGGAACTCACTGCGACAGCCATGGTGCATGGGGCCGATCACTGGATGACGGAGACCATCTACCAAGGCGCAATTGACCTGCCGCTCCTGACACTGTCGGTACCGGAAGAGGTGCCGCCCAGCGCCACAGGCCAGATTAAGGCGACGGGAGTCGGCTATGCTGGTGAGTTGGTGCAGATTTGGGATGGCGGCAGCCTGGTGGGGCAAGCGATTGCCGACCAAAAGGGCCGTTGGGAGGCCGTGGTAAACCTGACGGAGCCGCAGGTGTCACGCCCGCATCAGTTGATGGCCACCATGCAGGTCGGCGGGCAGGAGCTAAGCGCCATCGCCCACATCCTGATCGTTCCGCGCAGTGCAATCCGGGTGGACGAAGTCCGAGTTTGGCAGCCATATCTCTTCCAGATGGACTTGGGCTTCACGGATGGTTTTAACACGAGGCCAATGACCATCAACCCTTCGTCAGACGTGTTCGCCCGCTTTAAGCTGGTCAATGCCAGTGCTGATGACATCGCTTATGCTGGTCTGGTCAATGACTTCCGCGGTCAGACGACCCTCTTCCCGGCCACCTACATGGAATCTGGCGTGCACGCAGGCTTCTGGCTGGTCAATGGCGTCAAGCTGCGTCAACCAGGAGTGCTGTCCGTCGCGTTCAGCTTGAAGGTGCAGGAGGATCCGTTGCAGGAGGCCCGTGCGGTCGCCCAGTTGACCAACACCCAGGTGATCGATGTGAGCGAACTGCCTGATCTGCCCGAGCTGGATGTGAACACTCTGCCTGGGTTCATGCAGGCAGAGATCCGCAATGCCGATGATCCCTTCACGCTGGTCGTCACAGATGACTCGGTCGACGCGCCCTATCTGCGCGGTGACGAGGGGGGCGATGGTGACATTTCTGCCACCCTGGATCTGGGTAATGGGCGTCGGCTGGCACTTGTCGGCAGTAGCCAGGCCCACTCCGGGAGCATTCCGGATGGGTACATCCGCATCGACACCGAACAGGGCGCCTACTGGACCAAGTCACCGGAAGTCACCGAGGGTCCAGACAGCATCACGGTGCGTTACCGGGCGTACTTCTCGCAGCAACTGTGGCAGGCGATCTCCAGCGGGCAGCAACCTCAGGGCAGGATGATGGCCATGAGCGGCACTCAGGATGGGGTACAGGCTCTGGAGTACACTTCGACTGCCACAGGAGTGGGCGCTGACCTTTATGAGTTGAAAAAGGGCGCGAATAGCCTGGGCAGGCTGGGCAAGGGTCTGAACGTGCTGGGTGGCATTTCGCTGGCGGCCAGCGCCTTACTCGGCGAGATGGGCCTTGATCCAGCCGCAATGAGGGCAGCCGCCGATCTGATCGTGGAGGATGAGCTGCAGGCAGAGCGCCAGTTGATCATCGGGTTCATCAACGAGTACCAGGCAGCCACCAAGAAGAGCCACTACATCAATACCTTCATCGGCGGGGTAGGCTACGTCGCCTCCTTTGCCGGTCCGCTGGGCAAAGGGCTGAGCTACGTGGCCACCGTAGGCGGTACAGCCTATTCCAGCGCCATCGGATCGGAGTATGATTCCTGGGGCAACTCAATCGTCAGCATGATCCGTTCCGCCCTCGCCAAACAGGAGCGGCTGCTGGCCAAGAAGAAGAAGCTGAATGAACCAAATTGGAAGATAGACCCAAGCGGGTACGTATTTGAAGCTACCGAGGCTGAACGCATCACTGGCGTCACGGCCACCGTACTGATGCGGGACGGCGCTGTCTTCCGCGTTTGGTCAGAGGCAGAAGAGTGGGATGAGATCAATCCGCAGCTGACCGACGACCAGGGCAAGTATGGCTGGGACGTGCCGGTTGGCGAGTGGAAGGTGCGTTTTGAGAGCGCCGATTACCAGACCTACGAGACCAAATCAATGGAAGTGCCGCCCCTGCACGATCAAGTGAACATCGGTCTGTTGGCCAAGGCAGCGCCACGAGTGACCGAGGTGGGTCTCTACCCGGATGCATTGATGGTCAGCTTTGACCGCTACATGCTGCCCGAGTCACTGACCGGCAACGTGCTAATCTCGACCGACGACGGTCGACCGATAGCGGTGAGGGAAATCCTGCCGGTCGATGCCGTGGAGAACACCGGCTACACCGGTGCAGGTGACTACTCCGATCTGGTGATCAATGCGGAGCAGTTCTCCAGACAGTTCAAGATTATCCCTGACACACCTACCGGCGGTTTTGTCCAGTACCAGGACGATGGCGAGACGCCAGCCACCTACAAACTGAGGCTGCTGGCCGGCATAGTCAGTTACGCGCAGGTTCCGCTGGCCGCCGCCTATGAGAGTGAGCCACTTCCGGTCAGCGAGCGGGAGGCGATCGCCATTACCGTCAGGGCCAATATCCAAAGCAAGGTCTACGGGGCGAGCGATCCAGACCTCTCTTACGAGGTCATCAGCGGTGACTTCGACCCGGATGATCAGTTAAGCGGCGAACTGTCCCGCCAGCCGGGCGAATCAGTTGGCAGCTACCAGATCACTCAGGGTAGCTTGTCCGGCGGTGAGAAGTATGCGATCACATTCCAGGGCGAAGTGCTGACTATCACTAGGCGACCGATCACAGTTGCGTCAGACGCGAAGCAGAAGTACGTTGGCAGCGCTGACCCAAGCCTCACTTGGCGGGTGACCAGCGGCAGCCTGGTCGGAGCTGATGCCCTTTCCGGGGAGCTGAGCCGTCAGCCGGGCGAAGGCGTCGGCGCGTACCAGATCAGCCAGGGGACGCTGGCCGCAAGCAGCAACTATCTGCTGACCTATGTGCCGGCGAATCTGACCATCGTTGCCCGGCCGACAACCCCTCCCGACGATCCCGGAAGTGGTGAGGACGGCGATACCTCGGCCGAGCCCGAGTTGCCGCAGCCTGGCGATACGGTGCTACTGCCGCTTGTGGCCGCAGAGCAGACCGACGCGGCGGGGAGTCTGGTCGGCTACAGCTACCAGACCCCAGCAACACTGACGGAAGAGATTGGCGCGGCCGTGGCGCAGGGTGCCGTCCGGTTTGACCTGCATCTCGGCGCAGATGGTCAGAACGATGCCACTGTCCCCCGCAGCTTGACCATAGCCAGTGAGGTGCTGCAGGCAGCGGCCGCCGGGACAGGCTTCACCCTGACCGTCAGCAGTCCGGCTGGCAGCATCAGCTTACCGCCGGCGCTGGTCACCGCCCTAGCCGCGGCGGGGCAGCCGCTTTCCCTGGTCATCCACCGGACGGAGGCGACGAGCAAGTTGCCGACAGGAGCCAACGCCGTTGACCTGCCACTGGCAGTGGAAACAGCGCTGCGCGGACGCACTGAAGTGGGAATGCCGCTGCAGTTGGCGCTGCCGCAAGACCCGGTCGAGCGGCTGGCCCTGTTGCACAGCCTCACTGTCTTCTCCGTGCACAGTGACGGCGGACAGGAGCTGATCTACGACCTGCAACTGGACATCGATGAGACTGTCTCTCCAGCTGTCTTGCGATCCGTCAGCTTCCAGGTCGATCGGTTCAGTTCGTTCACGCTGGTCAAGTTTGCCACCGATCCCCTCCACACCACGGTGGGGGTACCCGGCTACACTATCGCCGGTGAGAGCAAGGACCTTCCGGCTTGCTTCTATTTGGAAGGTGACACAATGATGCCGCTGCGCATGCTGCAGGACTACGGCGTAATCCTCGGGTGGGAACCGGTCAGCAAGACTGTGACCGTCGCCTACCGCGGTCGAACCGTCACCTTGGTCGTCGGCTCAACCATTGCGACCGTTGATGGCGCGGAGCAGTCCATTGTCGGAGCCAGCGGTCGGCTGCTCAGCCCGGTAATCTCGGGCGGGCGGGCGATGCTGCCGTTGCGCTTCGTGTCCGAAGTGCTCGGCTTCCAGGTCCACTGGGAACCTAGCCACCTGATCACAATCAGACCCTAGATCTGCATGACGTAGGAAGAGACATCTCTTTGCTCAGAGGAGCGCCCGTTGCCGCGGGCGCTCCTCTTCTTTCGCGTGTAGGTCTGAGCCATTGGGAACGAGCGATAGGCTGCGGGCTCCACTTCGTCCACTTGGGCAGCCTTCATATCAGTGACACTTATCAGAATTGTGCTATAATTCTCCTGATGCAGTCCAAACAAGCTTGGAGATGAGATGAGATGAGGGGGTGACCTAGTTGAGACCGCGACTATTTGCCGTAACCGGAGCCGCTGGCCATCTGGGCAACAATGTCGTGCGGGCGTTGTTGGAACAAGGCGAGACTGTGCGTGGTCTGGTGCTGCCCGGTGACCACACAGGCGCACTCGCCGGTTTGGGCGTCGAACTGGTGGAAGGGGATGTCTGTGACGGTGCGGCCCTTGATGCCCTGCTGGCAGAGGCCGAGTCGCGTGACGTCTATCTGATTCATACTGCTGGCATCATTTCCATTTCCACCAGGCACCCGGAGCGAATCCGCGAGGTGAACGTTGATGGAACCAGGAACGTGATCGCCAAGTGTCAGCAGCACGCCGTCAGGCGATTGGTATACATAAGTTCAGTGCATGCCATTCCGGAGCGTGCGGACCGGGCGATTACGGAAGTCGATGCGTTCACAGCTGACTCGGTGCGAGGCCTCTATGCCAAAACCAAGGCTGAGGCCAGTCAACTGGTGCTCGATGCGGCACGTGACGGGCTAGATGCCATCATTTTGCATCCGTCGGGCATTCTGGGGCCTGGGGATTACGGTAGGGGGCATGGCACCCAACTGATGATCGACTACCTGAATGGTAGTCTGCTCGCTGGCGTGCAGGGAGGATACGACTTCGTCGATGTACGCGACGTCGCGGCCGGTGTGGTGGCGGCAGCGCAGGCTGGGGAGCGCGGTCAGTGCTATATCCTTTCCAACCGCTACATCTCCGTGCGCGAGTTGTTCGATTTGATCTCCGAGTTTAGCCATGTCCGGAACGTCAAACTGACCCTGCCGTTATGGTTGGCTAAGGCGTTCGCTCCATTCGCGGAGGTCTACTACCGGCTTCGTCGGCAACCGCCGCTGTTCACCAGTTACTCGTTGAGTGCCATCAGTAGCCACACGACTTTCTCCTTTGCCAAGGCAACTGCCGCCTTTGGCTATCAGCCTAGGAGCTTGCGTGAGACGATTCGCGACACCGTCCAGTGGCTATGCCACTCTGGGAGGGCGAAGGCAAATCCTCTTTCCGGCCCAAATCATCCGCCAGCCGGTAACGCAGAATCGTAGACAACTTGGCGCCCGGGGAGATCCCGGGCGCCTTCTTGGCTGACGCAAGAGATCTACTTGACAGAGGCGACAGTCGGATTGATAATGTGACCAGGCGGTCATGTGACTAGGTGGTCACATTACCGCCAATCAGCCGGCTGGGCGCTGTCTGTTGGACATTGCATCTACTGCGCGAACCGGCAGCACGGGTCTATGACCTGATTCGCAAAGGGGGGAATGGAGATGTCGTCCTCGTCAAATTCTTTGGGTATTTCCTGGCGTCCGGCGTAGTGCTTACCAGTCTGTTGATGTTGGTGCTGGGGGCAAAGTGGCAGGAAATAGAGGCGGCAGCCTATGGCAGCAAGCGACGGCCGCTCTGGTTTGTGCTTGTCTCGGTGTTGTTGATTGGTGTCTATGTTGCGGCTCTGGTCGATTTCTTCTCAGCGGACAAGACCTGGGCCACTTGGGTGCTTGCGCTTGTGATTCCTCTGGGATGGTTGGTGAAAGGTGCTATGGTCGTGTTCAATCCGAGCGGGCGTCAGACGGTGTCATCCATCTCTGGCGGGCAAGCTTGGTGCAAGGTGGCGCTGGCGCGTTTGCCGGTGGCGGTGGTACTGCTCGTCTTGGCCTAGTATGCTTGATCATAGTTAGCAGGAATAGTGTGGGGAGGTGAAGCAGCATGCCCAAGGACACGTTCCTCAACTTGCCAGAGGAGAAGCGTCAAATGCTGGTTCAATTGAGCATGAAGGAGTTTGCCGAGAAGCCGTATGAACAGGCCTCAGTGACCAGTATCGTCCATCAGGCGGGCATTGCCAAGGGTAGCGTCTATCAGTACTTTGAGAATAAACGAGATCTCTACTTCTACTTGATAGACTTGGCCGTGCAGTCCAAGTTGGACTGGGCGAGAGAGCATGCAGCCACGCCGACAGGAGATTTCTTCGTCGACCTGAGAGAACAGATGATTATGGGTGCGGTTTGGAACGTGGAGCACGTAGTTGAAACCAAGCTCCTGAGCGGAGTTGCCAGTAGCCCGTTCAAGCAGGAGGGAACGGAACGCCTGCAAGGACAAGCGGATGTGTTCATGACGCAACTGGTGGAGCATGCACAGGCCAGCGGCAAGATTCGGAGCGACATTCCTGCTCCGCAGGTGGCCGCCTACATGCTTGCAGTACTCAATGGATTATCCAACTACGTGGCCAGTGTCATTGGCGCAGATGACTCCGAGCTCTTCGCCGATCAGCACCGGGCCAAGCTACAGCGGGTAGAGCTTCGGTCGCTGATCACGGACTTGGTGAAGATGCTGCAGCACGGGTTGTCCAGCACCACCTGATTGTCGCCGAAGTCGGCATAGCTGATCAAAAAAACAGGAGCACCTGCGACTGCGTGCTCCTGTTCTTATGCTTGTGGTTCGGGGAAGCGGTCGATGCGTGGCGGTTGCCAGAAGGAAGTGAGTCATGTTCATGGCCAGCTTCTGGAGGAATCCAGCCTCACTCCGTCTGTTTCGTATGGTATAATAATCCAGAGACAAATTGTCGAAGCGCGCTTGGCAAGGCTGGAGGGCGACATGCTGGATAATCGAAGAGAACTGCTGCTGGTAAAAGGCGAAGACAAGACCGACTTTGTGGAGAGCATGCGCTATGTGGGTCAGAAGTGCGACATCCAATTCAAGGGTTCTCTCAGGGTCTATAGTTACAGTGCGCGCCAGGTGCAGAGACTTCGCCTGGTCAAGGTTCTTGATCCCGCAACCGTGATTGTCAAGCATCAGGGCAAGGCGCTAGCTGGGGTCACTGCACTCTATGATTTTGGGGAATGGATCAGGGTTGAGAGGGAGACGGCCAAAGCCCGCTTCTTTCCCAAGTCCCAGCTGGTGTTGGAGCAAAACTGCCTGGCCAAAGACTACGTTAAGAACCTGATGTCGTATCTGCGCGTCGTTGCCGATGTAATCAGTGTGACCACCGAAGACGATGTCCGCATCCTCAGCCGGCAGTATCAGCGCATCAGTCAGATCAGTGACAAGAGTGTGCTGGCCAAGCACCTTAGCCAGCAGCAGCCGGATAGCGAATCAGTCCCACCGGAGAAATACTCATCGTCGCAGATGGGCAGGATGCTGTCTTGTCGGGTATAGGTGTCCTGTACTTGCTCGCATCCCAGTCGCCACCGGCGTAGTGCTATGCGGCTCCATCAAAGTCCCAGGGCGGTCACCGTGATGTTGCGCCCGGAGGCCGGGGATTCCTTGGAAGGACTGAGCCCCGCCGGACATTGGGTAACCACAGGAGGTAGTCGGATGATCAATGTAAATGCGGAAGGACCGGAGCGTCGTGCACTGCTTCAGTTCGTCCATTCCAATATCAAGGTAATGCTTGAGGTGTTCATTGATCATGTTCGAGATGGCGAAGCCGACGATCTGGAAGATGACATGATGATCGTCTTGCCAAGAGATTACGTAAAGCGCAAGGGTACGACCGAAGCCCTCAATCGCATCAGCGAGCTATACGAAATAGTCACTTCATCAGTCGTGCGTGACCAAATCAACCCCGTCTACCAGCATGTCTTGTATCATGTGATGCAATGGTGGTGTGACATTGTGGAGTCTGACGATGATTCCGTCCCAATTAGGCTAAGCGCGGAGCTTAAGGAGATTCTTTTCGAGCCGCACATTGTACCTGATCTGGACGTGACCGATGAATTTGATGTGTTGGAGGCTCAATGTTTCGCGGACCTCGATTTCCTGGAAGACGGGCTTTCGCGCATGGTGCTGTCATATTTGCGATGTCCGGCCCTATTCTACCGACAGTATGTGGACGTTGAGCTGGATGATTATCTGGATCTCATGCCGGCTGATCTGCGCGAGCGATACGAGCGCCGACAGGCGGAGCTAATGGTGAACAAGGAGCGCATTGCAGCACCTGCTCGCCTTCTCGATAAAGAGTTGGTTCACGCCTGCATGCTACTGCAGGGGGATAAGACCTACTGGTCAGCTGGCGAAGACCAACGGACTGCCCACATTGCCCGCATGCTCTCTGTCGCCGGGTTTCACGCAAGTGACCAGGCGACATGGGGTAAGTCGGCATCAGGTAAGTCAGCTGGGTCCGTGGACATCTTGGTATGTCATCCTGGAGGGAGGCCTCTATCAGTAATTGAGGCGTTCAATTTGGACGCGCTGACAAAGGCCATCATCGACGAGCATCTAGTTAGGCTCTTCGGGTATGATGCGAACGGTCTGGCGGACAACTATGTTCTCATCTATTCGGAGGCAAAAGACTTTCCTGGGTTGTGGAACAAGTACAAGGCGCACGTTAAGGTACCAGAACGCTTTCTCCATCTTTACGAAGAGGAGAGTCCGGCTGCCGGCATTAGGCGCGGGTGCTCTGTCCATGTGCGGAACGATAGGGTAGTCCGAATCCACCATATCATGGTTGATTTTGGCACCATAGGGTAGTCTCTTCATATGCTTTAGGTAAGACCGCTCTCCGGCGCGAGTGGGAGATGGAAGCCTGGCTAGTCACAAGAGCCCGCTCGGTTCTGGGCGAGACAACTTTTCCATGCTCTACCCCGTAATTGATCTAGGATAACCCGGTGCACGTAACAACTACCGTGAACTGGAAGGAGAGAAAGGAGGCCACAGGTATGAGAAAAGGGTGGGTCAACCGCGACCATACTCGTCTACTGCGGGAAGCGAGTCATGGTGCTGACGTCGTGCGTACGCTTTCGCTCCGCACAGAAGTAGAAGTGCTCGAGGAACTAGAGCGCTTCTTTACGGTGCGATTGAGAAGCGAGTATGCAGATTTGATCGGGTATGTCTATGCTGACCTTCTGGACGTGGAGCCTGAAGACCCTCCAGCCCCAGACCCCAAGTATGATTATCTTCTGCCTTGTCCACGATGCGGCACAAAGAATTGGGACGTGTTCCCCTTGCAGCAGTCTGGTCATGGCTTGTCTTCTCAGAGCTACTTCATTTCCATGGGCTTTCTCGAGGCCGCAGAAGTTGGGGCCCGGGTTTGTTTGCGCTGCGGTTATCTGGAGCTTTGCGTGGAAGAAGACTCCCTCGAGGATCTGCGGCAGTTATCGCTGGAGCGGGGGCGGAAGGAGGGGTAAGATACTAGTTCAAACGCTGTGGTCGGATTGGTAGCAGTCTAGGAGGCACGTGGATGAGCAAAGTTGTCGTTATGTTTGAGGTCACGCCACTAGAGGGAAGTGCAGAGAGGTACCTGGAGCTTGCGGCGAAGTTGCGGCCGCTACTCGCCGATTGTGATGGGTTCATCCGGGCGGAACGCTTTCAGAGCCTGTCGGATGCCGGCAAGATACTCTCTATCAACGTTTGGGAAGACGAACAGGCAGCGATGGAATGGCGAAATCAAGCCGAACATCGGTTGGCTCAGATGGAAGGCAGAGCAAGACTGTTTGCAGGCTACAGGATTACGGTAGCGCATGTGGTAAGGGAATACTCGAACATAGACCGGGCCGAGGCACCCATCGACTCAAACCAGCGGTTGATTGCTGAGAAGCAGTGGGTTTCGCCTTCAGGCTGAAGAGGACGCTGACGTGCGCGGGTCAGCGTCCTCTCGCTTGACCGGGCCGTGCGCCGGGATGTCCAGCGTCACCTAATTGAGGTTGCAGTCAGTCAGACAGCAGCACAATTAAGCGAAGGAGCCGTTGCAGTGACAGCTCCTCGTGAAACACAAAACACGGCGACTGGCAGATGCCAGTCGTCAACCCCGCTTCGGCGGGGTCTTTTTGCGTGCGAAAGAGCGCGAACGCTTTTCCAGCAATTTTACAGAAGAATAGCACTATATGAAAAGACTAATCTGATAATTAGGCGTAGAATGACTTGCTGAAGAATGTCTCAAGACGAACAGCCCAAATTATGCTTCGGATGCATTGTCACGCAGGTAATGGCCAAGTGCATGATGGAGGTGTGTTAGTTTGTGCAAAGGAAGAGTTTCTAGCAGCACCAAGAAGTCTGTGGCAACATTACTCATGCTTGTCTTGCTGGTGCAGGTGATTATGCCGGCGGTAGAGGCAAGGGCGCTGCCGTCAGATGTCTTCTCCACTCAGCTCCCTCTGGGAGAGCACACGGGCGAAGAGGAAGGCGGGGCAGGGTCGTTTGCCGACCAGGCACTACCGGCTGAGGAAGACGGGGAAGAAGAGACTGACACAAGACCTGAATCAACCACTATTGTCGAGCGCATTCCCATCGAGCTGATTGACCCATTACCAGCCGCGCCTTCGGCTTGGAACAACGAGCTAATCGTTTGTTATCAGGGCGAAGGGTTGAGTCAGATGTCAGCGATGGCATTGCCGGCTACAGATAACTTGCAGATTGACGGTGTTGACCACCTGGCACTGCTTGAGGTGCCGGTCGGCGTCAGCCTCGAGGACGCCTTGGCCGAGCTGCAGCAGGACCCGAATGTCTTGTTCGCCGAGCCAAACTATCGGGTGTGGGCGGCTGCCGATGCAGTGGATCAGCCCAACGATCCGAGCCTTAGCGATCAGTGGGGTCTCGGCGCTGTGCAAGCGCCTGCTGCCTGGTTGGCGCATGAACAGGCGCTGACCGCAGCCGACTCAGTTACGGTGGCCGTGCTGGATACCGGTGTGGATGCTGACCACCCGGACCTGTCTGGCCGGCTGCTCCCTGGGCAGAATTTCGCCGGTTATCGCGATGATCATACCCCTTACACAGACCCCGTTGATTGCGCCGATGACCACGGTCATGGCACGCAGGTCACCGGCATCATCGCAGCGGTGCATAACAACGGGCTGGGCATCTCCGGCGTAGCCGGTCATGCGCCGGTGCAAGTGCTGCCTGTGAAGGTGCTCAATGACAAGGCCTGGGGTACCGTGTTTGACTTGGCCAAGGGTATCAACTATGCGGCCGCAGCAGGGGCGCGGGTGATCAACCTCAGCCTTACCGTGGAAGAGAACAGTCAGACTTTGGCAATAGCCATTCGCAATGCCCAGGCCCAGGGCGCGCTGGTGGTGAGCGCAGTCGGGGATACCTGGTATCGCATCTACCCGGCAGCCTATTCGGGCGTGATCGCGGTGACAGCGGTGGACATGTATGATTATCCCTGGTACGAGTATACAACGCGTTCTGATTACTTGGACCTAGCAGCTCCCGGCATGGACATCCTCACCACCGGGCTTAGTGGCAGCTACACCAGTGTCCGCGGCACTTCAGCCGCGGCAGCTCATGTCAGCGCAGCAGCCGCGCTCTATTTGCTGCTCAACCCGCAAGCGACCCCCACTGACGTGGGCGAGGCCCTAATTGGGGCGGCTGATGACATTGAGAGCGAAGGGGAGGGGTGGGACAATAATACCGGTCACGGAATGCTGAACCTTGTCTCCCTATTGGGGGCACCGCAAGGTGATATTCCTACTCCAGTGGTGCGGTTCGTTTCGCCGCAGTCGGAGTCTCCCGCAATCGGCGAGGTTGAGCTGGCAGTGGAAGTTATTGATGCTTCATCCAGCGTCGGGGTAGCTTTCTACCTGGATGAGATCAGCAGCAACACCCTCCTGGGGCAAGTGGCGAAGAGTGGCCCGCAGCAATCCCTTCTTGCTTTATCTTGGGACACAACAAACGCTGCGGACGGGCAGCACACCCTCTATGCACAGGCCTACGACGACAGCTTGCAATTGGTGGGGACAAAGGCTGAGCTCATCTTGCAGGTGAGCAACCAGCCTGAGAGCGGCATCACCTTGCGGGTGTTGGCCCCTAACGGCGGAGCTGGAGCCAACGCCATCCTGCAGCTCTACCGGCGGATGGGGGAGAACGAGTCGGGCTATCAGCCGGATGCACCATACTGCCACATGGATGAATACGTCACCGATAGGGCCGGTATAGTGCAAATCCCCGGCAACTTTGCGCTCGATCTGCACAACTACGTGGCTGTGGTGCAGGGCGCCTGTGACATGGAAGAGCAATGGGTCGATTATCTCTACGTACGCACCATCGAGGGGCCAACCGGCGTGGTGCTGGATGGTGCCAACACCGTACCAGTCACCTTCTCCCTGCTAGACTTTGACGGGGAGGAACTGCCTTATGCGCTCTTCCTGCTGCGGCTGAAAGACGCAGTGGGGGCGCCCATAGCTGTTGTGGCCCGCACCCCGGTTGCCGGGCAGGCAGTGGCATATGTGGATGAGGGGCTTTATGATGCCTACGCCTATTGGAGTCCGATGCACGCCGAGGAATACGACAACTACAACTCGTATGAGGGTCCCAGTTACTTGCTGGTCGAACCTGAGGTCGCCCTCAGCGAAAGCACGGCATCTATCCAGTTTGATACCGAAGGCGCAGCCTTGCTGCATGGGCAGGTCAACGGCAGCAATGGCCAACCGATCAGCGCCGAGCTGTGGCTGGGGCTGGAAGGTGACGCAGTTGACGACATCGTATCCGGGGATTGGGGCTATCTCCAATTCTACGAGGACGAAATAGTAGTTACCCCCGGGGAGTATGATTTTTACTGCACAGCTTTCTATAACAATTGGGACTACAGTTTCCGCCAGGAAGATTTTGTAGTAGAGGATGCCGGGTCGCTGATCTGTGATTTCGGTGGCCAGCCCAGCTTGGTAGGTCAGGTGACCAAACCAACTCTGGTGGAAAATGGGTACCTGAACGTTCAATACCAACTGCTGGATAGTTACGCAAACACCATCACGGCTATCTGGCGGCCGGAAGGGAGCTATTTCCGCGCCAGGACGACTGTCACCATGGTAGCCTATGACCAGGAAGAGTCATATTTGGCACAGCTGAAGCAGATGGATTTCGGGTATCCCTATGCCATCGGCCAATACTTCCGCAATTATCAGCCCGGTGAGTACTCGGTTCAGCTCAGGGTTCCATTGGGGCCCTTATACGGAAGTGCACAGGCGGCAACGGAGATGCTGCCTTTTGCGGTTGTGTCCGATCAGCCGACTGTTCCCGATGGCAGGGCGATTCCGGTCTATGACTGGGAAGATCAGCCTGTCGTCTCGCTGGAAGATAGGATCGAGCTTTATAGCCTGATCGAGGACGAGTGGGGACGGTACGGCTATGAGGTAGACAGTTTCGCGCCGAATGAGCAAGGCGTCATTCACATTCCTGAGGACATTGAGCTTTCGCCTATCGGCAATTTCATTGTCTATCGCGGCGAGTCTGCCGGCGACCATCTTGTCTATACCCAGAGATTCACCACCCTGGACGAATTGACGGAAGTGCGCTTCAGTGACTGCAGCAGCCAGGTGGAGCTTGCTGTTGCCGGGGACATCCCGGCAGGGGAACCAGAAACCGAACTCTTCCTGTTGGCCGAGGACAGCGACGGTCAGCAGTATCCATTCTATATCGGCGACCTGCAGCCAACGATGTTCGTTACTCCTGGCCTCTATACGTTCTTGTTCTATCAGATGAGGGACGACACAGACGCTCACTATGTCTGGCACCATACGGTAGATGTCGGAGTCGATGCCGAGATCGATGTCGTTATGGACGACGAGATCGCTAATCTCAGCCTCAGCTTGGCAGGTGGAATGGTGCTGCTGCCAGAAGAAGAGCCACCGGCAAGAATCTACTGCCCTGATGCCGGCTTTGATATGTGGTGGTGGCCACAGCAGGGGCCCGAGCTGCAGCTGAGCCCCGGTGAATACACCATAGTCGTTTCGCCCGGCCTAGTTGATCAGGAACACGTCGATGACCACCGCACTCTGTGGCAATACGCCTTGGCCCTGAGCCAGGACGGCAGTGGCCGACTGCAAGTAGCTGCCGAGCAAGAGTTGCCTCTCGTCGCCGGCGGAGCGTTATCCCTGGACGTTGCCCTGGATCAGTCCGACCTAACCACAGCAGACGTATTGAGTGGCGAGATCGCCATCACCGACCCACAGGGGAACCGGTTGGTGGCTGTTTCGATGAAGTCTATGTGGGACGAAAGGGGCGGGATGTACTCCCCGAGTCAACACCTGCAGTTGAACCCGGACGGTCAACTGCTCGTCCCCCAGCCGGAAATGATGGCGCTGGCTGACTATTGGCCGTTTGTCTATCCCTTCCTGCGGATTTATCAGATTGACCCTGTCAGTGGCGCGGAAACGCGGGTGTTCAATCAGTATCACGAGAGTTACTTCTATGATTTCGCCCTGGCCCTCGATCAGCTGACCCCCGGCGAGTATCGCCTCGAGGCAGTGATTGCCCTGGGGCCGCTGGGCACCATCAGCGATGATGTCGTCTTCTCCCTCAGCAAAGACTCTTCTGCCCAGCTGGACGCTTTGCCGGCGGTCACCAACCAGACAGATGTGGCCCTTTCCGGCATGGCAGCCCCCGGCGCGACAGTGGCCATCTATTATCACGGAGGCGGGCAGGCTGAACCGGTCTTGGCCGGCACCGCCACCGCGGACGGTTTCGGCAGGTTCAGCCTGATATTCTCGCTGCCGTCGGGCGCCCCGGACGGAGAGCATTCCTTCACCGCGCGTACGGTGGTGAGTGGGGTGGAGAGCCCCGATTCCCCGGCGGTGAGCATGCTGCTGGACCGTGTGTCGCCGCAGCCCCCCACTAACCTGGAGGGGGTAGCCGCAGATGCCAACAACGTGCGTCTCAATTGGCAGGCCTCACCCGCTGCGGATGTGCGCGGCTACCGCCTGTCCCGGGACGGCACCTTCCTGGTTGAGATTGACGCCGCCACACAACTGACCTACCTTGATGGCGGGCTGACGGCGCTGACCACCTATACCTACAGCTTGGTGGCAGTGGATGCTGCCGGCAACTACTCGGGCGAGGAAACCATCGAGGTCACCACAATCGCCGGTGTAGACACCGAGCCGCCAGTCACGCCCCAGCGGCCAGAAGTGATCTATCAAGCCGGTGGTAAAGCCCTGGTCACCTGGCAGCCGACCACAGACAACATCGCAGTGACCAGCTATCAGCTGCTGCGTGCGATAGCGAGCGAAGAGCTGCTTGAGCTGGGTCAAGTAGCGTCTGACCAACCGCTGCAGTTCGAGGACAGCGGTCTGCTGGCCAGTACCGATTACAGCTATCGCTTGCGGGCTTATGACGCTGCCGGCAACCAGTCAGAGCAATCGCTGCCTGGCGAGTTGAGCACGCCGCCCATCACCATCGGAGCGTTGACTTTCCATTATCCGGTGTCTGACGGTCGGATGGATCTGCGGCAGATTAACCCCAGTGCAGAGATATCGGTCAGGCTGCTCAGCGAACGTCAGCGCCAGGCCAGTGTTGAGTTCACCTACATCACTGCACTCGATCAACATGGCAATCCCTTGCCAGAGCCCCAGGAACAGACAGCGAAAGTGGATCTGGTAGAGGAGGCTGCGATGCCTGGAGTCTATACCGGCACCTTCAGCTTGCCGGCGGGCTCGGTGGAAGTGCTGGATATTATGGGCATTGTCACCGACGGAGAGCATCCGGTAACGGCGCAGGCTGCCCACTTGCCTTTGCAGGTAACCGCGGATCTGACGGTGGAGTTGCCGCCTGGAAGCATTGATCAGCTGACTGGACTAACTTTGTCTGTGCTGGCCAGCCAGGGGCGAGGCCAGACGGCAATCATCGAGGCAGGTAAGTCGAGCTACCTCTTCGCACATCTGGTGCCTGCGTCAGACTACGTTGTCAGCATCAAAGGCGACTATGGGCGCGACCTGTTACGCCAGAGCATCGCCGTGCTGAGTGGGGTGCCAAACAGACTGGTAGCCAGTCCCCTGCTCAAAGCGTCGCTGTCTGTATTGGTGCGTGATCCAGAGGGGAAGCCCCTCCCCGGCACCAGTGTGTACGCCTATAACCAGTTCACCCGTCTGGCGGCTACTGCCAAAACCGGTCCGGACGGCCTGGCCGACCTTGATCTGGATCTGGTCGCCGGCGAAATGGTGAAGATACAGGCGCAGCTGCAGAACGAACTGCCGGCTCTGCCCTATCAGGAGCGGCAGGAGGCGTTGCGTGCTGTGGCGGCTGGCAGTAACCTAGTGCAAATTGACATGGAGCAGCTGCCGATGGCCACCATTACCGGGGTGGTCACCCTGGAAGAGGATGCAGCAGTGATGCCCGGAGTGACTGTAGCGGCCGCGGTAAACAAATCAGGAGCCCGCTCCTTTTCGTATAGCACCATCACTGGGCCCGATGGTAGCTATACTCTGGAGGTGCCGGCAGGAACGGTACGGATGTCGGTCAGCAGCCCGGAAGGGCATGTCTGTTCGCAACTACTGACTTCTGGCTCCTTCTATTTGACACCTGACCAAATCCGCCACCTGGACCTGTCGCTGTCCATGCGCGGTCTGGCGCAAGTGGATGTGGAACTGCACACCAAGTACATCGACGAGCCGGAAGCGATTGTCGATGGCATGGATTGGTGGACTGCAGTGCACTTTCGGTTGCGGGCAAGGGATAGCTCTGGCCGGGAATGCAGCGGCTATCCGCTCGACCTGTGGGCTCAGCCGAACGAGGTGATCACTGTGTCGGTGGATGGATGCGAAGCTGGACTGCCTCGCGCAGAGGCACAAGTGCAGCTGGATGATGAGCGCAAAGGGAAGGCGGTCATTCATCTCGAGGAATACGGGCGAGTTGTGGGGCGTCTGGTGGACGATCAGGGCAACGACTTCCCTCTCGGTCCGCGCCCCCAAGACTGGGTGGCAGAACTGTTAGTGCTGGATGAATGGGGCCGTGAAGTGCGCAGTGAAATGCGTGTCAACCTGGACGGCCCAGCCTTCCAGGTCCCTGCGCCTGGACCTGGCCCGTATATGCTCCGGGTTCGCCATGCAGTTCCTGGCGTGGCAGCTGTGAACGTCAAGGCTGGGCCGATCGATGTGGGGCTGTATCAGATAGTCGATCTCGGCAAGATCAATCCCGCCTGGGGCGACAACAACGCGCAGGGCAACGTCAGAATCAGCGCTCCTGAGGTCTCGGCTGGGACCATCATCAGCGCCAGCGCCGTTCTTGGGCGGCGCAAAGCCAGCCCGATGACCATGGATGATGCCAAGCTGACCCTTGATCTACCGGCGGGATGCGAGCTGGTGGCGGGTGGCCTTAGCTTCGAGGGTCAGGCAGTTGCGGCAGAGGGTGGCAATCAGGTAAGCCTCGGCAATTTGCAGTTCAGCGGGACCGTTCAGAAGACGCTGCAGTTCATGGTGCAGCTGGCTGCGGAGTTGCCCGTGACCGATCGGCTGCTGATTACCGCACGCCTGGATTGGACTGAAGGCACCTTCGCTAAGCAGCAACATCTTATCCCAGCAGAGGTGCCCCTGATTAGGGCAACGCTGGAAGGCCCGGCCCTGGTGGTCAGGCGGCAGACAGTGGTCGGCGGGCGCGGTCCCGCCGGCGCCAGTATCGCGGTCTACGATGGGACCCAGCTCTTGGGCGTGACTGAGGTTTCACCGGGAGGCTATTGGCAATTGCGGGTGGAGTTGCCTGATTGGGGCAGCCCCGTGCAACACTACCTCTACGCGATTGCCGAGCGCGGCGGGCAATCTGCCCAGTCCAATCAGTTGGTAGTCACCTACGATCCACAGCAGCCCGTGATCACCGAGATCACCTTCCGGCAGGGGAGGGATGGCCAGCTGGTCACCTTTAACCCAGCCGATGGAACAGCGCGCTTCCCTTATGTAATCAGGCCTGGCGCCGGTGGTTTTCAAGTTACACTGCGGTTTAGCCACCCCGAGTTGGTGAAGGGGGTAGAGGTGGCAGTGCCCCCTTACCAGGCAGACGCCATCAAGGTGTCGGATGATCAGTACTTCGCCGAGGTCAACTGGGGCGGGCATGCGCTGGGGGCCCTCTATATCGAGTATGAGACGCGGTATGATCCAGCCCAGCTGCTGCAGCAGGAGCTGGCGGAACGGTTCGACGAGGATCCAGAAGCGGCGGAGGATCAGTTCCGTCAGCAGTCGCCGCCAGGGGTGAGCGACTACGAGGCCGCAACCTGTCCCGATCCGCTGCCGCCGCCCGCCCCGGATGATCCCCTCGATGATTGGACGGAAGGCGAGGATGTGCACATCGCTAGCTGTGATTTTACCTTCCCGCAGGATCCGGACATCAAAGCGCTGGTGACGCTGGCGACGGCCTTGGTCTCCTATGAGCCATCACAAGCCGAGCTAGATTGGGTGGCGGAGACTGGCATTCCGGTCTATGGTCTTAACATCGTTGGCCCGATAGTCATGTCAGATCGGATCATTATGTGGGTGGAAGCGTACGTCCCTTTGGACGCGTTGACAGCGCAGCGCTTCGGCATTGCTTCCGTCGGCAGCGCCCTGCGCACGCTCAATCGGGTTGACTGGACTCCGCTGAAACCGGTTGTGGACATGAACGAAAAAGTGAACGACCTGAATAGCTTGCTGGGGGGCCCCGGTCAGTTTGACGATCTGAAGGCTCTGCAGGATCAGGCTTTTGAATGCGGCGAGAACTCACAACTGTATCTCGATCTGTTGAATATCGCTGCCAAGTCACTGATGGTGGGCAACGTGCTCAAGTGGTCGATGAAGGCGGCCGGACTATTTCTTACTCCCGCTACGTTTGGGCTGGGCACGATCGCTCTCTTTGCCGCCTCCGAGGCGCTGGACAGGGCAGTCGACACCCACGCCAGGAATAGGGTTGCGCAGATTCGGAATGACATGGCCCAAGACCCGGAATGCAGGCCAGATGATGACAACGACGACGACGATGACGACGAGTGGTGGCATAAGGTGGCCGAGGATATTCGGCGCAAGAAAGCAGCCGAACCCACCTGGATCTGGGACCCCAGCGGCATTGTCTACTCTGGAGTGATGGAAAACCCGGTGCCGGACGTCCGGGCAACGCTTTATGCAGTTGATCCGGACAGCGGCGAGCTGACGCTGTGGAATAGTGAGTGGTTCGGTCAGCAAAACCCGCTGCAAACAGACGCCAAGGGATACTATGGCTGGGATGTGCCAGTGGGTCAGTGGCAGGTAATTTACGAGAAGCCTGGCTACGCGGTGGCGCAGAGCGCGGTGCTGCCGGTGCCGCCGCCGCAGACCGAGGTGCACATCAATCTGGTCAACCTGGCTGCCCCGCAGCTGATCACAGCTGAGGCGGTAGCTGATGGCAGCTACCTGCAGCTAAACTTTGACCAATACATGCTGGCCGATACCCTTGTCGCGGAGAACATCTCACTCACTTATGTTGGTGATGCCGGCATTGAGTTCGTCACTGGAACGCTGCAAGCGACCGCGGCTGTGCCTGCGCCTTGGGATCCTGCGGTGCAGCTTACCCGCGCCGTACGCTTTGTGCCCGATGTTCCACTGACGGCCGCTGTCGAGTATCAGTTGACGGTGTCCGGAGCGGTGCAAAGCTATGGCGGCATCCCTATGGGCGGCGATTACGGCAAGGCGATCTTGCTGCCGGCTGCGGATCCGTTACCAGTTGAGGTGGAGAATTTGGAGCTTAATGCCGACTCCGCCTGGGTCGATGTCAGTTGGGATGAACCGGCGGCCGGCTGTCAGCAGGTGAAGCTGGTTTGCAGGGAAGTGGTCAGCGGCACAGAAGTAGATCAGGTACTGTTGGCACCAGGGGTAGAACACCACCTGATCTCCGGCCTCTTCAGCGACACCGAGTATCGGGTAAAGGTAAGTACTATCGACGGACTGGGTAGAGAATCGGCTGGCTCGGTGAGCCAGGTGAAGACACTGTCGGTGGCAGAATGGCCGCCCCAGCCGCCAGTAGATCCGCCCAATCCGCCAGAGGACCCGCCTCAGCCGCCAGGGGATCCTGATCCTCCGATTGTGCCTCCCGTGGACGATGGGGATGCTGCATCGCTGACGCTCAGTGGGGAGCAACAGACCATGGCCGCCTTTGGCGATGGCTTCCGACTGAGTATCCCCGCTGGAGCCTTTGCCCCTGGGGTGCTGCTGAACATTGGCAGGCAGGCAACCGCAGACGCCGAGCCGCCGCTTGCTGGCACACTCTCCTTGCTGAGCGCTCTCTACAGCTGCGCCACCACTGGGCCAGCAGAGCCCGGCGCCCCCTTGTTTATCGCGCTGCAGTATGACCAAGAGCTGTTGGGAGGCAGCGACGCCTGTAAGCTAGGCATCTATCGGCAGGATGAGCAACATCCCGGGCAGTGGATCTACGTCGGTGGAGCGGCGGACCTGTTCAACCAGCGCCTGACAGCGCGCATCAGCCAGCTGGGCACTTATGCAGTGCTGCTTTGTCAGCCGACCTTCACTGACTCCGTTGGCCACTGGGGCCAGCGGGATATCGAGGTGATGGCTGCCCGCGGTCTGGCTGCCGGCGTTGGCGGCGGAAACTTTGACCCGAACCGGCCGATCACCCGGGCAGAGCTGTTCAGTTTCATGGTCAGGCTGGTGCTTTACGGTGGCCTGCAGGTAGACGATGTGGGCGAGCCCGTGGCCACCAGCTATAGCGACGTGACTGCCGGGGCTTGGTATAGCGGCGTGGTCACCGCTGCCGCGCAGCTAGGGCTGCTCAGCCCCAGCGACGACTTGGTGCGACCTGGGGAGCCAGCCTCACGGGCTGAGATGGCAGCTATGCTGGTGCGGGTAATGGAGCTTCTGGGGCAGCCTGCCCCCACCGCCGGCATCCCCACCCCGCCGTTCAGCGACCTGCAGGGCTTGTCTGAGCAGGCCTATCTGGCGGTGGCGCAAGCTTGGATCAAGGGCCTGATGGGCGGCATGGGCGCCGGCAGTTTCCTGCCGCAGGGCACGGCCACCCGGGTACAGGTGGCCGCCGTGATGCTGCGGGTGCTGGAGCGAGCCGGGCTGCTGACTACTACCATGGTGGAGAAGGGCACCCTGCAGGCCCACCCGGAGGATGCCAACAAGTGGCTGTTGGTCAATTGCGACGGCAGCGTCAGCGAGTACTCGCTCAGGGCCATCAGTGCCGAAGTTGAGCAGCAACTGCAGTCCCTCGTCGGCCAGACGGTGCAGGTGACCGCCCTGCGGGTTCAGAACACCATCCCGCCCGCGCTGCGCGTGCTGACAGTCGCCAAGAGCGCCAGCGGCTGACACAAGTAGAATAGTACACCGGGTTGTGTACTCTGTGACATCAGCTAATGCTAACCCCCGTGGGCGTCAATCCGCCACGGGGGTTTCCGTTATGCTTCGCGAGGCCTATTTAATCTTGATCACGTAGAGTTCCGCCCCGGTGCCCATCAACAGCGTGTGGTCGTCCAGGCTGCGCAGATAATAGGGGCGATTGCAGCGCAGCAGATAGTGCTTGGTCGGCGACTGCCAGCTTAGCCCAGCCTGCTGCCAGGAGACCAGATAGTCGCCCACCTGTAGCTCAAGCTGTTCCAGGTCGCCCAGATAATCAGGGCCGGGCACAAACCCAGCCTGAGCCGCCTCGCCCAGGCGCGGTTCCCACTGCACCACCTGCGTCTGACTTAGGTCAACCCTCATCCGGATGGAAAGCGGCTCCCCAACTGGCTCACCCGGAGCCGCGTAGAAATCCGTCGGATACTGCAGCTCCAGGGTGTGCTCGTCGATTCGGCTAATCACACTCTGCCAGAGTCGCAGGCCAAAGCCGTAGTCCTGCCACTCGGGATGGTCTAGCTCTAAAGGCGTAAACGCGGGCAGGGGAATCCGCTGCAACACCTCTCCGGACGACAGGTCAATCTGGTTCAGGGCGTGATCGCCCCGGTAGCTGTACTGGGCCAACCAGGCGGTTTGCCCTTCCACCAGCGGCGGGCTGAGCACGGCATCATCGAGTCGCACCACCTGTACGTCCAGTCCCCTGGCCTGCCATCCCGGCAGCCACCGCGAGACCCCTAGCACTGAGAGTTGTGCCACTAACGCTACCACCTGGGCAATCACCAACAGTTGCCGGTAGCCGAGTCGCCCGCAGCGGATGCGCGGACCGAGGAGCACAAGGGGAACGGCCCCTAGCAGCATCAAGAACAGAGTGTCCGACAGTGCGTCCATAGTCTGGCCATAGTAGCCCAGGTAGGGCATCGCCCGCATCAGAAAGGCAATGAAGAAAAAGCAAATGAGCAGCACCGGCAGCAACAGCAGCGTCACTGGCTTGGACAGTTTGGCCAGCAGTTGCAGCAGGCCAAGGGTCACCACGACCGTCATGATCACAAACATCGCCCTGCTGAGCAGGGTGCGGTTGCCCGAATACATCAGCAGTACGCTAAGAGCGGCAATGCCACCAGAGGTGAGCTTCCACATCCACAGCGGATCTCCGGGCTTATCCGCGGACCCGGGCCCACCTCCTGCGTGAGCCGCCTCCAGCTGGCGTGCCTCTTCCCGCTGCCGTTTCTCCTCCTCACCCAGCCCTCGTTCAGCCAGCAACTCATCCGGTAGCCTCATGGTCACGTGTCTGGCTCCGCAACTGCAGACAAGCATGGGCCTGAGCCGATACCCGTGCGTGTTCTCCTCGGTGTTCTTGAGCGGCACGTCAATCAGGCGGCCACAGTCGCAGCGACCGACCACGCAGTCGGGCTTGGTGCCCTGGTATTGGAGCACTTCATCACCCCCGTTGGATTTTGCTGCTAAGGTTCGCTGCCCGGATGTGGAAGTCCTCCCCATGTTGCCATGGACGCACAGGGGCGGCCGACAGAAAGCCCTAAGTGTCTTTCCTATCGTCCCCGCCCTTTAGGTATTTTGACACCGCGCGTGACCTCTCGACTGCCTTCGGTTTGAACTATTTCCTTTTTGGAAACAGTTGCTTCGCGCTCAAGTTCCTCTTCCTCATAGATATTCTTAAGGTGTCTTGCGATAGCCGGCACCTGCACGTCGAATAGTTCTGCTATGGCCTTCTGCGACAGCCAGAAAGTCTCGTCCTCAAAGCGCACGTTGACCGTCACCTTACCGTCGTCGGTCTGGTACAAGAGTATTCTGCCACCAATATCGGGCATTGTGGTTAACCCCCTGTTTCCAATGCTATTATTTAACCTTCGAATCTGGCTTGTGGTCGTCTCTCGTCTCCAGTTCGTCTTTCTATGT
Source organism: Bacillota bacterium (assembly GCA_023436245.1). GTDB lineage: Bacteria > Bacillota > UBA994 > UBA5500 > UBA5500 > JAEZJZ01. Next base: position 31,109 of record JAEZJZ010000037.1, on the reverse strand, counting down.
CAGCAATCCTGCCGATGGCGCCAGTAATTGGCACGGCTTTCCCTAGGGCGTGGGCTTCCGCCGGAGGATGACGACTACCGAATAATCATGACGCAGGGACGGATCGAATTTGGCACGATCCTGAACGGTCACCAAAAGCAAGCACTCTTAACTGCTCTGAAACTGCAGAAAGCAGACCTCTTGGAGGCTTGTCCCGTCCAGATCGCCTCCACCGGCCACTCCAAGGTGATGATTGGCATCAAGGAACCAGCCGTTCTCAATCAACTGCAACCAGATAATGAAGCCCTGTCAGCACTAAGAAACGAGATCCGCTGCAACGGATATTACGTATTTACGCTGAACTCCGGAAGTAGCGGTCCTCTGGTACAGGGTAGGATGTTTGCCCCCGCCATCGGCATCAACGAGGACCCGGTGACCGGAAACGCCAACGGACCCCTGGGCGCTTACCTCGTGCATCACGGATTGGTCAATCATGACGGCAAGCTGTTCAGCTTCCAGGCACTGCAGGGAGTGGCCATGGGGCGGCCAGGCACCATCACAGTCGATGTCGCTATTGACGATGGACAGCCGACGGAAGTGCGAGTATCCGGGAAAGCCGTCATCGTCTTTCAGGCTGAGTTGACCATGTAGCCTCCAGCAGAACGGGGCGTAGAACGAAAGGCCCTATATACTGCCACCAGGGGTTACTCACAGGTGACAGAAATCCCTTTACTCATTGGAATCGGATGTAAAGGGTTCCCAAACGGACATGCCGAACTTGATACAGGAGCTACAGGAGCTAGTCCACGCGGGAGGGGTCACGCAATGGGAGACATTCTGGCGAGTGCTAAGACAGTACGGGAACTGCTAAGTGGCGTGAAGTACTCCATTGATTACTATCAGAGAGAGTACAAGTGGCAGGATAAACAAATCTGCGAGCTTCTGCACGACTTGTGGAGCAAGTTTTCGGAAGCTTACGATCCACAACACCATCGGCCAATGGTGGCCAATTATCCGCATTATTTCCTGGGCTCTATTATCATCAGCCGAAAGGACAATGGCAGTTTTGTTGTTGATGGCCAGCAGCGCCTGACCAGTTTGACGTTGCTGCTGTTGCTGATGCGCCAGAAGCACAAGAACGTCGAGGATCGCGCTGAGCTTGACAAGCTGATTGTTTCGAAGAAGTACGGACAGAAGTCCTTTAATCTACATGTCGACGAACGAGTGTCTTGCATGGAGGCGCTCTACGACGGAGAGCAATTTGATCCCACAGGTAGTTCTGAATCGGTAGCAAACCTCTACGAACGCTATCAGGATCTTGAGCAGGCTTGGCCTGACGAACTAGATGGACACACGCTGCCTTACTTTGCGGATTGGCTGTTGGAAAATGTCCACCTAGTAGAGATAGTGGCCTACTCTGACGATGATGCCTATACCATTTTTGAAACGATGAATGACCGGGGGCTATCATTGAGCCCTACCGAAATGCTCAAGGGCTACCTGCTGAGCAACATCACAGGGCTGCAGCAGCGTAACTCCGCCAACAAGACTTGGCGGGAGCGCATACAGGAACTAGCTGCCGCGGGGAAGGATGTTGAGCCTGACTTCTTCAAGGCGTGGTTGCGTAGCCAATATGCTAACAGGATCCGCGAACGGAGAAAGAACGCGCAGGCAGAAGATTTTGACCGCATCGGCACAGAATTTCATCGCTGGTTGAGGGACGCCAGTACACAACCTGGCCTCAGCCAAAGCGATGACTTCTACCGGTTCATAAATCGCAACTTTGACTTCTACAGCCGGATATACCTGCAGTTGATGAGTGCTTCTCGCCAACTGATACCTGGTATGGAGCATGTACTCTATAACGCTCATCACGGGTTCACTCTGCAGTACATGGTTCTGTTAGCGCCCCTCCGGCTGACGGACTCACAATCTGTAATAGAACACAAGTTGCGGTTGGTAGCGTATTACATCGACATTCTACTTGCCCGGCGCATCTGGAATTTCCGCAACATTGCTTACTCGACAATGCAGTATGCCATGTTCCTAGTTATGCGCGCCATCCGCGGCCTGGAGCCGGATGAGTTGGCTCAGAAGCTCTATGAAACCCTTGTGCACGACACAGAAGACTTCAGCAGGAACGACCGCCTATACATGCACCAGCAAAACCGCTATACCTTGCACAGGATTCTGGCTAGGATGACGGACTACATAGAGGTTAAGTCCGGTCAGAGCAGCCGTTACTTGGAGTATGTTGGCGACGGCAAGAACCGTTTTGAGGTAGAGCATATCTGGGCCAACCACTATGATCGGCACCGGCACGAGTTTTCGCATCCAGCTGACTTCGACCAGTCTCGCAACCGGATTGGTGGATTGCTGCTCCTGCCGAAGAGCTTCAATGGCAGTTATGGTGATCTCCCGTATGAGACAAAGCGAGAGCATTACCTGTCGCAGAACCTATTAGCTCGTTCTCTGCATCCGCAGTGCTATGACCACAATCCAGGCTTCATACGCTTCCTGCAGGGCACTGGTCTGCCTTTCAGACCGTATGAACACTTCACCAAAGTGGAGATGCAGGAGCGCTGCCAATTATACATGCAGTTGGCTGAACGGATCTGGAATCCAGAGGACTTGCTCAGTGACAGTGTCAAGTAATCCAGGCAGAAATCCTTCTGACGAATAAGGCTGCGTCAGTTGGGGGTGAGCACTTGCGGACGTTCGTCGGCGTCACCGACTACAACTGGTTTCGGTTTCTGAGTGCAGCGCAACCAGATGAAGTGAACTTCTGGCAGCCCAAAACCAAGTTTCACTTCCACAAGCTGAACCCAGGCGAGCTATTTCTGTTCAAGCTTAAGGCGCCCAGAAACGCAATCGCGGGTGGCGGCTGGTTCGTGCGGCAGGCGTTCTTGCCAGCATCGCTGGCCTGGGACGCGTTCGGGCAGAAGAACGGCCGTCGCAGCTTCGACGAGTTCCTGACGGCGATATACGGTTTGCGCGGTACCGACCGATTAAGGGAACCGGACCCGATAATCAGCTCCCTGATATTGACCGAGCCATTCTTCCTGCCTGAAAGTCAGTGGATTCCGGTTCCATCCAATTGGGCTCCGAATTTGGTGCAGGGCCGGGGATATGACGCAGCTCAAGCTGAGGGTAGACAGCTGCTGGATGCAGTGAACGAGCGCCTTCGTTACGCTACCCAGCTTCGCGAACAAGCGCCAACAGACCAACCTCGCTACGGTGAAGCTCAGTTGACTTACCCGCGTTTGGGGCAGGGTGCGTTTAGGGTGGTTGTCACCGAAGCTTATCATAGGCGCTGCGCCATCAGCAATGAGCGCACCTTGCCGGTCTTAAGTGCGTCCCACATCCGGCCTTATGCAAAGGACGGACCACACTTGCCAAGTAATGGGCTACTGTTACGGCAAGACATCCACACGTTATTCGACCGTGGCTATATCACTGTTAACGAGGATTATGTGATCGAGGTTAGCAACCGGATAAAAGACGACTATGGTAACGGGAAAGCCTATTATGCATATCGCGGCTTGCTGCTACCCAACCTTCCTGATTCGCCATCTGACCGACCGTCGCGCGGGTTTCTCCGTTGGCATAATGAACATGTGTATGTCGGGTAGACGCTCTGGCTGCTTTGCTCGACGAGTGACAGCTACGATGCAATCGTACTGATGAGGGAGGGACTGATAGCTCCTCTGGTAGGAGTCTGTAGTAACTAGTGCCGGCTTGGTGTCGTGACTGCATTGATCCAGGAAAGGTCAGGACACGAACAACGCAACCTTAGTCGTGAGAAGAGGGGGCCACAGCTGATGAGAAAAGGTTGGGTCAACCGCGATCATACTCGCTTGCTTCGGGAAGCGAGTCATGGTGCTGACGTCTTGAGGACGCTATCGCTCCGCACAGAAGTAGAAGTGCTCGAGGAACTAGAGCGCTTCTTTAAGGTGCGATTGAGAAGCGACTATGCTGATTTGATCGGGTATGTCTATGCTGACCTTCTGGACGTGGAGCCCGGAGACCCTCCGGCTCCTGACCCCAAGTACGACTATCTTCTGCCTTGTCCAAGATGCGGCACAAAGAGTTGGGACGTGTTCCCCTTGCAGCAATCTGGTCATGGCTTATCTTCTCAGAGCTTCTTTATTTCAACGGGTTTTCTCGAGGTCGCCTACGTTCGAGCCCGCGTTTGTTTGCGCTGTGGTTATCTGGAGCTTTGCGTAGAAGAAGACTCCCTCGAGGATCTGCGGCAGTTATCGCTGGAGCAGAGGCGGAATGAGAGGTAATACTAGGTCAAACGCAGTGGTCGGAATAGCAGACAGAGGAGGCAAGTGGATGAGCAAAGTTGTCGTTATGTTTGAGGTCACGCCACTTGAGGGAAGTGGGGACAGGTACCTGGAGCTTGCGGCGAAGCTGCGGCCGCTGCTCGCCGATTGCAGTGGTTTCATCCGGGCTGAGCGCTTTCAGAGTCTGTCGGATGCCGGGAAGTTACTCTCTATTAATGTATGGGAAGACGAGCAGGCGGCGATGGAATGGCGAAACCAGACCGAACATCGGCTGGCTCAAATGGAAGGCAGAGAAAGACTGTTCGCCAGCTATAGGATTACAGTGGCGCATGTGGTAAGGGAATACACGAACACCGATCGGGCCGAGGCACCCGCAGACTCAAACCAGCACTTGATTGCCGAGAGGCAATAGGCTTGGCCTTCAGGCTGAAGAGGACGCTGACCCGCGAGGGCCAGCGTCCTCTTCATTAATCCAGCCGGTACGCGCAGGGCCTCACATGACCCGTACTCCTCCGCCGTCAGTTCGAAATCGCTCAGTGGCGGCAATCAATCTGGTGAGCTGGAAGCTATTGCACTGTATAGTTAAGTGGCGCATAATATAAGCAATGACTTAATAAGGAGGCCGAATCATGGAGCGCATCATGGATGTACTCAAGGCCATTTCACAGCCAACGCGTTTGCGGACCTTGTTGCTTCTGTCTGAAACTGAGTTGTGTGCCTGTGAGCTCGGCCTTCTCTTGGGCATCACTCAGCCAGCTGTCTCCCAGCACATGAATGTGCTGAAGAAGGCCGAATTGGTCACAGAACGCAAGTCGGGAACGTGGGTGTACTACCAGCTAGACCGGCAGCACTTGGAACAGGCGCTTAACTGGCTGGGGCAAGCATTTTCGGCACCGCGCAGGACCGCAGGCAGTGAGTTCGTCGATTGGGGTCTGGCCGATGAACTGCTTGCCAAGAGGGCAGAGAATTGTCCAGAGTGCCCGAATTGCTCAAGCAAGCGTGAAGTCTAGCACTGGGAGGTACGACCATGAACAAAGCCAAGTCCGTAGAACGCCAGAGTGGCATTGGCTTCTTCGAAAGATACTTGACCGTCTGGGTGGCGCTCTGCATAGTTGTCGGAGTGACCCTGGGCCAAGTGTTCCCCGGTTTCCCGCGGATGCTTTCTAAGCTGGAATATGCGCACGTGTCAATTCCTGTGGCCATCTTGATCTGGTTGATGATCTACCCAATGATGCTGAAAATAGATTTCTCCAGCATCAGAAGGGCAGTGCGGGCACCGCGGGGACTGGTGGTTACCTGCGTCACCAACTGGGCGATCAAGCCCTTCACTATGTACGCAATTGCAGCATTCTTCCTGGGCTTTGTGTTTAGGACATTCATCCCAGCGGAGCTGGCCAAGCAATACTTGGCCGGGGCCGTGCTGCTCGGCGCTGCACCCTGCACCGCCATGGTCTTTGTCTGGAGCCATCTGACCAAGGGCGATCCAGCCTATACGCTGGTACAAGTGGCAGTGAATGACCTGATCATCCTGGTTTTGTTTGCCCCCATCGTTGCACTCCTGCTGGGCGTTAGCGGCGTGCAGATTCCCTGGGACACACTGCTGCTTTCGGTGGCCCTGTTTGTCGTGGTGCCGTTGTCCGCAGGCTGGGTGACGCGGCGCTCACTAATCGGGAAGCGGGGAGAAGCGTATTTCAACCAGGTGTTCCTCAAGAAATTCGACAACGTCACGATTGTCGGGCTACTGCTTACACTGGTTATCATCTTCTCATTTCAGGGCGAGACCATCCTTGGCAATCCGCTGCATATCCTGCTGATAGCTGTTCCGCTGATTCTGCAGACCTTCCTGATCTTCTTCATTGCCTACGGTTGGAGCAAGATCTGGCGCCTCCCACACGATGTGGCAGCCCCGGCTGGCATGATCGGCGCCAGTAACTTCTTCGAACTGGCAGTTGCGGTGGCCATTTCCCTGTTTGGCCTGGACTCGGGAGCAACCTTGGCCACTGTGGTCGGCGTGTTGACGGAAGTACCGGTGATGCTGGCCCTGGTGTCCATCGCTAACAGGACCAGAGGCTGGTTCCCAGCCCGGGACCAGTCCGTGACCCCCCTGGGGTCTAAGAACTGAGAGTGAGGGAATCTGGGGCGCATCGCGGTACGATCAGGTGATCGACCTTACCGATAGGTGAAAGGGGCTCAACGCATGTCAGTTCTTGCCTAGCTAAATGATCAACTTCTAAGAATGCTCTGGCTATCCGATGGTGTCGGCTGGATCCTCAGGCGAGTTGGCCTGAATCTTGAGACGAGGCTTGGTGCCAGCCTGCATTTCTTCATATACGATACAATCAAGATCTTCATTCTGCTGGCGGTGATGATCTACAGCATCTCATACGTTCAGAGCTTCTTCCCGCTAGAGCGGACGCGGCGCATTCTCGGCAAAATTGGCGGTTTGGGTGGCAACATTATCGGGGCTTTGCTGGGAACTGTCACTCCATTTTGCTCCTGTTCCAGCATTCCGATCTTCATTGGCTTCACGCAGGCCGGGTTGCCGCTGTCTATAACTTTCTCCTTCCTGATTTCGTCGCCCTTGGTGGACTTGGGCGCGCTGCTGCTTCTCATCTCCGTCTTTGGAATGCGCATCGCCATCGCTTACTTATTGGTCGGCCTGGTTCCGGCCGTGGTTGGAGGGACGATCATCGGCAAATTGGGAATGGAGAATCAAATCGCGGATTTCATTAAGCCGAGCCAAGTGGCGGCCGGGGAGGAGTCTGCCACCGGTGGGGAGATGGACCGGTCAGCTCGCCTCGCTTTTGCCCGCGAACAGGTGCGGGAGATAGTGGGCCGGGTCTGGCCCTATGTTTTGGCTGGCGTTGGATTGGGTGCGGTCATTCATAACTGGATTCCCGCAGCCTGGATTGAGACTGTGCTGGGTGCCCGGAACCCGTTCGCTGTGGTCTTGGCGGCACTGGTTGGAATCCCCAAGTATGCCAACATCTTTGGCACCATTCCGATCGCCGAGGCGCTCTTCGCTAAAGGGGTGGGAAGCGGCACGATCATCGCGTTCATGATGGCGGTTACCACGCTCTCTTTGCCGTCGTTGGTCATGCTCAGCAAGGCTGTCAAGCCAAGACTGCTGGGGACGTTCGTTGGAGTTGTGACAGGCGGCATCATAATCATCGGCTACCTGTCTAACTGGCTAACACCGAAGTTGCTCTAGGAAAACGAGGAGGGGTTGAACATGCAGATCAAGGTATTAGGTCCTGGGTGTGCCAACGCAAGAAGTTGCTCAAGCTGACCGAGGAGTCGGTTAGCGAACTTGGCCGCGATGACGAGATCAGCTATGTCACTGATCTAGCCGCAATCGCCGCGGCTGGAGTGCTGCGTACTCCGGCTCTGATGCTTGACGGACACTTAGCCGTTACCGGGCGCGTTCCAAGCAAGGACGAGATCAAGCGACTGATCAGTGCTGTGAAGTAAGGCTCTCGAAATCTGCGACATAGCTCGGCCCCACCAAACCCTGTTTGGTGGGGCCTTAGGTTATATGGTCCGCAATTTATGTGATTCCAGGTCAGCGGTTCATGCCGGTTGAACGGGCATCCGGTAGGGAAGTGCGGTCGGGGTCTGGCTTATATGCCTGCACAAAGCCGCTCACCAGCTTGATGCCTTCAATTGTCGGCGGCGTACAGCAGCTATTGGTGCTGGTTGCGCCGGTGCCGCAGCAGTCGTTGGAGGCGGAAGCGCAGCAACTCCCCCCGCTGATCACGGAAGGGTCATATTCGCTGGTGATTTGGATCGACACATCCTCAAAGCCGGCGGCGATCAGTTTCTGCTGATAATCCGTCAGCTGCAGGGCGCCAGCGACGCAGGCAGCCCATGAGTCCATACTGTCACGAACCTGGGGCGGCAACAGTGCCCGATCGCCGACAAACATCATGTCGGAGACCGCCAGGCGTCCACCGGGCCGAAGCACCCGGAAGGCCTCGCTGAACACCTGATCCTTGTCTGCGGAGAGATTGATCACGCAGTTGCTGAGAATCACGTCAATAGACGCATCAGGAAACGGGATTTGCTCAATTTGGCCTTGTAGAAACTCGACGTTTGGCACTCCTAACTTGCGGGCATTCTCCTGCGCAAGTGCCAGCATCTCGGGAGTCATATCCAGACCATAGACAAAACCGGTCTCGCCTACCTGCCGAGCGGCCAGAAAGACGTCGATGCCTCCGCCACTGCCCAGGTCCAACACCGTTTCGCCCGGGCGCAGGCTAGCCAGCGCGGTGGGATTCCCACATCCGGCAGAAGCCCGCGCCACCTCCACCGGCAACGCCTCCAGTTGTTCACGTGAATAGAGCGTCTGACCGATGCCCTCGTCGTGACAGCCGCAACGGCGGGTTTCTCGCCGGGCACTGGTGGCGTGCTTGCCGTAATGCTTCTGGATTGCCGCCTGCAAACTCTTGTACATCCGTTATTCCCCCTCTACATTTGACCGACCAAGGAATGCATCAACCAGCGCGTACGCGGCGGGATCGATGGCAACATAGCTCCATTTGCCAACGGGGAGTTCCCGAACCAAACCGGCCTCGCGCAACGCCTTGATGTGATACGACACGTTAGACTGTGGAATCCGCAGTATCTCTTGCAGTTCGCAGTTGCAGATTGCCCGCTGCTCAACGGGCTGTGCCAAGCCACAACAGGGCAACTGACTGGACTCGCGCCCCTCGCGCAGCAACGCCAATATCTGCACGCGATTAGGGTCTGCCAAAGCCTTCGCCACCCGGACAACTCTCGTCACCATCGTCGCTTCGAGCACATCATCACCTCAAATCAATAATAGTTGATGTGAGACGCAATGTCAATTAGCGAGAAGCACTTTAGCGCCAGCCAAATCGCAGCTACCTTCGTTAGGGTTGGCGTTTGGCAGGATAATGGTTCGCTTAGGGCCTTGCCTTCAGAGGTATTGCAGGAGACAGGAGGTACGGAGTCTGCTAGCATTATGGATGTCAGAGGGGCAGGCTACTGAGTAATTGACGGCGTACGACTGTGGATGCTTACATCATTAAGCAAGGGCCGGCTCAGAGCAGTTCTGAGTCGGCCCTCCGCAATTTCCGGTCAGGTCAGCGCCTGATGACCACCTGCTTGGTTTCGCCGCGCCAGGCAACATCGGCCCCGATTGTCTCGCTGACAAAGCGCAGGGGGACAAAGGTACGCCCTTGTGGGCTAAGGACAGCCGGGGCGTCGATAGTTGCAGCCTTGCCGTTGACTAGCACCGCTGTCTCCCCGATAGTCAGCAGGATCTCGTTTTGACCATCGACAATTCGTACTTGATTGCTTTCTCGCAGCCAGGTGACCTGACCCTGAAGAGTCTCGCTGATGAACCTCAGCGGCACCATTGTGCGCCCTGCAGTCAGATCAAGATAGGGAGCGGCGTCTAGCTCTCGGAGTTCGCCAGAGACCATAGCTTCCAGTTCCCCGATGGTCAGAATAATCTCGCTCACAGATTCCTCCTTGGCAGGCCTGTAGATAATCAACGTGCTCCATTTGTCTACTGTCGCCTGAAGGTAGTTGACGCCACCCATAACCACCACCTTGGGGACGATGTCCTCGGTGCTGCCATCAGTGTGGTTGACTTTGATACGCAAGCCAGCTTCCTCTAATCCCTCGGGTATGACGAAGAGCAGGGCGGTCGGTCCATGAACGTTAGCGGTGATCTCCTGCGCAAAGACAGCTTCACCGCCCTCTTCCAGGCTAGCCTGCACGCTTGCCGGGTTCAGATCATACATCTCCAATTCCAGGCCTTCCCCGGTTAAGGTGTTGGCCTCCGTCTGGTCGTGCGTAAGCAGCATCGTAGTTCCTTGCGGACCCCGCACTTGGATGTCCACTCCCAGCAGCGAGTCTAATTGCTGGTCATCGACGCACAGTCTGGCGATGCGCGTGATCGGTCTGCCGTCTTCGGTATGCGAAGGATCTTCTGATTGGGAAAGACTTGGCAAGACAATGAGCAGCGGTTGCGACTGATCTCTGGCGGTATTGGCAGCCGCGGTAAGTCTTGCGTCATCTACAGTCATGCCAAAGATGATCATCTGTTCGTCTTCAGCATCTTCCGTTTCCTGAACTGCAATCGAAAGATCGTCTCCTGTGATCACTGGTTGATCGCCTGCCTCTTCCGGCGTGGATGGCGTGCTGGGACCGGAGCTATCGTCATCGGCAGGGAAGCTGCTGGGTTCTATGGGGATGGGACCCTGGGGGATGTCATAGGTGAGCGTGCATTCTCCATCCAGTCCGTTCGGCAACAAAGCTTGACCGTAGACGAAGTGCAGGGTCGGGTTTGACCATTTTGGAGTAACCTCAATTCGCCGATGACTGGCTGCCAGGACGAGTAAACCAGCCACTCTCTGTTGTGCTCATCTAAGACGCAGAAGTGATCGTCTGTGTAGTGGAGCATTGCTCCAGGTGCATATGCAGATAACCTCGGCTGAAAGCTGGTACGCAGCTGCATTTCCCCAAAATCCATGCTACTGGGAACGGTGAACCCGGGTCCATCCCCGTAGTACCACCGGTAACACCACTCATCAGGCCGTGTTCCTATCCGAACTTCCAGGTTAAACTCTTTGTAATCACCGGCGTTGCTATACATCCGATAACTGCTAGTATTGTCGTCACCTTCGGTCTGCTGCCAAATCAGCACACGGTTTGTAGCCACCGGAATCGCTGTGGGCGAGCCGCCGGAGTAGATTATTGCGCTGTTGACAGGCACAGTGATGCTGAACTGAGTGGTGGCGAGTTGGGTAAGATCGATGGTGCTCGCCTGTTCAGACAGCGTCACGTTCGCCAGATAGAAGGTGTAGGCCAGTTCGCTGTAAACATCGTCACACACCTGCACATTGTAGGTTCCTTTGGGTACCAGTGTGCCGTTTCGGCCATAACCGCTGTACCAGATTCCGTCGCCGTCAGGCTGGTGCAAGTCAAACACTGGTTGGCTCTGGTCCATGCCGGTGATGTCAGGCAGGGCGACGTTTATTGGAACGTGGTTGACGGTGGAGTTGAAGACTATGGGTATATTGATGTCTGCGGAGGTAACCACCCGTGTGAAAATGATCTCGTTGGTGGAGATAGCCACATGGTAGCTATCTACCTGCCCAAAGTTCAGGGTATTCAGGCCGATTACCCAGCCCTGAATAGAAGGCTCAATACAGGGCTGCAGGTTGTACTCCCAAATGTGCCGACGACCGTTGGCAGCGCGACCATCGTAGCACTCGGCCTCGATTTGGGGTAGGCTGGGCTGCAAGCCCGGGACGGCCAGCTCAAAGACTATCTGCATGCCTCGAGGGTTCTTGGAGGCAGCCAAGCTGAAATCTACTCGGTCGCCAGACGACCATCTGCCTCGTTCATACTCACGGTAAGAGACTCCACCTGCGGCGGTGACATAGCCTCGGGCGACTATACCAGCGTGCTCCTCCAGCAGAGCATACTTGATGTGGTAATCCCCTTTGTCAGAGGGTAAAGTCAGCGTGTAGTCCGCGCTACGCTGCCCCTGCGGGATCACCACGGTGGTGGAGTAACTATCAGGCCCGGCGAATGCGATAACCTGGACAGCCAAGTTACTCTTCGCCGTCTGCTGGGCGGGCAGGCTGACCGTGCCGGTAATTACGCCCGGCTTCTGCTCCTCTGCAATTGCCGGATTGGGGAACAAAGTTTGTAGCAACAGCAGCGCTAGTCCCATGAAGACAGATAGACAGACGAACCCCTTCTTCAACGCTTCTCCTCCTTACTGCTCCGCAAGCAATCTAGTCATTACATAGATTATTCTGACTTCGTCAGATGCCTTCCTGCCTTTATATGGGAGGTTTCTGCCGCAAATGCATATAGTACTGTGTCCCCAACAGAGTTCTCTATGGTTAGCCAAGTCCGGCACAGCGTGGCCGGCGTCCCAATTTGTTCAAGAACGCCGTCAGTTCAGAGGAAAACAATGGGTCGCCGGAGAACAGGTTTGTTACTGCTTCACATTCAGGAAGGCGTAATCCCAGGGGGCGTAGTACATAATCGTATTCCTGACTATTAGCGGGGATAATAGTGATGAAGTTAAATGGTGGCACGGCCACCAAGCGCAACCTCAATGAAGTATAGGAGGTGTGGTTTGGGTGCCTAGCAAACCGCCGTATACCATAACGGAAAAGGCCGCCGATTACCTGGCCAAAATTGTTGAGACCGTGACGAGGCTTGAGTACGGCACGCAGTTTAAGCGCGACATCCGGCTGCACAGGGAAAACCGAGTGCGAACGATCCACTCGTCCTTGGCCATCGAGGGGAACTCGTTGACGCTAGGTGAAGTAACCGCTGTGCTTGAGGGTAAGGCAGTCGCGGGTAAGCAGACGGACATCAAGGAAGTCAAGAACGCCTACGAAGCCTACGACAGGATCATGTCGTTCAACCCCTACGCCATCAAGGACTTCTTAGAAGCCCATAGGCTGATGACGGACGGACTGGTCAAGGAGTCCGGCAAGTTTCGCAGCGGTGACGTTGGCGTGTTCGATGGTGATGTGGCGGTCCATATAGGCGCACGTCCGCAGTTCGTGCCTCAGCTTGTAGAAGACTTGTTCGCTTGGGCGAGGAAGTCAGAACTGCACCCCGTACTGAAGAGTGCCATACTGCATTATGAGATCGAAACCATTCACCCGTTCGCCGATGGCAATGGGCGCATGGGGCGGCTGTGGCAGACGCTTCTCCTCGACAAATGGAATGCGATTTTTGCTTGGATTCCAATGGAGACGGTCCTTTACCAAAACAGACCGCAGTATCATCAGGTGCTCGCGGACGCACGGAAGGCGAACGATTCTGGCGTACTTATCGAGTTCACGCTGTCCGCGCTCTACGACATTATTGCGGCACAAGAAGAGCACCAAGTTAAGCACAAAGATCAGCACCAAGTCGATTTGAGCGACACGCAGATAGCTGTGCTGAAGGCACTTGAAGGTCAAACGCTGTCACGCAAAGAGATTCTTGCGGCGATTGAACTGAACGGCGACTCGCGCGCGTTTAAGCGTCATGTTGAACCTCTCCTGACAGATGGCTTTATCGAGATGACCGTTCCAGATAAGCCCAACAGTAGACTGCAAAAGTATAGGCTGACCGGCATTGGTAAAGCGTTCATCAAAGAAAGGCGATGACGCGTGCACGGCCAAGTCTCTTGATAAGAAAGACCCGAAAAGCCAGTTGATGACACTACGTAACCTGAGCAGGTGGCGCAAAGTTGTCGCAATCTTTGAGGTCACGCCATTTGAGGGAAGTGCAGATAGGCACCTGGAGCTTGCGGTGAAGCTACGGCCGCTACTCGCCGGTCGCCATGGGTTTATCCGGGCGGAACGCTTTCAGAGCCTATCGGATGCCGGCAAGCTACTCTCCATCAATGTGTGGGAAGACGAGCAGGCGTCTATGGAATGGTGAAAGTCTGGATACCCATGTTCGCAGCCGTTACATGAAGACCAGGTCATCGATTGTTGTCATCACGACAGTCATATGGTAAGCTATAGGTACTTAAATGACAGGAGGTTGCCATGATGCTTCAACCCAGACGGAGGCCCGCCGCGATGATGGTTAAGCCTTCATCGGCGATCCGTTCAGATTATAAGGCGTTTTCCAAGCTCTGTCATGAATCTGATGAGCCAATCATCGTTACCAATAACGGTGAGAACGATCTAGTGGTGATGAGTCACGAAGCTTTCTGCAGGCGCGAGGCTTGGATTCGGCTGCAGGCTAAGCTGGCTGCAGCGGACAGCCAGATCAAAGAAGGAAACCTAATTGAGCATGATCAGGTCTTTGCCCGACTGCATGAGCGCGTCCATGGCGAGGTTTAGAATACGCTACACTGCAGACGCGGTTGATGATCTTGACAGCATATTTGACTACATTACACAGGATAACCGTGCGGCCGCAGTACGAATGCTACAACGACTGGAACAGTCGATCCTTCGGCTGGGGGACAACCCGCGCCTTGGTGCTGTCTTACCGACAGATGATTTATCCTTGGTTTCACCGGGTTATAGGCGCATCTTTGTGAAGCCATATTTGGTTTTCTATCGAATTGGCGATGGTGAAATCCTTGTTGCCCGTGTGCTGCACGCCGGGCAGGATTGGATGCACTTGCTGTTCGAACACGGCTTTTGTGACGAATGATTAGTAGAACAGGACCGCCTGGCACCCCAGGCGGGCCTGTTACATCTTCAAGAGCTTGCTGGTGTCATGCGCTCCCATGGGGAGAGGACATGGATCAGAATGAAGCTCAAACTGCGGCGGCAACTTCCGCCGCGAGGAGAGCCGCTATTTCTGGGTTCGGGGCGGTGTTGTCCATACCTTTGGCCATCACAGCGCCGAAGCAGACGCCGGGTAGGCTTTGAAAGACTTTCGGCATTGATGGTAAACACCATCGGGAAAGCCAGCAGCAACATTCCGTAGAGCTAGTAGACCATGAACCGGCAATCGGCCAAGCGCAGGTGCCCGACCCAGAGAAGCGGGCCAAGCTGGAGCGTGCGCTGGGCAGTCTCAGCCCAAAGTTCGTGGCTCCCGGTCTCTGCCCCTGCCTCAGAGTGCAATTCGGCGACATGGGAGGCTGAGCGAATGCTTGCTCATGGGGATTGTCCCCAGGAGCATCATTCCTGTGGCTCGGGGAAGCGGTCGACGCGCGGCGGTTGGCCTTGCCACGTCCCCACGACTCGGCTGCCCTCAAGCAGAATGGGGCTGACTCGGGCGGCCGAGAGGAAGACGCGCGAGGTGAACTGATTGTCCAAAAACCGTTGCTTGTCACGGTAGGCCAGCAGCAACACATCGAAGGCGGGCAGGAAGCGGGTAGCCCCAGACTGAGGAGGGGTCATGTCCCAGAGCTGCGGCAGTTGTTCTGCCAGCAAGTAGGCCTCGTCACACCGATCCCCCAGCCTCACTACCGTCAGCACGTCCCCCAGTTCCCGAACTATCTGCCGCACGGTTGATACGCGCCAGCCCGACCAATAGACCATGTCCGCAACTGTCACCGGGCCGTAGCGCTCGACGAACCTCCCGAGCAGAAAACACTGTGCTCGCCAGGCCGCGTCATCAGGAAGCAACTCATGCCAAGGGCGAAAGTAGATGGCCTTGCCTCCGGTTTGTGGACCCCGTACGCATCCGCCCAGGTAGCATAGGTCCTTCAGCAAGTGCGGCAACAGCTTGTCATAGGGGGCAGCCAGACCGGCTAACTCTGCGATCTGCTGATGAGTCCTAGGTTGATCGCTGAGCGTGGCCATGATCTGTGGGTAGATGCGTTCACGTACATCCGCTACCGACAGCGGCAGGTGCCCCCGCAGATAGCGTCCCCAGCGCTCCGACCAGTCCAGCCTGGTCGCCACTTGATGATAGCCGGCCTCGTCGCACGGAACCAGATGCATGGTGCCACGCACTGTCCACAGGCGCACCAACGGTCCGCCTGGCTCAACTGCCGAGTCCAACCAACCTTGCTCCGCGGATCTCAAGGCGATAGCCTGCCTCGCGGCGCCAAAGTCCTGTGCTTGCACAGCCACCAGGGCCTGCACAGTCTCTTCATGGGTGGCAAAGGGGTCAATCAGCCCCAGTTGCCGCAAATTCCACCATGCAACTCGCGCCAGGTCCAATTTGTTCATCCGCCTATCACCTCATTGCTGGTCAACTCTCCGGCAAACCGGCTTCGGTCGTATGTATTCCAGAATACTGGAAGCTACACCTGGATTCTATCTGACTACATCTGGATGGTCAACTATTGGCTCAACCGCTGCTCTCGCCATAGTCACAATAATAAGCTGTTCTCGATAATGTGATATTGACAATAGTGTATAACATACAGTATGATATCCGCGGAGGTGAGCACATGGAAGAACTGCTCAATTCCCTGTTGGTGGAACTCAGGCGGGGAACGTTGACATTGGCTGTGCTCAGCCAGCTGCGTCTGCCGCAATACGGTTACTCCCTCGGCCAAACGCTGGAGGAAAAGAACTCTTCAATCGACGCCGGAACACTCTATCCCTTGCTGCGTCGGCTGGAGAAACAGGGGTTGCTCAGCAGTGAGTGGGATACATCAGACAGCCGCCCGCGTAAGTACTATGTACTGAGTGAGCAGGGACAGCAGGTTTACTATCGGCTGAAGAACGAGTGGGAGTGTCTGGCTCGGCAAATGCATGCGCTGTTAGTGGAGGGGGAGGAAAAGCATGGAGATAATTGATCGCTACGTCTATGCGGTGGTCAAGCGGCTGCCCGAGTCAACCCGTCAGGACGTGGAACGGGAGTTGCGGGCAAACATTCAGGACATGTTGCCGGACGACCATAGTGAGGCCGATGTCAGAGCGCTGCTGGCCAAGTTGGGTAACCCCTATCGCTTGGCGGAAGAATACCGCGAAACAAAACGTTATTTGATTGGTCCGAGCGTCTATGACAGCTATATCACTGTACTGCGCTTGGTGATCAGTATCGTTGTGCCGGTGGTGGCTGGATTGGCTTTGCTGGGCGCTGTCTTAGAGACGTCTTCCGCGGCTGAGTTGGTGCCGAACCTTGTGTCGATTATCTGGAAGGTGATTGCTGCCGCCGTCGAAGGAGGCGTGCAGGCCACCCTCTGGGTGACAGTCGTCTTTGTGGTATTGGAGAGAGGCGGCATGGGAACGGGTGAACTGCCCTTTTCTCAGAAAAAATGGACCTTGGAAGATCTCCCGCCAGTGCCGAAGTACACCGCACGGCAGATTCCCAGATCCGAAGCGATCTTCGCCATCTTAGGAACGGTCCTGGGCACTGGAGTATTCACTCTCATGCCGCAGATTGTCGGCTGGTATGAACAGCAGAACGGTCGCCTGGTGCTGGTTGCGTCCTTGTTTGACACCGCCATCTTGCGTTCCTATCTCCCGGGCATCTTGCTGGTGGCAGCCACCGGCCTCTTCGTGGCAGGACTGAAGCTGGCATACGGTCAGTGGAGCCTTTCGTTGGCCGTGAGCAATGCTATTCACAATGTCTTGATGTGCATTCTCCTGCTGGCCGCAAGCGGCAACCAGCGGCTGGTCAGCAGCGTCTTTCTGAGCAAGGCCCAGGTTGCAGTCGGACTGGAGGCAGCAAAACTGAGTACCGCCTGGGCGCGAGTGGTCTGGGTTTTCGTCGCGGTGGCTGTGGTAGCCGCTTTGGTAGACACGGTCTCTGGCTTCTATAAGAGCTTTCGGGCAGCCCGTTAGTAACCTGCGGACAGCCAACCTAAGAATAGCCCCGCCTGCGGAAATGCGCAGGCGGGGTCCTCTTTCGGTTGGTGCAATGCTACAGCGAAATCAGCAAGGCCAGCCCGACGCTGATCAGATTGTGGGTGGCATGGGCCACCATGCTGGGCGCCAGCGAGCCGGTACGCTCATAGAGCAACCCGAAGATCAGCCCACTGCAGACTAGGCCGGGCAAGAGTAGTAGATTGAAGTGGGCAGCCCCAAAGATCAGCGCACTGACCAACAAACCTACCCGCACACCGTACTTTTTGCGCAACCAGCCAAAGAGCATGCCGCGCATGAACAGTTCTTCGGTGAGCGGAGCGATCACCACGATTGTGATCGCGGTCAGCACCCACCAAATGCCGATGGGGGTTCCATCCAGGGGGTTGTTGCCCTGCATCGCCGACAGGTCACCGCCGAACGCCGCTGCCACAACTGCGCAGAGCATGGCTACCACCCAAGCGCCGAGGTGCGAGCCAATCCCCCAGAGCACCCCTTGCCTTAAATGTTGCCGGAAGTGCACCCACTGCAGTCGCCAATAGGTTCGGTCAGGCCAGAAGCGGTGCCGAGCGTGCGAGAGAAATAAGGAGCCTACTGCAAAGGCCTCACCCAGGATGGTCGCTCCACTCATATTCTTAGGATCCTTCGCGACGCCGAACAGCGCCAGCAGAACGCCGAAGAGAACCAGGTAGCCAAAGTATCCTCCTAGCAGTCGCCAGAGATCGGCCCCGTGCCAGGATACTTCCTGTTCGTCCAGCGGACCTGGCTCGGTGTAAAGCGTCACCTCTTTGCCCAGCAGTCTCATTTGTCACTCTCCTCTCCTTCCTGTATATTCCCCACCAAAGCACCTAATTCCTGCCTGATGAGTAGCGTGCGCGATATAGTAGTCTGATTTCCTTACCGTAGCTCCCGCACATGCGATAGCGTTCAGAACGCCGGTTTCCCTGGGATCGTAGCACCACAGCATGTTGTGGTGCCGGGAGCGGCCTGAACAGGTTAGCACACAGATGAAATAGTGAAGAACCTTCCCCAGAAAAATCTTCTCCAGTCTGCAGACAAAGGGGAGACCAGCCCGTTTAGGTGGGTGTAGTCGCAACGAAGTGTGCGAGAGATAGAGGGGGAACGGTAGATGAAGAAGATATTCGGTCTGTTGCTGTTGGTGATGATGCTGGTGCCGGTGACAGCATTTGCTGCACAAGGCGGCAGGGCTGATGATCTGGTGGCCTTCGGTCACAGTGTGACCGTTGCGGCGAACGAGACGGTCGATGGTGTGATCGTCTTCGGTGGTGGAGCCAATATCCAGGGCAACAACCTTGGCGACACGGTGGCCTTCGGTGGTTCTGTCATGGTCAACGGCTCGACTGATTCCAATGTGTTCGTCTTTGGGGGCACTGCCCAGATCAACGGCCCGGTTGACGGCGATGTGGTCGTCTTTGGCGGCAGCCCGGTGATCAGTGCTCGCGTCAGCGGTAACCTGCTGGCCATCGGCGGCAGCGTCCATCTGCGCGACGGAGCTGAGATCATGGGCGATGTGTTCACTGTCGGGGGTAGTGTCTCGCGCAACGGGGACGCGGTGGTGCACGGCAGCGTGCAGAGCGGAGTCAATCCCTTCCGCATTCCTGGCATGTTCGGAGGCTGGTGGGCTTTCTCGGGAGCGTTCCACGTCTGGCGCCTACTCTCCATTTTGTTCCTGGGGCTGATCTGCTATTGGTTGTTCCCGCTGGTGACTGAGCGGGTAGTGGAAGCTGCCGCAGGTAATCCAGTGAAAGCGGTTGTAGCCGGATTGCTTGGCTACCTGGCGGTCGTGCCGGTGATCATTGTCTTGGGCATTACTCTGCTTGGCATCCCGCTGATTCCGGTCTTTCTGCTGGCTGTGCTGGTGGCGCGCCTGTTCGGGCAGGTGGCCCTGGCCCTGTTTGCCGGGCGTTGGCTGGCGGCGCGCCTGCAGATGTCTGCCACGGCTAACTGGATGCTGGTGGCACTCGGTCTGCTGGGATTGGGCGTACTCACTTTGCTGCCGCTGGTCGGTGTTCTGGCCTCGCTGTTCTACAGCCTGATCGGCTTCGGGGCAGTGATCGTCACCCGCTTCGGCACTCGCAGGCTCGTGGCGTAACCAGAGCAAGATCCTTCCGAGGCTGCCCCTTTGTCCGGGGCAGCTTCTTTGCTTTGGGCAGGTGAGGCTGGGCAGAACGGCGAAAGACAAAGCAAACGTTGCTTTACAAGAAGGGAGGAATGCGCCGTGCTGACACTTCTGCATCTGTCGGATCTGCACCTCGGCTGGGCTGCAGATTTTCTGGATGATCAGGCAGAGCAGTTCAGTCGGCGACGGGACGGCCTGCTGCATCGTATCTGTACTTGGGTGCTTAGCCAGGCCGAGCGGATCGATCTGGTGCTCTTGGTGGGGGATCTCTTTGACACCCATCGTCCGTCACCCGGTCTAGTGGAGTCCGTGCTGGCCGATTTGCGTTCATTGGTGGCCTCGGGCATCACGGTAGTAACCGTGCCGGGCAATCATGATGAGATAACCTATCACGATTCGGTCTATCAGCGTTATCGCACCGGTTGGCCAGGGCTCTTGGTGACTAACCCGATGCCTGACGCCCCGCTCTGCATATCGCTTGCCGGGCAAGATGTCTATATTTACAGTCTGGCTTACACCGGGGGTTTGACCAGGATCCCAGACTACCTCAGCCCGCTGCCGCGGACCGGCGAGGCTGGAGTTCACATCGGAGCGTTTCACGGGTCGCTCGATTGGCAGAGTGGCGAGCGTGGGCTGCCGCTGCAGAGTGCAGCGTTAGCTGCAGCCGGGTATGACTACGTGGCTCTCGGCCATTTCCATAGCCCCCGCCTGATCAGACAGGGCAAGACCACCATCGCCTATTCCGGCATGATTGAAGGCAAGGGCTTCAGTGACCCCGGTTGCGGGCAACTCACACTGGTGGACTTTCAGGATGGGCGCGTCAGCAGTCGTCTAGTTCCTTGGGCGATACCGGCCTGCCGAGTGGAACGGGTCGATCTCAGCCAGTTGGAGCAGGCCGATGAATTGGATGAGCTGATTTCCGCCTGGGCTGACCCGGGTTTGTTGCTGCGAGTGGAACTGGTGGGCACCGCAGGCTGGTTGCCGGAAGTGGAACGAGTTCTGGGCAGGCATCGGCATGGCTTCCTGCACCTAGAAGTCGCGGATGACAGTCTATTTCTGGATGATCAATTGTTGTTCCGCTGGGCGAACGAGACCACCATCCGCGGCCAGTTCGTGAGGCGACTGCTCGACCGGTTATCCGCCACCGACGACCAAGAGACGCGCACCCTCTTGCAGTTGGCGCTGCGGCGGGGAATAGCAGCTTTTCGGGCAGGTGGTGAGTAGATGTCGAGCTTAATCTGGGATCGCCTGTCGCTGTCTGGGTTTGGTTGCTATCGTTCTACCGTGGAAATTGCACTTCATCCGGCTCTTTCGGTGCTGGTCGGGCCAAACGAAACGGGCAAGAGCACGCTGATTGCCGGTCTCACGGCCGTGTTGTTTGGGCTGCCGGCAAGTCAGGACCCGGCAGCCTTTGGACAGTCACGCTGGCGCAACTGGCATCACCCAGACCGTTTTGCGGGCGAGCTTTTCTTTCGGGTGGACGGGGAAGAGTGGCATTTAGCGCGCGACTTTGCCAACAACCGGATCAGTCTGCGCCAGCGTCTGGGGGATAGTTGGCGTGAGGTGGTACAGGGAGTAGACAATCCTGCCGCCAGGCGCCCCCTGCAGCGGTATCATGAGCAGCTGCGCCGTCTGCTGGGAATCGAGCGACGTGAGCTGTTTCAGGTGACCTTCTGCCTGACGCAGCCACTGCCCCCTCCCGAGGAGTTGGATGATGCTGTGCAGAGTATGCTGGCAGGGGCTGACCGCAAGATCAGTCAGATTCAGGGCATGCTGGAAAGGCAGATCAAGGCCTTCACCCGCTATTACGGCGAAGCCCTGGGCAGTGGAAGAGACGGCAATCGTGACCGCCAACTAGAGGAACTGCAGGCAGAGATGCGCCTGCTTGAGCAGGCAATCGCCACTGGACGCAGCGCGGCAGACGGGCTACAGGCGGTGCAGGTAGAACTCGGGCGGGTGACGCGCGTTCGCGCCGAGACGGCAGAGCAGCTGCAGGTCGCCGAGCAGTTGGCTCAGGCCTGGTCTGCTTGGCGTTCGCATCAGGAGCGTTACCAGCGACAGTTGACGGAGCAGCAGCAACTGGAGTCGGCATTGCAGCGTGCAGAGCAGCTACAGGCATCGCTCAGAGAATGCCGCCAGGTCCTGCAGCAACATACAGACATGGCTGATGTCGATCTGGATTGGCCCAAGCGGCTGGAGCGCCTCACTCAGCTGCAAGCCGAACAGCAGGCCATTCACTCTCGCCTGCAGTTGCTCGAAGAGGATCTGCAGGCTACTCAGGACGATTTGGCGGCCAATGCTGACACCCGAGCCGGATCACCTGTCTCGGATCAATCCCCAGGGTCCTTTGCGGACGCGCGCCTGGATGCCCAGACAGAAGTGGTGAACAGCCTGCAAAGACGTCTGCAGATGGATTTCGCTCTGCTGGAGAGTGCAGCCCCTGAGCAGGTGGATCAGCTTGCCGTTTACCACCGTCGCCAGCTGGAACTTGGCGGGCGGCACCGGGATGCGGAGCGTCTTTGCCTGACGCTGCGGGAGCGCGAACAGGCCTTCCGGAGTGCTGAGGATGCTTGGCGGCAGCGCTATGGCCCGTTGCGGCAGGATGCGGAGCGTCTGCTTGATGCCATCAACCAGCGCATGCAGCAGATCGGAGGACGGCAGGCTAGGCAACAGGCCCCAACTGCTGTCAGTCGCCTGCTTCCCTGGGTGGTTGCTCTGCTCACTGCAGGCGCCGCCTATGGGCTTTGGGGTAGACAGGCCGGTCCTCTCGGGATAGGTGGCAGCCTGCTCTGCGCAGCAGTCGCCTGGGGAATCACGACGCTACTGGGCAAGGAGCGCTCAGTGCTTGGCGGCAAATCTGACACCGAAATGCCGGAACTGGGCCAGCTTGCTACCCTCAGCTGGGCAGATCTGCTCACCGCTAGAACACTCCTGGAACGGCTGTCGCGAGCACAGTCCGAGCGCCCGTCAGGCGAACTGGCTGTGGCAGAAGCGACCCGCGAAGAGGCTGCCAGCGACTTGACTGTTTGGCAACGGGCAATGGCCCCATTCGCCGCTGCATTTCCGGATCCGGAAGCAGCTTATCGACACTGGCAGGGGTTGCGCCAAGAGCTGCGCGCGGCCAAGGGAGATCTGACCTCCATGACGGAAGGCATCAGGCTGGGGGCGGAGCGCGAAGCCGAATCCCGCCGGGCTCAGCTGGAGTCGCGCCTGCGGCGCACAGAGGAGCAGCGACGGCAGTTGCTGCGGTCTCGGGATGATTTGCAGCAAGCCTGGGAGGCAGAGCTGGCGGCGATTCGTGCCAGTTGGCAGATCGTGAACGGGTTGGACGCTCTCAAACAACGCTACCAAACCTATGCCGAGTGGCGGCAGAAGAGTGATCAGGCGACCAAGATGCTGGGGGAAATCCTGATGGTGTTCCAGGTGGAGTCCCTGGAGGCGCTGCAACGTCAGCAGCTGGATCTGCAGAACAGCATTATCGCTTTGCAGATGCGCTGGCAGGCTCTGATCGACCAGCATCCCGGGTTGCCTGGTCTGCGCGAGGCCGAGCAAGCTGACCGCGTCCAGGCCTTGTTCCAGACAAGTGAACTACGATTGCAGGAGTTGCGACGAGCCGACAAGCTCCAGGCCGAGCAAGTGGAGTCGTTCTTGCGCCAGCAGGCCACGCTGGAGGGGCAAAACCCCTGTAATGTTGCTCTGGCAGAGGAACGATTGCAGCAGCTGGCGGCTGAGCGCGACCGATTGCAGTTGGAGGTGGCGGCTCTGGGGTTGGCCTATCGCGAGTTGGCAATAGCCAAGGTGGAGTACGAGAGCAAGTATCGGGAGGAACTGGCCAAGCAGGCCACTGCCTACTTCAACCGCATCAGCGGTGAGCAGGGCAGGCGGGTTGAACTCGATTCGGAATTTCAGGTCACTCTGCTCACGGTGGAGGGCAAAGCCATCCTGCCTGCCCAACTCAGCCAGGGAGCCAGGGATCAGCTTTACTTCTCGCTGCGACTGGCGATCGCTGATCTGCTCACCGACCAGTGCCAATTGCCCTTCATGCTGGATGATCCGTTTGTGAACAGTGACTCTCTGCGGTTGCAGCGCATCAGAGCCGCACTGGAACAGGCGTCGGCAGATAGGCAGGTTCTCTTGTTCACTCATCAGGAAGCGTTTCTCGAATGGGGTAAGGTCGTGCCTCTTCCGGCAGGTGAGTAATTGCCACTATCTAGATGATAATCACCAATACGGCAATGAGAGGCTGCCCGTCGGGCAGCCTCTCATTGTTCGAGAGAACACCTCTGACACGAGATGAACTGAAAGCCAACGTCTCACTGACTAACGGCGTTGCTTGCTCAGTTCGCTCAGTGCGGCGATGGCCCAGTCGATTTCCTCGTCCGTGGTGCTATAGCCGAGGCTCAGCCGGACTGTGCCGACGGGGAAGCTGCCGATGGCCTGGTGGGCCAGCGGGGCGCAATGCAAGCCTGGCCTGGTCATAATGCCAAAGTCATCCTCCAGCGCCACCGCCAGATCGGACGGATCCCAATTGGCCAGGTTAAGGGAGATAACCCCTACGCCCTGTTCTCCCCCCGGGCCGTAGAGATGAGCTCCCGGAATGCCGCTGATGCCGGAGCGCAAGCGCTCTGTCAGGGCGAGCTCATGCTGACGGATCGAGTCAACCCCTTGCCGGCGCAGCCAGTTGACCGCAGCTGCTAGTCCGGCCAGGCCTGGGGTGTTGGGCGTGCCGGCCTCCAGGCGGTCCGGCATGAACTCGGGTTGGTAGAGCTTGTCGGAAGCGCTGCCGGTCCCTCCGATGCGCCAACAGGATAGATCCAACCCAGGACGGACATAGAGGACGCCAGTCCCCTGAGGGCCGAGCAATCCTTTGTGGCCGGGAGCGACCAGGCAATCCACCGGCAGCGATGCGACATCAATCGGCAGCGCGCCGAGTGTTTGGGAAGCATCGAGCAACAGGCGGCAGCCGCTGCCTCGACAGATCTCTCCCACGGCCCCAACGTCCAAGAGAGCACCGGTGACGTTGGAGGCATGACTGGCAGCGATCAAGCTGGTGTTTGGCCTGAGAGCGTCCCTAAACTGATCCGGTTGTACCGTGAGGCCGTCCTCGGACTGGAGAACCGTCAGCTCAATCGTGCCCTGTTTGGCCAGATGTGAGAGGGGACGCAGCACTGAGTTGTGGTCGAAGCAGGTGGTGATCGCGTGGTCTCCTGGTTTGAGCAGGCCATTGATCGCCATGTTCAGGGCATCAGTGGCATTCAAGGTGAAGACCACCCGCGCGGAGTCACGGGCACACAGCAGTTGGCTGACCTCGTGGCGCGCCTGGTAGACCGTCCTGGCGGCGTCCAGGGAGAGGCGATGCCCTGAGCGGCCTGGATTGCCGCTGCCATCCAGGGCAGCAATCACCGCTTGTTTGACTGCGTCAGGCTTCGGCCAGGACGTGGCCGCATAGTCGAGATAGACGGTGCGCAACTACTTCTCCTCCTTACAGCGGACCAAAGGTCTCTTCATGCTCCAAACTGGCGTCCTCCAAGCATTGGATGATATCCGGTAGACACTCCGCTGTCACCTCCGCGCAGATTCCGCAGGACGAGCTGAACTGCCGGGGAACCGGGCGCAGGCGGCAGGCGAAGCCGGCGGAATGCAGTGCTCGCTCTGCCTCCATCGCCCAATACACGGAGTGAAATGTGACGATGTACTTACCTGCCATCGGCTAGGGCTTGACGGTGATGGACCAACTGCCATCTGCCTGTAGGCTGATCTCAGGCTGTCGCTTGGATGCCCGCAAAAAGCGGCTCACGTTTTCTTTGGCCACGGCTGTGTCCACCAGCACAGTCAGGGTCTCACCTTTGGCTGCTGCCAAGCCCTGCTTCGCCATGATTACCGGCTCAGGACATGAGCGCCCTCTGGCATCGATTACCCGATTCATCATGCCTTTACCTCCTTGCTACTGACCTGTCTCCGCACCACTTGCACCGTTTCCTTCACGCCGAACCCGATCAGCAGCAGAACAACCAGGATTGTCCAAACGGCGATTTGACCATTCACCGGCACGCCCTTACCGCTGGCAGCCAATCCGAAGTTGTGCGCCATGGCAGCGCCCATCAGCAAACCTAGCACAGTGGTCATTGCATCCACATCGCCCTCACCCGCCAGAATCAGTTGCCGCAAGGGGCAGCCGCCGAGCAGCGCCGCGCCCAGGCCAGTGACCAACATGCCAAGGAAGTTATACAAGTGATTGTTATGGGCGATTGGCTGACCGAGGAACCCGAGCGAAAAGTTGCCCATGATCAGGTTAAGCACCAGCGCGGAGGCGAAGATGCCGATGAACCCGCTGATCAGGTGTGTGTCGCGGAACATCAACATGTCGCGAATCCCGCCAACCATGCAGAGGCGCGTGCGCTGTGCTGCATACCCGATCAGAAGCCCCGCGCCGAGCGAAACGAGCAGCGGGGCGGCCAGTGAGCCGGGAGCCTCGGTGCTCTGGAAGATGAAGCTTGGCGCCACCAGCGCCAGAACAACCAATCCCACCGCGAAGAGAGGGGCAGCCAGGCCGGCCGCCTGCGGCTGACTCTGGCTGCGGCCGAGAGTGAAGCCGCGCTTCAGGAAGTGGACGCCGATGGCGATGCCGACGCCGAAACCGGCCAACGCTGTGAGAGCGTTGAGATCGCCGCCCGCCAGCCGAAGCACCATGCGCAGCGGGCAGCCGAGGAAGATCAGCGCACCGATGCTGACCATCATGCCCATGAAAAAGCGCAAGATCGGGCTCGAACCGCCCCGTGGCCTGAACTCCCTGGCCAGCAGAGCGGCCAGGAAGGCGCCCAGGATGAATCCCGGGATTTCCATGCGCAGGTTTTGTACCACCGCAGCCCGATGAAAGCCCAAGGCTCCGCTGATGTCACGCAGGAAGCAGACGATGCAGGCCCCCATGTTCTTGGGATTACCAAAGTAGACCAGCAAGGCCCCCAGTGCGCCCACCAGGAGCCCGGTGGCAACGATCTTCTTGCGATCCATTATGTAGTTACCCCCTGTTTGGTTCAGTCGTGCACAGCTTACGTTGTTCCTCGGTAATTATATTCCAGGCTAATTTAAGTTACAACCTTTGCTAATATGAGACTGTTTGATGAGAGCGCGCGCAATTAGAATCTGAGCTTATGGTAGTCAGCCGCACAGCCCGTGAGTGCGTGCAGAAAGCCCGATTTCTTTGGGATTATCCCACCACCGCATACTAGAGCTAGCGATAAATCGCCCTTCGCTAGGAGTGCGGACGCTGACGCAGGGACGCGGAGGCTAAGGGCGCCATGCATGGCGCCCCTACGCGGCCTTAACTGAAGTGCCCCCAAGCCATCTATGGAGTTGCGGGTGCCCGTAGGGGTCGCATGCATGCGACCCGCCCCTCCGGCGGTTTGACGCAACGGCATTTGGATTGTGTGCATGCCGGGTCTCGACAACGCCAGATGGGTTGCAGTCTCTCTCGCTGCAACGCCAGTGGAAAAATTATTGACATATGCCCATAACGCGGAGTATATTGGTTATGAGCATATGTTCATAATGTTTGTAGGAGGCGCTACTGAATGGATTCACAGCCACAGAGTTTTCTGGAACCAGGCAACCAGCTCAGCTCAATCAAGCACGTAATCGCCGTCATGAGCGGAAAGGGAGGGGTCGGTAAGTCTTCCGTGGCAGCACTCTTGGCACTTGGTCTGCAGCAGAGCGGCAAGCGAGTGGGGATTCTCGATGCGGACATCACTGGCCCCAGCATTCCCACCTTGGTTGGGGCCACGGGTAGGCCGGAGGCAAGCGAACTCGGCCTTTTCCCGGCGAAGAGCGCCAGTGGTCTCCTGGTGATGAGCCTCAATCTGCTGCTTGATCAGACAGATCAGCCGGTGATCTGGCGGGGGCCCTTGATCGCGGGGGCGATCAAGCAGTTCTGGAATGAGGTAGTTTGGGGCGATCTCGACTATCTGATCGTCGACTTGCCGCCGGGAACGGGCGATGCTCCCTTGACCGTGCTGCAGTCGCTGCCGCTCGATGGCGTGGTCATCGTCAGCTCACCTCAGGACTTGGCCGTGATGGTGGTGCGCAAAGCGATCAGGATGGCGCAATCGATGAATGTGCGCATTCTTGGTCTGGTGGAAAACATGAGCTACCTGAAGTGTCCGCATTGCGAGGAAGTGCTAGAGCCCTTTGGGCCAAGTCAAGGGGAGGCCGTGACCGATGCAGAGGGAATTCCTTTCTGGGGGCGCCTGCCTTTGGAACCGAATCTGAGATCGCTGGCCGATGCCGGCCGGTTGCACGAGTACCGGAACGGCACTGTCGAGCAGATGGTGGAGCAGATCGTTGGTCGTTAGCTAGACAAAAGTAAGAAGGAGGTGATTTGGATGCCAGGATTCGACGGCAGTGGGTCGGTTGGCCGCGGGCCGATGTCCGGTTGGGGGCGTGGCGATTGTGTCATGCCCATCCGCCAGTCGGGCGGTGGCTGGGCCGGCCGCGGGTTTGGCCGCGGCTCGGGTCTGCGGGCCCGCCGCTTTGCGCAGTTTGACGGTGGATCAGCTATCGGTGAGGAGTTGGCGAGGTTGCGTGAGCAAGTCGCCGAGCTGCAGAAGTCGTTGCATCAGAAGTAAAGGGATGGCTGGGGCGGCCTAGGCCGCCTCAGCTCCAGTTTTCGGGAAGGAGTGAGAATATGCGCGTTTGCATTACCAGCAAGGGAAAGTGCCTGACTGATCAATTTGACGAGCGCTTTGGGCGCTGCTCTTATCTGTTGTTGGTCGATCCGTCCACAATGGAACTGGAGGCAATCAACAACCCAGGGATTTTGGTTGACCACGGAGCGGGGATAGCTGCGGCGCAGCGGGTTGCAGACATCCATGCGGATGCCTTAATTACCGGCCATTTGGGTCCGAACGCTGAAGGGGTACTTGCCGGCAATCAGATGACGGTCTACTTGGCCAAAGGTGGTTCGGCGCAGTCCGTTCTGGACGATTTCATGGCCGGGCGGCTGAAACAGGTGCTTCCGGCCCAGAGTTCCGAAAAGTGATCATCGCAGTGCTCAGCGGCAAGGGTGGCACGGGCAAGACAACAGTTGCGGTCAACTTGGCCGTCACGATGGGTTGGCGCTACGTGGATTGTGACATTGAGGAGCCGAACGGCTGGATGTTTCTGCAACCAGAGCTGGAGCAAACTGAGTCCGTGACCATGCCTGTTCCGGTGGTTGATGACCAGCTTTGCACCCGCTGTGGCGCCTGTGCCCAAGCCTGCCAGTTCCACGCGCTGAGCGTGCCAGCCAATGGGGTGATGATCTTCCCTGAGCTCTGTCACGGCTGCGGGCTGTGCGCGCTAGTTTGCCCCGCCCAGGCAATCACTGAACAGGCGAGGGAGATTGGCAGGGTTGACCAGGGAAGGGGAGCAAACGGCGAGTGTTGGCAGGGGGTGCTGAATGTGGGCGAACCATCGGGGGTCCGTATCATTGACCGCTTGTTGCAGTCGCTCGGGGGCGACACCCCAGTCGTCTTGGATTGCGCTCCAGGAGCGTCGTGTAATGTAGTGGCAGCCCTCAAGACAGCAGACTTCGCTTTGCTCGTTACCGAGGCCACGCCATTCGGGGCGCACGATCTCAATCTATCTATCCAACTAGTCAGGTCCATCGGTTTGCCCGGGGCGATCGTCGTCAATCGCTCCACCGGGGATGACCAGCTGATCTCGGACTTGGCCCAAGAGCACTCCCTGCCGCTAGTCGTATCCCTGCCATTCAGTCGTCAGGCAGCGGCGACCTGCGCGGCTGGGCAGCTATTGCAGAGTGCGGGTTCTCCTCAAGCTTTCGCCAGGCTGGGTGAGAGCATTATGGGGTTAAGCACATGCAATTAGTTGTAATCAGTGGCAAAGGCGGTACCGGGAAGACGACCATCGCTGCTGCCTTGGCGGAGTTGTTCACTTGTCCGATGACGGTGGACTGTGACGTGGATGCAGCTAATCTGCAACTGCTGCTCGGCGGTCAGGATTTAGCCGCAGAGGAGTTCTCTGGCGCGAAGCAGGCGCAGTTGGACAGCAGCCTTTGTCTTGCCTGCAATCGTTGTGGATCAGCTTGTCGATTTGATGCCATCGAGCATGGCGTGGTCAGCAGTCTGCACTGTGAAGGATGCGGCGTCTGCGTCCATGTCTGCCCGCAGCATGCCCTGACGCTAGTGGACCAAGTGACAGGGAGCGTGCTGCTGACCGAGACGGCGTTCGGCCTGCTTAGTCGGGCGGAGATGCTTCCCGGGGCAGACGGTTCTGGCAAGTTGGTCACCAAGGTGAGGGCACAAGGGTTTCAGGCGACAGATGACCCAGGGCTGATCATTCTGGACGGTCCGCCCGGTATTAGTTGTCCGGCTATCGCCACCTTGACCGGATGTGATGCCGCATTGGTGGTGCTGGAGCCCAGCTACTCCGGGCAGCACGATTTCCTCAGGCTGCTTAGGTTATTGCGTCGATTTGGCATCAAGGCCTTTGCCTGCATCAACCGCCATGATCTGAGTCCTGAGCTCTGTCAGGAGATCAGCCAAACTTGCGCCAGGGAAGAGGTGCCGGTGATCGGGATGATCCCCTTTGATCCTCTGGTGAGTGAGGCCCAGCGCGAAACGAAGACCATTCTTGCCTATGAGGCTAGTCCGGCCAAGGAAGCTATCTATACCATGTGGAACAGATTAAGAAAGCTGATTGGAGTGAATGAACAATGATTATTGCCTTGGCATTGGAGAACAACGAGGCGATTGCGCAGCACTTTGGACACTGTCCAATCTTCCGCCTGGTGACCGTGGAAGATGGCAAACAGGTTTCCGCGGAGAACATGCCGAGCCCCAAACACCAGCCCGGCCTGTTGCCGCGCGTGCTGCATGAACGGGGAGTCAATGCGATCATCGCCGGTGGTATGGGTGGTTCTGCTCAGGACCTGTTTCAGCAGTATGGCATTCGAACTATCGTGGGTGTGGCAGGAGATGCCGATGCAGTGATCGAAGAGTTCATTAAGGGGAAACTCACTTCCTCAAACGCAGTCTGTCACGAGCATGAGCAGCAGGATGAGTGTGGAAAATAGCGATAAACGCTAATCTTTAGGAGGTTTTGCATGCCTAGACCACCCAAACGTCGCATGGTAGAACGAGAGCCGATTTGCAGTGTCTTTAAGCCGGCCGGCATGCCCATGGCCGGGCTGGAGGAAGTTGTGCTCTCGGTGGAGGGAATGGAGGCCATCCGGCTGAAGGACTTGCTCGGCTTGGAGCAGGAGGAGTGCGCCGAATGCATGCATGTCTCCAGAGCCACTTTCCAGCGGTTGCTCATCGAAACGCGTGCCAGCATTGCCCGCGCTCTGGTTGAGGGTCGCGCCCTGCGCATCGAGGGTGGCAACTATCGTCTGCGCGGCGCATGCCAAGGAAGAGGCAGATGTCGGCGGCAGTGCTATCAGGATGAATCTGAGCCAGAAGCGTAGGCTTTTGGGACAGGGGAGCGGTT
>JAEZJZ010000027.1 GCA_023436245.1 Bacillota bacterium | reverse complement strand
CGCGGTGCCCGGGGCGTCGGCGGCCGCGGCCGCCTTCAGTTTTGGCCTCTTTCGCCACATCAATGACCTATTGCCGCCGCCTAGGTAGAGAGCTATGCTTACTTACAACGGGTAGAAGAACTTAGGGAAGCGAGGAACAACAGCGCATGAACTGGCAACGTCTGAAACCCTATTTGGCCGGACTAGGCTCATCCACTATCTTCGGCTTTTCCTTTTTCTTCACCAAGCAGGGCCTGGAGGTATTGGACACCTTCCGACTGATGGCCTTCCGCTTCAGCCTGGCGGCTCTCGTGATCAGCCTGCTGGTGCTGCTTAAGGTGATTCCGCTGAA
The DNA here is from genome assembly GCA_023436245.1 of Bacillota bacterium. GTDB lineage: Bacteria > Bacillota > UBA994 > UBA5500 > UBA5500 > JAEZJZ01. Next base: position 16,539 of record JAEZJZ010000027.1, on the reverse strand, counting down.
CCTGCGCGGCAAAGATTTCGGGCCGCTCCTGGCCACCGCTCTGCTACAACCGATTCTGTACTTCCTCTTCGAGACATTTGGTGTCAGCCTGAGCACCACCTCCCAGGCAGGCATGATGATCGCGCTGATCCCGATTTTCGTCACCGTAGCCAGCGCCGTTTTCCTCAAGGAGAAGCCCACCTGGGGCCAACTGGCCTGCATCATCCTGTCTGTGTCCGGGGTTGTCTTCATCATCCTGCAGCAAGGGATGGGCGGTGAGCAACTCAGCTGGCTGGGGCCGCTGGTGCTGCTCGGTGCGGTACTTTCCGCCACCGGCTTCAACCTGCTTTCCCGCCGCTCTGCGGGGCGCTTTACACCGTTTGAGATCACATTTGTGATGATGTGGGTGGGGGCGATCGCTTTCAATATGATTGCGCTCTATGTCCACACCACTGCTGGCAACCTAGGGCACTACTTCGCTGGCATAACGGATGGCAGAGTATTGCTGGCGCTGCTCTACCTAGGCATTGTGTCTTCGGTAGTCGCTTTCTTCCTGATCAACTACACCCTCTCGCAGATCCCGGCGTCGCAGTCGGCCGTATTCGCTAATCTGACCACCGTCATCTCCATCGCCGCCGGTGTACTATTCCGCAATGAACCCTTTTTCTGGTATCATGCCATGGGAGCAACCATGATTTTGCTCGGTGTCTGGGGAACCAATTACATCGGGTATCAGGCGCGGCGCAAAGAACAGCTACCCAGCAACTCCATCAGCAGCTAGTCAAAAGGAGGTAGCCCGGTCGGGGCTACCTCCTTGGATTTGATCATCGTTAAGCCTCCGCAATCACCACGATCTGGTGATACTCCCTGGCCGGTCGCTTCGCGCGGCGATCAAGCGGGCTCAGTTCCGCTCTCACCGCTCCCGGCGGTAGGTACCCGATCGCCAACTCCTTCCGTTCTGCCGCCTTGACCATGATGTCCAAGAACGATATCTGCTCGTGGCAGTCACTACAGTAGGTACTCACCGGGCGCACATAGAGCTCACAGCCCTGCTCGTCCATCAACTCGCGATAGATGGCAGCCCGCTCCGGTTCGCGGGCAACCTGCACCATGAAGTTGCTGGCTAACTCAGTGCTGACCACCACATCGTCCACATCGGCCGCTAGCGCCAGTTCCCGGTTGCGCGGATCATACAGCTCGGCTACCACCAGTGGACGGGAACCGGAGTTTCGGCCAGCCGCGCGAATCGCTGCCATCAGGGTCAGGATCTTGGCGTCATGCTGATCCGGGTCGGTGGCGTCCTCAAGTAGGACAACAGTGTCATATTGCTGACGCTCCAGTTCTCCCTCCAAGATCGCGTTCAGGTCGCACTCCACTCTGCGAGTTTGTCCGCCCATGCCGGTTTCGTCCGCGGTCAGGCAAGTCGCCGCCAGCAGACTGTCCGCGCGCAGGTAGGAGCGCAACTCCTCAAGCACGGTACGCGCCTTGCTGCTTGTGCCAAGCAGAAGAACCCGACGGCGTTTGTCGACCACATCCTCCCCCAAAAGCTGCCTTACCTCCCTACGTCCTCCGCTGAAGACGATATCCTGCTTGCGGTCCGCCACCAGGAAAAGGCGATCGGTGAGCGCAAGCGGCACGTCTGCTGCACTAGCAACAGTGAGCGGGTTGAGCAGAGGTGCATGTTGTTCCAGCTGATAGCCAATCGGGTTGGCTCGCTCGAAGGCAAATAGCGCCTGCGAGAAAGTGGTGCCCGGCGGCAGTCCGGCAGCTTTTGCGGTCAGACAGTAGATCTCGCTGCTGCGCACGTCTTCACTCAAGGTCAAGTCACCCGTATAGGTCAGCAAGTCGCGATAAACCAGCGACAGTCCAGGTTGCCAGGCGCATTGGGCGATGATGCGTGCCAAGATGTTGCCGGTTTCGACCAGAATCAAATCCATTCGGTCCGTGCGATCATCCAGGAACGGTCGCACCAACTGCCGGGTGACGGCATTCTGAATGGCGGCCACCACCGTCACGGTCGACAGATGAGCGACTGGTTCAGCCAACACCTGACTGCAAGCGAGCACCGCCTTCAACACGGTGCTGTCCACCACCTGCTCCGCGCGGGTCAGCCCTTCGCCCACGATCAGCACCTGCTTCGCCTCGGCGAGGCCAACGTTACGCAGGCTGACGGTGGATTGAATGCTGCCGCTGCGGCAGACGGTCTTGCGAGAACGCTGCACCAGACAGTAGCGCCTGATACTCTGTTCCATTTCGTCCTTGTCACGGTCGGCCAACACCACCACAGCAGAAGGCGGGTCGCCCTCGTCACTGGACCAGAGCTGATCGAGCATGGAGAACACGCTGCTGTCCCAACCCAGGACGATGGTATGTCCCCTGGCTATCACTGCTTGGGCCCCTTGACGCAGACGAGCCAACCGTTCTTGCACCGCATTGGAAAAGATGCTGATCAACAGGCCGAAGATCACCCAGCCTGAAAGGGTAATCGCCACAGAAGCCAACCGCAACCCCCATCCACTGTCCTCACCCAGGTAGCCTGGGTCAGTGAAGCGCAGCCAGGTCCACCAGAACGTCTCGCTGGCGTCTCCTTGCAAGCCGGCCAGACGCGCCAACAAACAGCCGATGAGCAGTGCCAAGACAGTGAATAGGGCCAAGCTGGCCATCTGGACTCCAAATGAAGAGCGCAATGCCCGATCCACGAAGTAGAGCAGGCGCGCCCGCAAACCTCTTCTGCGCATAAGACATCTCCCTTGTCAAACTGCATGCAGGATTCTGCGTGCACAGGCGATACTCCTGCTGCATCTGACCGAACGAGGCACCGAGTCAGGGGGACGGACTTTTGACTCATGCAGACGAAAGCGATCGTGCGCGAACATACACTGCGAGCAACCCAGGCAGCATAATGGGGCAGCCCAACCAGGGCTGCCCCATTCATTGACGATCTAGGCTGCTACTTGCAGAACCGCTCGAACCAGCCGAGGATGAAGCCAAGGCGGTCAATCCGGTTACGAGGCCGGCCGGAACGGGAGAGCTCATGGTTCTCGCCGTTGAAGCGCACGAACTCGGTGGTAACACCCAGGCGCTTCAGGGCGACGTACCATTGTTCTGCCTGTTCCATCGGGCAACGGTAATCCTGCTCACTGTGGATGATCAGGATCGGAGTCTTCACCTTTGGTGCGTAACGAATCGGGGAACGGGACATGATGAAGTCCTCGGAATCCCAAAGGTCGCGCCCGTCAAAGCCGGCCTTGTTGCCGTACCAGCCGATGTCACTACAACCGTACTTGGTGTACATGTTGCTGATGCTGCGCAAAGTGACAGCCGCTGCGAACCGATCAGTCTGAGTGACGATCCAGTTGGTCATGTAGCCGCCGTAGCTGCCGCCGGTGACGCCGACTCGTTTGACATCGATCCAATCATAGTTGGCCAGAGCATAATCAACGGCCATCATGAAGTCGACGTAGTCGTTGCCGCCCCAATCGCCGATCACGCCCTTGGCAAACTGCTCGCCGTAGCCCTTGCTGCCGCGCGGGTTAATGTAGAGAATGCCATAGCCTTCGGAGGCGAGCATCTGGAACTCGTGGAAGAAGCCGTAGCCGTAGGTTGCAGCCGGACCGCCATGAATCTCCAGAACGAGCGGGTACTTCTGGCCGGCTTGGAAACCGATCGGTTTCATGATCCAGCCCTCAATCGGCCAGCCATCGGCGCCAGGGAACTCGATGCGCTCAGCGGTCGCCAACTCCCAGGTGGCCAACTCAGCCTCGTTCACGCTGGTCAAACGGGCGACAGCGCTTGCCTGCACCGAATAGACATCGCCGGGATTGCTGTTGTCTCCGGCCACGTAAGCGATCAGGTCCTGTCCATCCTGCACGGCGTAGCCGAAAGAGGTGATGGACATGTCCCCAGTGGTGATCTGCTTGATCTGCTTGTCACTGACAGTGACCTGATAGATATGACAGGTTCCGCCGTCTGTGACGGTGGTATAAACAGACTTGCCGTCTGCAGACCAGATCGGCGCAGAGCCGCCAGCATCCATGCGGGAGTCGCCGCCGACGCTGTTGCCGACTGAACGGTCCATCGCGGCCGTAAGGTTGACAGTCTGTCCGCCAGTGGTCGGCACCACCCAGAGGTCGATGTTGGCGTAGCCGATTTCACCCTTCTCATGTCCGAAATAGGCGATCTGGCTGCCATCCGGCGAAAATACCGGGCTGCCGGCATTGCCCTTGCCCGGGGTCAACTTTTGCAGATTGCTGCCGTCGCGGTCGATCACCCAGATATCCTGCACCAAGTGCAGTTCGCAATCAGGCGAGATGCAGGCCGAGAAGGCCAGCTTCTGACCATCCGGACTCCAGGCGATGCCAGAGACATCATAGTCGCCTTTGGTCACCTGCTGCACTTCCCCGGTGGCCACATTGACGATGTAGAGATGCCGGTGCCGGGTGTCCGTGAAACCGATGCCATTGAACTTGTAGCGCAAATGGGTGATATGCCGTAGATCCGGATTCTTGGCCTTCTCTGCCTCTGCGTCAACCGGATCCTTGCTCGTGAAAGCAACATAACGGCCGTCTGCAGACCAAGTCGGCTCACCGACGCCTTCAGGAGCGGTGGTCAACTGACGCGCTTCGCCGCCCTCGTCAGCCAGCAGGAATAGCTGCGGGCGACCGTTGCGGTTGGACACGAACAGCAACTGCTGGCCATCTGGAGACCACCGAGGCGCGATCTCCCGCACCAAGCCTCCGTCCGTCCGTTGGCCGTAGGTGAACCGCTTCGCTCCCAAGCCAGGCGTGTGTACCCAGATGGCTGAGCTGTAGCCGTTCTTGTCCAAGTTGCTGTCGGTCAGGGTGTAGGCAACACGGCCGTCAACGTTCGGCTGTGCGTCACCGACGAAGCGCAAGGCGGTGATGTCCTTGGCCACCACTTTTCTCTTCACTGAATCAAGACCTCCCTAGTGTGATTATTCTGTGTGACAGAGTGCCCTCTGCCGCAAACCAGTCCGTGCATACCAGCAGGTCGCAGACCTGCGATCGAGACCTGCGATCTCAATAAGGTGATTCTCGGCACGAAAATCAGCTGGTACCTTATATATTAATACACCGCCGACGGAAAATTCCCTCCCGCGAACGAGCAAAATTTCGGCATGCGTAAGAAAGCACCCAGCCACTCTCGTGGCCGGGTGCAGGGGCAGCTATTTTGCTCCGGGAGAGATGTTTCCCAACACCTTGATCATGATGAAGAAGACGATCATCACCACAAAGATGGTCGGATAGGCAATCGCGGTCACTTTGAGCACTTCGCTGAACGCCATCGTTAGTTCACCTCACTTAACCAGAGCGAGAATCAGCCCACCGGCGATGATGGAGCCGATTTGCCCGGCAACATTAGCGGCGATGGCCGGCATCAATAGGTAGTTGTTGGGGTCTTCCTTCTGACCAAGCTTGTGGATGACGCGCGCGGACATCGGGAAAGCGGAAATCCCGGCCGCACCAACCATGGGGTTGATCTTCTTCGGCAAGAACAGGTTGAGCACCTTGGCAAAGATGACGCCACCAGCGGTATCGAAGATGAACGCCAGGAGACCCATGCCGATGATCATCAGGGTGTCTGCCTTGAGGAACGCCTCGGCGGTCATGGTGGACCCGATGGTGATGCCGAGCAGCAGAGTGACCAGATTGGACAGTTCGTTTTGAGCCGTCTTGGAGAGCCGCTCCAGCACCCCACACTCGCGAATCAGGTTGCCGAACATCAGTGAGCCGATCAGTGCAACGCTGATCGGGGCGATGATGCCGGCCACCACGGTGACCAGAATCGGGAAGAGAATGCGCACCCACTTCGGGATGTTGCTGAAGTTGTACTCCATGCGGATGCGGCGCTCGGCGGGAGTGGTCAGCGCTTTAATCACCGGCGGCTGAATGATCGGGACCAGCGCCATGTAGGAGTAGGCAGCTACTGTGATCGGTCCCAAATACTCGCGCGCCAATCTGGCGGCAACGTAGATGGAAGTCGGTCCATCGGCCGCGCCGATGATGCCGATGGAGGCCGATTGCTTGAGGGTGAAGCCCACCAGCGCTGCAAAGCCCATGGTGAAAAAGATGCCGAACTGAGCGGCTGCCCCAAAAAAGAGCAGCCCCGGATTCTGCAGCAGCGGGGTAAAGTCGATCATCGCGCCAACCGCGATGAAGATGAGCACGGGAAACAACTCGTTAGCGATCCCGGCTCGAAAGAGTACGGTCAAAAAGCCCTCCTCGCCAATGGCCGAAGAGAGCGGTATGTTAGCCAGGATGGCGCCGAAGCCGATGGGCAACAACAACATCGGTTCGTAGTCCTTCTTGATGGCCAAGTAGATCAGCAGTCCACCCACTAGAAACATGACGGCGTTTCCCCAAGTGAATCGCTGGAATCCGAGCAACAGATCTTGCATGTTCATACCTCCGATGCCTGACAGCGGTTGCATACATAATGCAACTGCTTGATTACCTCGATTTTATCAGATGAGGAGCTCAGTTACCACTTCATCTGGCCAGTAATCGGCGCAGAGCCGGGATAGCCTGATCCATAGTCTGCTCCCCCAAACGAATTAACTCCGGAATGCGATCGAAATCGGTGAGAGAGACATTCTGCACCACCGGCCGAATGACCAGGTCGGCTGTGCCCTGCAGTTGGTATGTGGTCAGCTCTTCCCCCATGATGTCCAAGGACTGGGAAATGATCTCGTAAATATTGTCTGCCAGATCGTCCCGCTCGACGGCGCCGAGGTCTACTGCCAGGACAGTATCCGCTCCCAGCCCGCGCACCAGCTCGGCTGGCACACTGGCCTTCACACCTCCGTCAACCAAGGTGCGACCAGACACGTAGGCGGGCGAAAACACGCCTGGAATGGCGGAGCTGGCACGAACGGCTAGGGCCAGGGGTTGGTCGGGCATCACGACCTCAGCCAACTCCGCTAGTTGCGAGAAGACGACTGCCTCACCGCTGTCGATGTCAGCCGCCAGGATGGCCAGTGGCAGTTGCGCCTCCGCTACCGTGGTCACACCCAACTGTCGATAGAGCCAATCCAGCCAAAGCGTTCCCTGCAACAACCCGGTCGGAAATGGCAGGCGGTAACGCTCAGGAATACGCAGGAAGGAAAGCAAGGCGTTTGCGGTCAAGCCTAACAGAGAACGCCAACTCAGATTTGGATCGTAGAGCTGCTTGGCATCGAGCGACAGCACCAAGGACTCCATCTCCGCTGATGAATAGCCGACCGCACTGAAGGCTGCGACAATCGCTCCGGCGCTGCTTCCGGACAGGGCCTGGACAGCAATTCCGTGCCTCTCCAGGCTGCGCAACACACCGATGTGAATCGCCCCGCGCAAGCCACCCGCCCCGAGCGCCACCCCCAGGCGCTTCGCGCCAATCTGTACTCGCACTCTGATCACCTCAATACTCTCTATGCGCGGGTGTGGTGGCCGAATCAAGTTGCTGCCGTGTCCAGTGCCGGAGCTAGGCGAGCCGCCCGCTCAGTTGCGAGTGCTCCCAAAAACCCAATCTTGCCGAGCGAGTTTCTCGTTCCTGTTCGTGCTGAACAGGTGAACGAGCATCAAGAGGCGTATTAATGCAGAAGCATAACTCAACAAGGAGGCGTGGACAATGGGAAGAATCGAACAACTGCTACAGGAGAAGGGCATCACTCTGCCAGAGGTCCCGAAGTCGCTAGGCAACTACATACCCGTGAACCGGACTGGTAACTTGCTCTACACGTCTGGCCAGGGATCGCGCGATGTGGTCGGCAAGTTGGGGGATGACCTGAGTGTTGACATGGGTTACGCAGCTGCGCGGGAGGCGGCGTTGCGCTGCCTGGCCTGCATTCAGGCCGAGCTCGGCACCCTGGACAGAGTGGAGAAGGTGTTCAAGGTACTCGGCTTTGTGACCAGCGCCCCAGGCTTCGTGCAGCAGCCCGCGGTGATGAACGGCGCGTCTGATCTGCTGGTGGAGGTCTTCGGACAAGCTGGCCGTCACGCTCGCTCGGCCATCGGAGCGCCAGAACTGCCGAACGGCATCGCTGTGGAAGTGGAGATGCTCGTGGTCGTGAAAGATGCTTAGTCCACGACCGGATAGGCCGGAATTTGGTCTGTTCATCGGACTGCCCTGCCCGGAACTCGCAGAAATGGCGGCTTTGGCCGGATTCGACTTCATCGTCCTGGACGGCGAACACGGTCGCATTCCGCCGACTGGCATCTATCCGCTGCTGGTGGCAGCCAAAGCGCAGAACCCCGAGCTGGCAGTCTACTATCGTCTGACGGAACCGTCACCGAAAGACGCCGCGCAAGCCATGGACCAGGCGGTGGACGGCGTAATCATCCCGCAGGTGAACAATGCCTGCCAAGTACTACCGATCATCAAGGCCTGCCGCTTCTCCCCTCTCGGCGAACGGGGAGTGCATCCTGCCGTACGGGCGGCGAACTACGGCCTGCGGCCGAGGGAAGACTACCTGCAAAACGCCAACCGGGAAAGTGTGATCATCGCCCAGGTTGAGGGCGAGGCCGCGATGCATGACCTGCCCAACATTCTAGGCTGCGCCGGGCTGGACGCGATCTTCGTCGGGCCCTACGACCTATCCCAATCCCTGGGTATCCCGGGTCAGGTCGACCACCCGCAGGTGCAGAGCGCACTGGCCGAGATCGCGAAGACAGCTAAGCAGCATCGCATTCCCTTTGGCACCTTCGCCGGCACTGCCTCAGCCATTGCCAGCGCCAAGACGCTGGGTTACAGTTTCATGGGCGTGAGCATTGACACCTTGCTGATCAGTCAGGCGATGCACACACTGGTGAAAACTCTGCATCAGTCGAACCAATAGGGCACAGAATGGAACGAGGGGACAGTCCCCTCGTTCCACCGAAAGGAGTGCGAAAGATGATCAAACTGTATAACCTGGAGCATTGCCCCTACTGCCGCCGCGTGCGGGAGAAACTGTCCGAACTGAATCTGGAGTATGAGAAGATTGACGTGCCACGCGAGAAGTCCGAGCGGCAGGAGGTGATCGCCGTCAGCGGTCAGCCTTCTGTACCGGTGCTGGTCGACGGCGATGTGATTATCGCTGACGATGACGACAAGGCAATAGCTTATCTGGAAGGAAAGTACGGGCAAAAGTGAGCACAAAGGCCGACCCGGTTCACGTTGGAACCAGGTCGGCCTGCTTCTTTGTTCGAGTTAATGGAACGGGGGGACTGTCCCCCCGTTCCGGCTGCGGCTGGTTAGGCCTGCGGAATGTACTTATCCATCCAGCCGACGATGGCGTTCAGGCGCTCAATGCGCAAGGAGGGCTTGCCGCTCCGGGACAGCTCGTGACTGGAGCCTGGGAAGCGAACGAAGGACACCTGTTTGCGCAGGCGGCGCATGAACACATACAACTGCTCAGCCTGCTCGATCGGGCAGCGCAGATCTTCCTCACCATGGATGATCAAGAGCGGAGTCTCGATGTTCTTCACGTAGGTGAGTGGAGAGAACTTGACCATCTGCTCAGGATCATCCCAAGGATTGGCGTTCAGTTCGTTCTCGGTGAAGTAGCTGCCGATGTCAGAAGCGCCGGTGAAGCTGGTCCAGTTGGAGATGCTGCGCTGGGTGACGGCCGACTTGAAGCGGTTAGTCTGACCGACGATCCAGTTGGTCATGAAGCCACCGTAGCTGCCGCCGGTGACGCCGAGACGATCACCGTCAACGTATTCCACGTTCTCGACGACCCAATCCATCACGGTCATCAGATCGCCATAATCCTTCCCGCCGTAATCGCCACGACAGGCGTCGACGAACTTCTGACCATAGCCATGGCTGCCGCGCGGGTTGCTGTAGACGACAACGTAGCCGCGGGAGCAGAGCAACTGGAACTCGAAGAAGAAGGCATCACCGAACATGGTGTGCGGGCCGCCATGGATCTCCAGAACCGCCGGATAGGTCTTACCAGGCTCGAAGTTTGCCGGCTTCATGATCCAGCTCTGCAGATCCCAGCCGTCCACTCCCTTGCAGGCGAACTCTTCCGGTGTGGAGAGAGCCAGGGAATTGAGCAACTCATCATTGATTGCGGTCAAGCGCTCGGCTGATTTGCTGTCCAGATCGAAGCTGTAGACTTCGCCAGGAGTGAGCGGCTCAGCCACAGCCAAAGCGGCGTGCTTGCCCTGATTGTCCATGCTGAAGCTGTAGATAGAGCCCTTAAGCTCACTGACGACTTCCACATCGCCGCCCTGTGCACAGAGACGATAGAGGTTGGCATAGCCATGATCCCCGGCTACAAAATAGATGTAGCCGTTTGTAGCCCAGATCGGCGTCATTGAGCCGCCGCCGAGGTGAGAGTCGGAGTTGGCGGTACCGCCGACCGGGAGCTCCATCACGTCGTTCAGGCAGACCGGCTGGCCGCCCTTGGATGGGATGCGGTGGAACTTGGGCAGGGTTGCGCCCTTGAACTCGCCCTGATGCCAGAGGTAGACTATCTCCTTGCCGTCCAGGGACCAGATCGGGGCAGCTGCATGTCCGTTGCTCTCAGTCAATTTGATCAGCTCGCCGCCGGTGACCGGCACCAGATAAAGGTCGGAGATCATTGGCTCCATGTCTGGTTCAGGCGTCCGGTTGCTGGTGAAGGCGATATACTGTCCGCAAGGAGCCCAGGCCGGGCTGGACACCTGGTAGTCACCAAAGGTCAACTGCTTGACGTCCTTGGTCTCCAGATCCAGCACCCAGATTTGGCCAGTGCGCTTCGGCAGGAGGCCCACGCCGTTGAACTTGTAGCGCAGGCTGTCCACCCAGTAACCCTTGTCAGTCCGCTCCTTGGCCTGCTTTTCCCTATCTGCCTTGTCCATTTCCTTGGTCAACATCTCCGGCTTGTCATCAGCGCCAACCGCGCTGATGAACAGCAACTTCTTGCCGTCCGGAGACCAGACTGCGTTGCCCGCGCCATAGCGCATGGTGGTCAACTGCTCGGCTTCGCCGATGCCATCATTCATCACCCAAATCTGGCGACTACCGCTGCGATCTGAGATAAAGGCGAGCTTCTTGCCATCGGGAGACCAGACGGGGCTGTTGCCGTTCTTCGTCAGGCGATAAGCCTGCTTGTCTTGCGAATTGACCAGATAGAGGTCGGTCTTGTAGTTGTTCTCCTTCTCGTCGATATGCGCCACCGCATAGGCAACCTTCTTGCCATCCGGCGAGATCTGCGGATCAGCCAAGAACTTCAACTTGAGCAGATCCTGTGCGACGACCGGTCGTTTCATCTTCTTCTCCTCCTTGTATGTAACTATGGCCAGCCAATGCCCCAGGCATTGCTCTCTGCCACACTTCCAGATTTATTTCGCTGTGCGTATTAACTATACCTTCAAGTAATCATCCGCATCTGTAATTATCGTTCTCGTATCAAACCCCGCCGCAACTGCGCTTGAAAGCAAAAGCCGGAGCGAACGCTCCGGCAGGAGGCAGAATGCTTACTTGCGCAGTGAGGGACGCAAAAGGTCCAACCCGCCCAAGACCACATGGGCCAACCCGAACCCGAGCACGCCGTTACCGACGCGCTTGTTCTTGAGGATGAGGCCGGTTCCACTGACCAGTGCCCCTAATCCAGCCACGTACAAACCCGTCTTGTTGCGCAGATGCATCTTCATTTTTGTCAACACCTCCTGTTGTTAGCATTAGCCGAAACGAGCGCGCTGATGAATCACAGACCTCGGGTAAGATATTGGTTTTGATCAATTCTCTACCAACCTGAGCATTGACCACCCCTGCGGTATCCGTTATGATCAAGTCGATTGGGAGGAATGTTGATGTCCACTGTTGTTCTTAACACAAAGTAAAATCATATCGGGAAATGGCCTCAGCCTGCTCGGTCGCTCTGACCAGAGCCTGCTTTGTCGTTCCCAATTGTGTTAAGGACAATCCACGTCAAAATACACCCGAAGCTTGTGCGGCTGCCCCGTGGCAGCTCTCGTGCCGGCTTTCAACCAGGGCGTCGTGGCTTTGTGCCGCGCGCCCTTTTTCTATGCCAACAATCCGAAGGAGGTAATACGGTGGAAGAGAAGACTCTGCAGCTATTGGAATTTGAACGAGTGAAAACGGAACTGATGAACTACACCCAGAGCGGATTGGGCAAAGCTCTGGTGACCCGCATGCAGCCGCTATCTGAACGCAAAGCGATCGAGCACGTGCTGCAAGAAACGAGTGAAGCCAGACAGCTGCTGGACGCGGGTTGTCATGTACCGCTGGCCGGAATCAGCGACATCAGTGAGAACCTGGGCAAGGTGGAAAGAGGCGGCATCCTGCAGCCGAGTGAGTTGTTGCCAGTGGCGGACCTATTGCGAGGAGCAGCCCGGCTGCGCCAGTACATGCAGGATAAGCAGGACCTGGCCCCGCTCTTGGTGGCCTACAGCCATTCTCTATCTGAACTGGATGAAACGCAGTCACTGATCGAGAGTTGCCTGGAAGGGAACACAGTCAGCAACAATGCCAGTCGGCAGCTGCAGAAGATCAGGCAGCAGATCAGAATCCTCGAGGATCGGGTGCAGGCCAAGCTGCAAACACTCATCTCCTCCCCTTCGCTGCAGCCGTACATCCAGGACAGCTTCGTCAGCGTGAAGGATGGGCGCTTCGTCATCCCGGTGAAAGCAAGCTACAAGCACCACGTCGACGGCATCGTCATTCAGAGCTCAGGCAGTGGTTCAACCGTGTTCATCGAGCCGGCTGCCGTGCGCAAACTGGTAAACGAGCTGCAGGTGCTGCGCTCGGCCGAAGAAGCGGAAGTGTATCAGGTGCTGTCCATGCTGTCAGGCGAAGTGGCTGCCCACCTGCCCGCCATCAAGATCAACCTGCAGACGATGGCGGCATTTGACTTCGCGCTGGCCAAGGGCCGCTTCAGCCGCGCCCAGGACGCCATTTGCCCGGCACTGAACACTTCCCGCCGCATCAAGCTGATCGATGCCAGGCACCCGCTGATCGGCGCACAGGCCGTACCGCTGCAATTCGCGATCGGCGAAGGGTACCGCACGCTGCTGATCACCGGCCCCAACACCGGCGGCAAGACTGTCACGCTGAAGACAGTGGGGCTGCTCACCGCCATGACGCAGGCTGGGTTGCACATTCCGGCCGAACCCGGCAGCGAGATTGCCATTTTTCAGGAAATTCTGGCCGATATTGGCGATGGCCAGAGCCTGGAGCAGTCACTCAGCACTTTCTCCTCGCACATGGGGCGCATCGCCGGCATCCTGCAGCGGGTCTCACCCGCCTGCCTGGTACTACTGGACGAGATCGGAACCGGCACTGACCCGCGGGAGGGAGCGTCCTTGGGTGCGGCTATTTTGGAGCAGCTCTATCGGGCGGGCGCGGTCACAGTGGTCACCACCCACTATGGCGATCTGAAGACATACGCGTTGCAGCGACGCGGCTGGCAAAACGCCCGCATGGACTTTGACCAGGAAACCCTGCTGCCGCTCTATCGCCTGATCATCGGTGAGTCCGGCGAAAGCAACGGGCTTTGGATCGCGGAGCAACTGGGCATTGACCAAAGGGTAATCGCAGAAGCACGCGAGTTGCTGGCCAATCGCAAACATGATCTGCCACCGCTCTGCCTTGCGACAGGGCAGGAAGAGGATCAAACCGAGCTAGAGGAGACCTCCGCTGCTCCCGCAAAACGGTCGGAACCGGGCGCCAACCTGTCGATTGGTGATCGCGTGCTCGTGCACACCTTGGGCAAGAGCGGCATCGTGGCCAGCCTGCCCGATAGACAGGGGATGATCACAGTGATCGTGCAGCGCAAACCGGTAACGGTCAATCACAAACGAGTGTCGCTGCAACTGGAAAAGGAAGAACTCTATCCCGATCACGAGACCTATGACCTGAATATCGTGCTGATCAGCAAGGATGACCGCAGGCTGGCCAAGAAGATGGCCAAGCGACACGTCCCGGGCGCCGTGCGCATCATCTCACCTGGAAAGTGAACTTCATTCCCACGACAAAGGCGACCTGCTGCTCTGGTCGCCTTTGTCGTGAAGCGCTGGGGACGGACCTTTTTGCCATGCCGTGCGGTTATTTATTGTTTTTCGATAAAATCCTATTGCAAAACGATAAGTGACGGTGCTATAATGCAGACAAAACTAGGAATCACTTGACTTGGGGAGGCGTTCACATGTGGAATGACCACCGGTCCATCGCGTTGAGCAAGTTTTGTATCCTTGTCTTCATGGCAGCCCTGCTAGGGCTGGCGCTCTCAGCTCCTTGGCTGGTCCGTTGGCTACTGGATTTTTCTCGCGCTGACTTGGCGGGCACAGAACCGCTATTCCTCGCAACTATCTACGGGGGCTGCGCTCCAGCCGCAGTGCTGCTCTGGAACCTCTACCGCCTGCTGCAGCGGATCTCGGCGGAACAGGTGTTCATTGCGGAGAATGTGGATCGTTTGCGGCGCATCTCCTGGAGCTGCTTCGCTGGCGCTGCAATCTGCCTAGCGGCCGCGCTCTACTACATCCCCTGGGGGTTGGTGGGAGTCGCTGCTGCCTTCATGGGCCTGATCGTCCGCGTGGTCAAGAACGTGGTGGCGCAGGCAGTCTCGCTGCAACATGAAGTTGATTACACCATATAGGAGGGATTGACATGCCTATTGTGGTGAATCTGGACGTGGTCATGGCCAAGCGCAAGATTTCCTCGGGTGACCTGGCGGAGAAGATCGGCATCAGTCAGGCAAACCTGTCGATCCTGAAGACGGGCAAGGCCAAGGCAGTCAGGTTCTCTACCCTGGAAGCGATCTGTCAGGCGCTCGACTGCCAGCCCGGAGATATTCTGGAATACCGCGAGGACGACGGCGAAAGGAGCCATGAGCATGACTGAACAGACCGAGAGACAACTCCTCGCCGCTGAACCCCTTGCGGCTCATACACCCCCCCTCCAATCGGAGGTGGCTTCATCCGTGGAGCGCATCACTCGAACTGCGGAAACCGGCGTCGGTCAACCATCGTTCGCCCCGACGAAGATAGTTGCGCCCCCACCCTCCCCTTGGTCAGCAGAGAGACGACCTCGCGACACTTTTCCGGTGGACCGTATAGACGGCATCTTTGCGCTCATTGCCTTCGCGCTCGGCTTCTTCTTCATGCGCTGGGTGTTCTTCTCCTGGCAAGGCTGGGGCGTTTCCCTATTCACCGTCGGCTTCTGCGGTGCGGTGATCTGGTACCTGCGGCGCAAGGGAATGGCGCAGCAGCACTCATCCAGGTTCTGGCTGGTACTGTTGCTGCTCACCGGACTGAGCTACGCCCTCTGGCCAGGCAACGGCCTTTCGGAGTGGCGAGACTTGTTTCTGTTTCTGCTCGCCGTGTACTGGGTGGTTTCGGCCACAGGCATGTCGTTACTCGGCAGAACCAGCGATTGGTTACCGCTTGATGGCCTGAACGCACTGGTGGCTGTCCCCTGGCGTAACGCCGGCAGCCAATACCGCAGCCTATCCATGCTCAGGCAAGCGAAGAGCAAGGGTGAAAGGCACTTCTTCTCCGTGGGCCTGGGGATTCTGCTGGCAGCCGTCGTAATCGCCATGGTGCTGCCGCTATTGGTGGCTGCGGACAATGGCGGCTTCTCAAAAATAGCCGAAGGCATCTGGCGCTACTTTGAGACCCTGCAGCAAAGCACTGTTGAACTGGCTGTTCAGGGCTTGCTCGCTATCCCGACGGCCGCCTATCTCTTCGCCCTCATTGTTGGCTGTGCGCATAAGCGAGGAGCCAAGGTCTCGCCAGAGCAGGTGGAGACTGCGCTCGAGTCGGCAAGGATCCTGCCGGCTGTCACGGTGCATACCCTACTGGCCCTGGTTTCCGGCCTCTATCTGGTCTTCATCGGCAGCCAGCTGCCCTATTTCTTCTCCGCTTTCGTCGGTGAACGACCGGAGGGGTGGCTTGTCTACTCGGAGTACGCCCGCAACGGTTTCTTTGAACTCTGCGGCATTGCGGTAATCAATCTGGTCGTCCTGGCCCTGGCAAACCTGGGCGGACGGGCCCACAGGCAAACCAGCCTCACTCTCCGTCTGCTGAACTCGTTGCTCGCCACCCTCACGCTGCTCTTGATCGCCACCGCACAGAGCAAGATGGTGCTGTACATCAACGTCTATGGGCTGTCTGTGCGGCGGCTGCTGCCTTGCGTCTTCATGGTTTTCCTGGCAGTGATCTATGCTGGCGTGGTGGTACTGCAAAAGCGCAGTTTCTCGATCATGCGCCTGGCGGCTGGAGTGGGTGCGGTCATGTTCTGTCTGCTCTGCCTGGTTGACCCGGACGGTCTGGTCACCCGCTATAACGCCAACCGCTACTTGACTGGCACTCTCCCCGGGTTTGACGTGGAGATATTGACCAGGTCAGGCCCTGCCGGGGTTGATGCGGCACTGCAGGTCCATCAGCGCACGAATGACGCTGCCTTGCGGGCCGCTCTCGATGACTATTTGCTCATTCAGATATATCGGGCTGACCGGTCCGCGGGCACCCATGTTGACAGCATCCAGAGCGCATTGGCGCGACGGAAGATAGCACAATACCAGGCAAAGACAGAATAGCGAGAGGGGGGGGGCCCCCCCCCCCCCCCCCGGGC
>JAEZJZ010000021.1 GCA_023436245.1 Bacillota bacterium | reverse complement strand
ATATTAGCCATTAATGTATATTTCTATATAAAAACAGTAGACAAAAAGAGCCCAGTCTAGATGAATGCTCCTCTAACTGGGCTCAGAGTTGGGTCAAGCGAAGGACTTTTTCAGTGGTCTCGGACTGACCCCCTGTTTCACTTTTGCCACACTTATCCGATGCCGCATTTGCCGCCGCTGCTTCGGGGAAGCTAGTCAGCGGAGGTGTGTGACTTGCGACAACGCGAAGCTTTGGTCTATGGACTGGTCGGGATTGTGGCCGGACTAGTCAACGGTCTGCTAGGTATCGGCGGTGGCACCGTGCTCATCCCCGGCATGGTCTATCTGCTGGAGGTGAAGCAGTATCATGCTCATGCCACCAGTCTGGTGATCATCCTCCCCACCTGCATCGCCAGCATGCTGGTCTACCGGCAGCTTCCGGGTGTGGAATGGCGCTCACTCTGGCAACTGGCCATCTACACATCCATTGGCGCGGTAATCGGCGCCGTCTGCATGAACTTCTGTCGGCCAGCCACGTTGCGCAAAGGGTTCGGCCTGTTCATGCTGGTGGCTGGGCTGCGCATGCTCTTCTAGATGTTCACAGCCATCTTGGGTCTGTTGTCCGGCGTGCTGGCCGGGCTGGCTGTCGGCGGCGGCACGCTGCTCGTTCCCGGGCTGGTGCTGGTCAAGGGCGTGCCACAACACGTCGCGCAAGGCATCTCCTTATTCATCTTCCTGCCCACCTCCGTCCTGGCCATCATCACGCATTGGCGCTACGGCAACATCAACTGGGGCCTGGCGCTGAAATTGGCCATCGGCAGCGTAATCGGCGCCTACTTCGGAGCCCAGATTGCCCTGCGGATACAGCCCCCACTCCTAAAGCGCATCTTCGCCATCTATCTGATCGGCATGGGCATCTATCAGTTCCTGCATTCTCCACGGGGCGACAAGGGAGAGGAAGAACAATGAGAGGAGAACAATCAGGCTGGTAAGCGAAGAACCAGGGATAAGAGGACAAACAGTAGCGATTAGCACGAAAAACACCCTGGGCTGCATCGCAGTCCAGGGTGTTTTGTCATCAGATAAACTAACGCACGATCTCCACGGTCTGTCCATTCTTGAGCAGTGCCGCGTTGGCCTCATCCGTGTCGACATGCATTTCCATGGCGTAGTCATCACGCACGCGCACGACTACGTTCTCCAGGATGATGCCACGGTCTCCCCCAATGCGCACCTTGACCATATCCTTGTCCTTGAGGCCGTACTCGGCCGCATCGCTGGAGTGCATGTGGATGTGGCGCCAGGCCAGAATCGCCCCGTCCTCCAGGTCAACGCGGCCCTTGGGGCCGACGATGCTGATCGGAGCCGAGGCGGCGAGGTCGCCGGACTCGCGCACCGGCGGCTTGATGCCGAGCTTGAAGGCATCGGTCAAGGAGACCTCAACCTGAGTACGGGAGCGAACCGGCCCGAGCACGCGCACCTTTTCGATGCTGCCCTTGGGGCCAACCAGGGTCACCTGCTCATCACAGGCGTACTGTCCTGGCTGACCAAGATCCTTGACCGGAGTCAACTGGTGACCAGCACCAAACAAAGTCTCCAGGTCCGCCTGAGAAAGATGCAGGTGACGATTGGAAACGCCTACAACAATCGGCTTCATAGTATGACCTCCCTACTTACCAAGGACGCTGAGCAAGACACCGGCCGCGATGGCTGAACCGATCACGCCAGCCACGTTCGGGCCCATGGCATGCATCAGCAGGTAGTTGCTCGGGTTGGCTTTGCGGCCTTCCACCTGGGAGACCCGCGCGGCCATCGGCACCGCTGACACGCCGGCCGATCCGATCAAAGGGTTGACCTTGCCGCCGGTCAGGCGGTACATCAGCTTGCCAAGCAGCACACCGGCTGCCGTGCCACCAGCAAAGGCAGCCAAGCCGAGGAGGATGATGAACAGGGTCTGGGGCGTGAGGAAGTTCTCGCCCTTGGCTGTCGCCCCGACAGTCGTGCCGAGGAAGATGACGATGATGTTCATCAGCTCATTCTGCGCCGTCTTGGACAGGCGATCGACTACGCCGCACTCACGCAACAAGTTACCGAACATGAGCATGCCGACCAACGGAATAGCCGGCGGCAGCAGCAGACCGACAGCCGCGGTGACCAGAATGGCGAAGATGATCTTCTCGGTCTTGGACACCGGGCGCAGTTGCTCCATCACCGTCTCGCGCTCCTTCTTGCTGGTCAGAGCGCGCATGATCGGCGGCTGAATGATCGGCACCAAAGCCATGTAGGAGTAGGCCGCGATGGCGATCGATGCCAACAGATGCGGAGCCAGCCGCACCGCCGTGTAAATCGCGGTCGGACCGTCTGCACCACCGATGATGCCGATGGCGCCACCTTCTTGAGGGGTGAAACCAAACAGCCAAGTGGCGGCGATGTAGGTGGTGAAAATGCCGAACTGAGCCGCTGCACCAAGCAGGAACGTCTTGGGATTGGCAATCAACGGACCGAAGTCAGTCATAGCGCCTACACCCAGGAAGATCAGCGGCGGGTAGATGCCGAGCTTCACGCCCTGATAGAGATAATAGAACAACCCGCCGGCAAGTGGCTTGAAGGCAGCAAACTGCGCCAAGTCAGTGGCGTTGAGCACGTTGAACTGGCCGAGGGCTGAAACCAGCGCGTCCAGTGCCAACGGGCCCTTGGCCATGACAGCGTTCAAGCTGCCGATGTCCAGAATGCCAGAGTTATAGAGCACTTGAATCAACATGCCCAAGCCCTCGCTGCCGGCATCGTGGATCTGCTGGATCACGCTGCCTTCCAACAAGCCTTTCTGGCCGAGGATCTGCAGCAGCCCATCCAGGCGGGTAGTGGGACCATCCATCAAGCCGCCGAGCGGCAGGTTGGCCAGCAACATACCGAAGGCGATCGGCAGAAGCAGCAACGGTTCATAGCCCTTGGCGATGGCCAGGTAGATCAGTACTAAGGATACAACAATCATGATCATGCTTTGAATGCTCATGTTGGCGAAGCCGGTTGAGTACCACAGGTCTATCAGAGTCTGTAAGATCAATGTCAGGTCCTCCCCTCGAACTCGATGGGTTAGCCGATGGTCACGAGCACATCTCCCGGATTAACGGCCGCACCCTTGGCGACATTGATCGACTTGATTGTGCCGGCCACCGGAGCAGCGATTTCGTTCTCCATCTTCATCGCTTCCAGAATCAGCACCGTCTGACCGGCCTTGACCTGGTCGCCTTCCTTAACCTTCACATCGAGCACGGTACCAGGCATGGGAGCGGTGACGCTGCCCTGTCCGCCGACTGCTGGTTTGGCTGCCGGAGCAGCCGGGGCCGGAGCAACCGGCTGAGCCTTGGGCTGTGGAATGGACACTGTGGGAGCGACCGGTGCCGGAGCTGCCGCAACCGGAGCAGCCTGGCGGCGAACAACCGGAGCCTCGCCTCCCAGATCCTCTACCTCGACTTCGTACGATTCCCCGTTGACGGTGATACGGAATTTCTTGGACATGTTGTCTGTTCCCCTTTCCGTTAATTCTGTATGCTCTCACGGCGGGCGGCCAAGGCCCAAGGGCCAACCGCTGCCGGAGCACGACGAATGGAAATGATGTTCAGGTTCTCTGGTGCCTGGCCGAGATAGGCAGCAATAGCTGTGGCAATCACGGCGATCACTTCAGGTGACGGGCCATTGCTGACTGCTGGCTCGGTGGCAGCGGCCGATTCGGCCACACTGGCGGTGACCAGAGTCGAGGCTTGTGGTGCGGTCGCAGCCTGCTTGCCCCGTCCACCCGCCAAGATCGGTAGCGAGTACATCATCAGTGAAAGAGCATACAAGGCGGCGAAGACCACACCCATGCCCACGGCTGTCAAGCGTAGGGCATCAAGCAAAAGTTCCGAGTTCATCTGCGTTCCCCCTTCGCCCTATACCGGGAAGTTGCCATGTTTCTTGGCGGGACGTGCCTCCCGCTTGCTGGCGTTAGCCTCCAGAGCATTGATGATCATACGCCTGGTGTCACGTGGGTCGATCACATCGTCCACCATGCCGCGCGATGCTGCCACGTAAGGATTGGCAAACTTCTCACGATACTCCGCGATCTTCTCGTGCCTGGTGGCTGCGGGATCCTCAGCCTTCTGGATGTCGTCACGGAAAATGATGTTGGCTGCGCCTTCAGGGCCCATCACAGCAATCTCTGCTGTCGGCCAAGCATAGACGGTGTCAGCGCCCAGCGCTTTGCTGCACATCGCCAAATAGGCACCGCCGTAAGCCTTGCGCATGATCAGGCTGATCTTGGGCACAGATGCTTCCGAGTAGGCGTAGAGCATCTTGGCGCCGTGACGGATGATTCCGCCGTATTCCTGGTTCAGTCCAGGCATGTAGCCCGGAACGTCGATCAAAGTCACCAATGGGATGTTGAAAGAGTCGCAAAAGCGGACGAAACGGGCCGCCTTATCTGATGCATTGATGTCCAGCGATCCAGCCAAGACCTTCGGCTGGTTGGCGATGATGCCGACGGTGCGCCCGTTCATGCGGCCGAAGCCAACGACGATGTTCAGAGCGAAGCTGGCCTGGACTTCCATGAAGTCTCCGCCGTCCACGATGCTCTGAATCACTTCGCGCACGTCATAAGCGCGGTTAGGGTCATCCGGCACGATGGACAGGATCTCATCATTCTGCCTGGCCATGTCGTCTTCTGATTCGAGCCATGGGCTCTCGTCCAGATTGTTGCTCGGCAGGAAGCTGAGCAAACGCCGTACCTGAGCCAGGGTCTGCTCGTCATTTTCTGCGAAGAAGTGAGCCACGCCGCTCACCTGGTTGTGCACTGCGGCGCCGCCTAACTGCTCCAAGGTGACGTCCTCACCGGTAACGGCCTTGATCACCTGCGGCCCGGTAATAAACATCTGACTGGTGCCTTGCGTCATGAAGATGAAGTCAGTCAGTGCCGGGCTGTAGACGGCGCCACCAGCACAGGATCCCATGATCACTGAAAGCTGCGGAATATAGCCGGAAGCCTGGGTGTTGCGGAAGAAGATGTTGCCGTAACCATCGAGTGCGTCCACGCCTTCTTGAATGCGGGCGCCCGAGGACTCGTTGATGGCCACAAACGGAGCGCCGTTCTTCATGGCCAGGTCCATCACTTTGCAGATCTTCTTGGCGTGCATTTCGCCGAGAGACCCGCCAAGCACAGTGAAGTCCTGGCTGCTGACGTAGATCAGGCGCCCTTCAACTGTACCATAGCCAACCACCACACCCTCGCCCGGGGCATCCTTGGTCGCCATGCCGAAATCAACACTGCGGTGCTTGACGAAAGCGTCAACTTCCACAAAGCTGTTCTCGTCCAATAGCAGTTCAATCCGTTCACGGGCGGTGAGTTTGCCCTTTTCTTTGTGCGCGGCAATACGTTTTTCGCCGCCACCCAAGGCAATGCGCTTCCGCTCCTTGGCCAACTGTTCAATTTTCTTGTCCATGGACATGCAGCCTACCTCCTTTTGCCTTGACAATCATCCACTCGTGTTGTGTCAACAGGGAGTTGGACGCCCTAGTGGTGAGGGTATTCACAGAGTTCAATCAGAACGCCGAGACCGGCCTTCGGGTGAATGAATGCCACCTTGGCCCCATGGGCTCCCTCTCGCGGGGTTTCATCGATCAGCCGCGCTCCCTTGGCCTTGAGATCAGCCAAGGCGGCTACGATATCATCGACCTCATAAGCGATGTGGTGAATGCCCTCACCTCTGGCGGCGATCGCCTTGGCGATCGGACCTTCCGGATCGGTTGACTCCAGCAGCTCCAAGCGAGTATCGCCCACCGGGATAAACGCGGCAGTTACCTTCTGAGAGGGAACCACTTCTTCACCAATACTCGGAAGCCCCAGCATGCCAGCGTAAAAGCTCTTGGCTTCCTCCAGATTCTTCACCGCGACGCCAAGATGAGCAATCTTTTTGATCATAAACTCTCCTCCTTCCGAACGTTTTCAGGTGGGGCACCATCCCCTGACAAGCCTGCAACAAACTGCTGCCACAGGTTCTCTGCGACCTGATAGACCGATTGGCGACCGGCAACGATGCTCTCGGTCAGTTGCTCCAAGTCGCTGTGCCCAAAACGTGCCCAGAGCGAGTCCATCAGGCGGGCACGCATGTGTTCCAGCAACTCGCGCTTGGTCCGGCGCAAGCGTCGGACTGTCAGCTCACCGCTATCGCGCAGATACTGCAGATGGTTGCCCAGTGCTTCAGCCAGAGCCACAATTCCCTGGTCAGCAGTTGCCACCGTCTTCAGCACCGGGATAGTCCAGGCGGTATCGGCCTGCAAGCGGAGCATGGACAGCAGCTCACGCTCGGTACGGTCTGCACCTTCTCGATCAGCCTTGTTGACCACGAACAGATCGGCAATTTCCAGAATTCCAGCCTTCATCGCCTGAATCTCATCGCCGAGTCCCGGAACGGCGACCACGATTACGCTGTCCACCACGGAAATGACGTCCGTCTCGGCCTGCCCAGTCCCGACAGTCTCCACCAGGATCACGTCCTTGCCGAAGGCATCAAGCAGCTTGATGGCATCGCCAGTCGCGCGGGCGAGGCCGCCCATGCTGCCGCGGGAGCTCATGCTCCGAACGAAGACATTTCTCTCACCGGCCAAGTCGGGGAGCCGCAGGCGATCGCCCAGAATGGCACCACCACTGAACGGACTGGACGGATCCACCAGCAGCAGCCCGAGAGAAAGGCCGCGGCTCAAGAGCTCCTTGGCCAACTTCCCGGTGAGCGTGCTCTTGCCAGCTCCCGGTGGGCCGGTGATGCCGATCACATGGGCGTGGCCGAGGCGGTCGCTGACCGTGGTCAGCAGCGAGTGCGCCGTGTCCGGGTCATTCTCCGCCGCCGAAATCGCTCGCGCTAGTCCGCGAACGTCACCGGTCAGAAACCCAGCCCGAAAGTCAGAATCATTTTTGGACATGATCCCGCAGGTAGGCTACAACCGTCTCGGTGGAGGTGCCAGGAGTGAAAATCTCCTGAATGCCTTTGGACTTCAGTTCCGGAATGTCGGAGTCGGGAATAACCCCACCGCCAAAGACCATGATGTCCTCCGCCTTAGTTGCGGCCAGCAGCTCCACCACCCGTGGGAACAGATGGTTGTGAGCTCCCGAGAGGCAACTGAGACCGATCGCGTCCACGTCTTCCTGTATCGCGGCATGCACAATCTGTTCCGGCGTCTGGCGCAGACCGGTGTAGATCACCTCCATGCCGGCGTCGCGCAGAGCACGAGCGATCACCTTGGCTCCACGATCATGTCCATCCAGTCCTGGCTTGGCAATTAGTACCCTGATCTTCTTCTCCATCGTCCCACTCCTCCCTAGAGCAAGTCTTGGGCAACGTACTCGCCAAAGACGTTGCGCAAGCGGCCACAGATTTCGCCCAGTGTCGCATAGGCTTTGACAGCCTTGAAGATGGCCGGCATCAGATTCTCTTCACCGCGAGCAACTTGCTCCAGTTCATCCAGGGCAACGGCGACGGCCTGGTTGTCGCGACGAGCCCGCAATGCAACCAGCTTCTGCTTCTGCAGTTCCCCAACTACCGGGTCTACCCGCAACAATCCCTGCGGTGCCGGTTCCTCGATCTGGAACTGATTGACGCCGACGACGATACGCTGCTTTTCTTCCACCTGGCGCTGATAATCATAGGCGCTGTCCTGGATCTCGCGCTGCATATAGCCAGCCTCAATCGCCTTCACGGCGCCGCCCATGGCGTCGATGCGCTCGATGTAGTCGGCAGCGAGCTTCTCCACCTGATTGGTAAGCGACTCCACGAAGTAGCTTCCGGCCAGCGGATCGATGGTGTCAGCCACGCCGCTCTCGTAAGCGATGATCTGCTGCGTGCGCAGCGCGATGCGCACCGACTCCTCAGTCGGCAAGGCCAGGGCCTCGTCGCGCGAGTTGGTGTGCAGAGACTGGGTTCCGCCCAGCACAGACGCCAACGCCTGCAAAGCCACGCGGACGATGTTGTTGTCGGGCTGTTGCGCAGTGAGGGTGGACCCGGCAGTCTGGGTATGGAAGCGCAGCATCCAGGACTTGTCCTTCTTGGCGCCAAAACGCTCCTTCATGATCTTCGCCCACAGGCGACGGGCAGCCCGGAACTTGGCGACCTCTTCAAAGAAGTCCAGGTGTGAGTTAAAGAAGAAGGACAGGCGAGGAGCAAAATCATCCACGTTCAGACCAGCGTCCACGGCTGCCTGCACGTAGGCGATACCATTGCTCAGCGTGAATGCAATCTCTTGTGCAGCGGTAGAACCCGCTTCGCGGATGTGGTAACCGCTGATGCTGATGGTATTCCATTCCGGAACATTGGCCGAGCAGAACTCAAAAATGTTGGTGATCAGCCGCATCGAGGGTGCGGGAGGGAAAATGTATGTGCCGCGAGCGACGTATTCCTTGAGGATGTCATTTTGGATGGTGCCGCTGATCTTGCCAAGCGGCACGCCCTGCTTCTCCGCCACGCCCATGTACATAGCCAACAGAACAGCGGCGGGGGCATTGATGGTCATCGAAGTGCTGACCCTATCCAGCGGAATGCCGTCAAAGAGAATCTCCATGTCTGCGAGAGAGTCAATGGCCACGCCAACCTTGCCCACTTCGCCTTCAGACAGAGAGTGATCCGAGTCGTAGCCGATCTGCGTGGGCAAATCAAAGGCGACCGAGAGACCGGTCTGGCCCTGCTGTAACAGGTATTTGTAACGCTGATTCGATTCTTCCGCTGTGGCAAAGCCGGCATATTGGCGCATCGTCCAATAGCGGCCGCGGTACATAGTGGGCTGAACGCCGCGGGTGAAAGGATATTGCCCTGGGAAACCGAGATCGCGCAGGTAATCCAGTTCCGAGATGTCATCCGGAGTATAGGCACGCGCAACCGTCACTTTGGAAGAGTTGACGTACTCAGGCTTCTGCTCCGGAAAACGGTTCAGTACCTTCTGCACCATCCCATTCTGCCATTGTGTCTTGGCTTCCTGTATGCGCTGCAATTCATCCTGCTTGTACACTGTCATCACGCTCCTTACAAGTCTTTCTGCGAGCGATCAGGGGGGAAACTCGCCAGCATTAACCGACCACATAAATACTAACAGTATTCTTTGCCATTCGCCAATAGGATATTTGACCACCGATCAGCCGCCCCAGCACGCACACCCATGTCCAGTGAAGCCCTGAGCAGGGCGCAGTCTTGTGTATTGTATACGGAATTCTCTCTTCTAAATGGCCCTCCCCAGCCAAGCCGGGGAGGGCCGCTGACTCACCGGAATATGCGATTAGACCCAGCCGCGCAGCTTCATCGCGTCAGCAACGCGACGGATAGCTACGACATAAGCGGCATCGCGAAGGTCGATCTTCTTGTCCTGGCTCATCTTGTGGACGGCGTCAAAGGCGTCGACCATCAAGCGCTCCAAGCGAGTGTTGACCTCTTCCAGGCTCCAGTAGTAGTTCTGCAGGTTCTGCACCCACTCGAAGTAGGAGACGGTCACGCCACCGGCATTGGCCACGATGTCCGGCACGATGGTGATGCCACGCGCATGCATCTTCTTGGAGGCGGAACGGGTGATCGGACCATTGGCAGCCTCAACCACCAAAGGCGCCTTCACTAGATGCTGATTCTCATCGGTGATCTGATTCTCCAGAGCAGCCGGAACCAAGAAGTCGACGTCGAGCGCAAACAGCTCATCGCGCGTGATATCCTTGGTGCTGCCAGGGAAACCCTTCACGCCGCCGTGTGCGGCAACCCAGTTCTGCAGTTCGATAGCATCCATGCCGTCAGCATTGTAGACGCCGCCGGTGTGATCCTGTACTGCCACGACTTTAGAGCCGAGCAGAGTCTGCATGTAGAGACCAGTGAAACCGCCGACGTTGCCGTAACCCTGGATGGCAACCGTGGCGCCTTCGGTCTTCATGTTCATGGCATTAGCGGCCTCGCGCAAGGTGATGACCACGCCGCGACCGGTAGCTTCGTTGCGACCGAGGGAACCGCCAACCGGAATTGGCTTACCGGTGATCACGCCAGGCATATTGTGACCCTTGACCTTGCTGATCTCGTCATAGATCCAGGCCATGATCTGAGCATTGGTGTTCACGTCGCCGGCCGGGATATCGCGGTCGTCGCCGATGAAGTTGGCCATGGCCCGAGCATAGCCGCGGGTCATGCGCTCCACTTCGCCCTGAGACATTTCCTTGGGGTTGACAGTGATGCCACCCTTGGCACCGCCGTAAGGAAGACCGATGGCGCTGCACTTGAAGGTCATCCACATGGAGAGAGTCTTGACTTCGTCGAAGTCAACATTCTGATGGTAGCGCAGGCCACCCTTGGTGGGGCCGACGGCATCATTGTGCTGTGAACGATAACCACTGACTACCTTGATCGAACCGTCATCCATCCGCACAGGAATTGAGACTTCCAGTGCCCGCATCGGCTGCTTCAGGATCTCGAAGTAGTTGTTGTCCAGGCCCAAGATGTCGCAAGCGTCCTTGATCTGCGCCTGCACCTGCAAGAAGGTGTCTTTGTTGTTAGCCATTTGGTTTTCCTCCCTTTTACCTATGGTGGTTATCTATTTCCACTGGCTGCGGCTGCAGCCAATTGAAACCCAAGGGACAAAGCCTGACGATTCAGGTCTTCGGTGCCGCGCGGCACCCGATTGAGTACGGCCTGCTCCAACGACTCGCGGCGCACAATCTGGCTGGCTCCAACCAATACGCCCAAGGCCACGATGTTGGCCACGATCGGCCGCTTCATCGTCTCGGCGGCTGCCTGGATGATGGGGGCACGCACAACGCTGACTCCGCTCGGCACCTGTTCAGCCAGCTGGATGGAGTCATCGATCACCAGGATCGCCTCGGCCATCAGGCCCTGGCTGTACTTGTGGTACGCTTCTTCGGTGAGAGCCATCAAAATCTCCGGGCGCGTGACCTTCGGATAGTCGATGCTCTCCTCGCTGATGATTACCTCGGACTTGCTGGCGCCACCCCGGGCCTCCGGCCCGTAGCTTTGGGACTGCACCGCATTCTTCCCCTCCAGAAGGGCCGCTTCCGCCAAGATGATACCGGCCAGGAGAATGCCCTGTCCGCCACTGCCACTCAAACGAATCTCTCTTCTATTCTGCATGGCCATTACTCCTTCCCCCGAAGCGAGGCAACGATGCGGTCGTACTCGGCTGTGTACTCAGGTGCACTGGTGTGGTATAACTCGCCGATCACGAACTTGTCTGCCATCTGCTCAGGAGTGAGCTTAGCTGCTGCTGCTTTGGTTACTGCAGAGTCCTTTTGCCAAGTGAGCATATCCACCGGTGTGCCCAGCTTGTTCTTGCGCCCGTAGTAGGTCGGGCATTGGGAAATGGCTTCCACTACTGAGAATCCTTTGTTCCCAATTGCCTTGGTCACCAGATCGCTGAGCATGGCAGCATGATAAGCCGTACCGCGGGCAACATAGGTTGCGCCGGCGACCCGAGCCAGTTCACAGAGATCAAAGTTGCGGTCGATGTTCCCATAGGGAGCCGTCGTGGCATAGCGCCCGGTGGGAGTCATTGGGGAATACTGACCGGAGGTCATGCCGTAGATGCTATTGTTGAACACCACGGTGGTGATGTCGATATTGCGCCGACAAGCATGGATGAAGTGGTTGCCGCCGATCGCCAGGCTGTCACCGTCGCCAGTGAGCACGATTACGTTCAGTTCCGGATTGGCGACCTTCAACCCGGTGGCAAAGGCTAGCGCACGTCCGTGAGTGGTGTGCAGCGTGTCAAAGTTGAGATAGCCGGAAGCACGTGAAGAGCAACCGATGCCTGAAACGATGGCCGTCTTGTCCTGGTCTAGACCAGCCTTTTCAATAGCGCGGATGACGGCGTTCAGGATGATGCCGTGTCCACAACCTGGACACCAAATGTGAGGCATCATGTCCTGCCGGAGGTACTTCTCTGCCAGCATCTACTTCACCTCCAAAACTGCCTGCAAGACCGTGTCAGGCGTGATCATTTCTCCATTGGCCTGCAGGATGCCCTTGATCGGAACCTGACCGGCAACCACCCGTTCCACTTCCAAGATCATCTGTCCCAGGTTCTGTTCAGCCACGATCAAATTCTTGAGCTGCTTGGCGTAACCCTTGAGCATCTCCACCGGGAAGGGCCAGAGGGTGATCGGACGGATCAAACCGGCTTTGATTCCCTGTTCGCGTGCCAAGCGCACGGCACGAACGGCTGAACGGGCGGTGGATCCATACGCGAACACGCCGATGGTCGCATCCTCCATCTGCTCGGTCTCCCAGAGCAGAATGTCGTCCAGATGTTGATCGACCTTGTTGTGCAGGCGCTTGATCAAATAGTCAACCTGTTTGGGATCGCTGGTCGGATAACCACGGAAGTTATGGGTCAATCCGGTGACATGGAAGCGATAGCCCTCTCCAAAGTTGGCCAGAGGCGGAGCCTCATCCGGACCAGCGGCATAAGGCTGATACTCGGACTTTGACCCAGTGGGGCGCTTGCGCTCGATGATCGGCTGTGACGGCTGGTCTGGCAGCGTGATCTTCTCGCGCATATGACCGATCACTTCATCGAGCAGGACCAGTACCGGCATCCTGAACTGCTCAGACAGGTTAAACGCCTTGATGGTCATCTCATATGCCTCTGGCACAGAACCAGGACAAAGAGCAATCACCGGATGGTCTCCGTGAGTACCCCAGCGAGCTTGCATCACATCACCCTGAGCGGTCGAGGTAGGCAAGCCGGTGCTCGGGCCACCGCGCATCACGTTGACCACGACGCAAGGCACTTCGCAATAGGTGGCGAAGCCGAAGTTCTCCTGCTTCAGCGAGAAACCAGGGCCACTGGTGGCAGTCATCGCCTTGGCTCCGGCCAGAGAAGCGCCAACCACAGCTGCCATGCTGGCGATTTCGTCCTCCATCTGGATGAACCGTCCACCCACGCGTGGTAGGCGCTCAGACAATAGTTCGGCGATTTCAGTGGATGGCGTGATCGGATAACCGGCGTAGAAGGTCACACCAGCAGCCAACGCACCCTCAACACAGGCCTCGTTTCCTTGGAGCAGCTTAACTCTAGGACTCATTGTTCTTCCCCCCTACCTTGACAGCGAAGTCCGGGCAACGCTGCTCACAAAGCCGACACCCAATGCACTGATCCTCTGACGTGATCTCGGGCACTTGACCGGCTTTGAACGTGAACACTTTCTTGGGACAGAATGCAGAGCAAATGCCGCACTTCTTGCACCATTTGGCATCTATTTCTACGCTATATTTCACCGTGAGTCCCCCCTACTGTGCTGTACTTTCCCTCTATCTCCATCAATGCCGACTTCAGCATGCTGATGGAACCCAAATCAGGCCGATAGACAAACTCGATAATTTCGGTGCCCATCGGGCAGAGCTCCTCTACCTCGCGCCGCCTGCCTGGCGAAACCAGGACCACGTCACTCTGCTCAATCACTCTGGCCACGACAGCCTTCTCCAGCGATATGGTGCTTTCGACAGGCAGATAGTCGATTCCTGCACTGCGTATAGAGTTCACCACTTTCTCGGCGAAATTCGTGGACAGACAGACTAGTCCGAGTCTTCTGCCACGTGGCACCCTGGCGATCTTCACGATTGTCTCCAGCTGAGGATCCAAAGCGATGGCTAACACCTGTTTCTCGTCCTGAATCATCGCGCGCACCTCATCCAGGTGAAAGAAGGTAGTGACCACCAGGTCAACCCCAGCCACGATCTGCCTGAGCGCTTCACCGTTTGGCCTGATCTCGGACAGTACCAGTGGCGTAATCGCCACGCCTGATCCCAGTTCCAATTGGCGAGCAAAATAGTCCACTTGCTCCCGATTGCACTCAATGAAAGCGATGCGGATCTTGTTCAGCAGAGCCTTTCGTTCCTCGGCCTGTTCGCTGGCCACATCCAGCACGTCCTGAAAATCAAAGCCGAGTGCCAGCGCCTGATCAAAAGCGCTGTTCACAATTTGCTGCAGCTGCTGCCGACGACCTTCGTTCAGGTGTTCCGTGGCCTGTTCTGAGACAAAGGTACCTTTGCCCTGAGAAGAGACAAGTTCCCCTTCCGCCTCCAGCTCGCGGTAAGCCATACTCACCGTGTTGCGACTAACTCCGAGTATGGCGGCCAGTTCGCGTTCCGTTGGGAGTTTGAAGCCCGGCTGCCAGGCATTCGTCTCAATCTGTTGTTTGATTTGGTCCTTCAGTTGAATGTACAGCGGAATGCCGGACTTGCGCGTGAGTTCAATTGCCATGGCCAACCCTCCTCTGCTGCTTCTAGCCGGAACACACCCGATGGGGACATTCCTCCACTCACAAAACGCGCTTCAGGCGATGCCCTCAAAAAGGACTCCATGCTGAGGTGTGTCCCCCATCCATAAAAGGACTAATGGCACAGTCCATCATTCCATTCCAGTGTATCATATTCGTCATGGTCCAACTAGTTCCTGCTACTCACGAAAAAAACCACTGCGATTTTTCGCAGTGGTTTTTGTGGCACGACTTAGCCCCAGACCTGCCGGAACACGCGCAGATAGTTCTCGCCGAGAATGAGCCTGATCTGTTGGTCGCTGTAACCGCGCTTGACCAGCCCTTCGGTGATCAGCGGCATCTTGGAGGCGTCGGATAGTCCCTCCGGGGCAGCGCTGATGCCGTCGAAGTCAGAGCCTAGGCCAACATGCTCGGGGCCGACCAACTGAGCAATATGGTCGATGTGGTTGAGCAGGTCATCCAGGGTAGGCTGCCCGTCTTCGCGCACGAAGGCAGCGCAGAAGTTCATGCCCATCACGCCACCGTTCTTGGCCAACGCCTTGATTTGGTCATCGGTCAAGTTGCGCCTATGGTTGCAGACGGCCCGGGCATTGGAATGAGAAGCGATGATCGGCTGCTTGCTCAGCGAGATCACATCCCAGAAACCAGGATCGGACAGATGGGAGACATCGACCAGGATTCCCAGCCGATTCATCTCGGCAATCAAGGCCGCGCCAAACTCACTCAGCCCGCCGGCGCTGCGGCAATCACCCACACCATCTGCGATGTTGTTGCGTTCGTTCCAGGTCAGTCCGATGGCGCGCAAACCCAGGCGATGCAGCACGCGCAACACTCCCAGGTCGCCTTCCAGAGCCTCGCCGCCTTCAATGGCCATCACTGCCGCGAGCTTACCCGCTGCCTGAGCGGCTGTGATGTCGGCGGCACATTGCACCAGCATCATTTGGTCCTCATTAGCTGCCAACTCGGTGAAGAACGCATCGAAGATCTGCAGTGTGCGCTTCAGGGATCGGTCAGGCTTGTAGATGGGCTCTATGTAGGCAGCGAAGAACTGGACGTCTACGCCCCCGTCCTGGAGACGCGGCAGGTCGATGTGTCCCTCAGCATGGCGCTCCCGCAAGCGATAAGGAGCCGGTTTCTGACCATACGCCTGACTGCGTCCGAGCACGCGGAGCAGAGTGTCACAATGGGTGTCCACGACGGTTGCACTCTTGTGCAGTTCCAGGATTCTCTCGTCCATTTGGCTTACCTCCTTGGTTTACGGCGCCGCCTGCGCTCGATCAATGACTCTAGTCTATTCACCAGGCGGTCCAGAAACTCCTCTTTGCCAAGGAAGGCATACACCAGTTACTCGAAGCGCTCGGCAAAGCGAACCGGCGGACGCACGTTCCGACCGTTCTGCTGATCAACTTGCAGATAGACGGCATTAGCCACCACTGGGCCCTTGGCCACCTCAAACCGCGCCGGCATCGCCGTCAGGAACTTGTGCAGCACCGGCTCAACTTCCACTCCCAGGATTGAGTCTCTCGGACCAACCATGCCGACATCAGAGATGAAAGCCGTGCCACGCGGCAGCAATCGTTCATCCGCGGTTTGCACGTGCGTGTGAGTACCTAGGACGGCCGTCACGCGGCCATCCAGGTAGAAGCCCATGGCCGCCTTCTCGGAAGTCGCTTCGGCGTGGATGTCCACAATCACCAGGTCCCCAGATCTCGCTTCCGTCTGCAAAATCTGATCCACTGCCCGGAAGGGACAGTCCAAAGCTGGCATAAAGGTGCGGCCGCAAACGTTGATCAACATCAAGCGCTTCGGCGGCATCCCGACCTCGACCACACGCCAACCCTGTCCAGGGGTGCCCGGGGGATAGTTCTCCGGGCGTACAATCCGCTTCTCTTCCATCATCAGGTCGACGGCTTCTCGCTTGTCCCACATGTGGTTGCCACCGCTAATCAAATCCACTCCAGCGCGAAACAGCTCATCCGCCACCTCGCGGGTAATTCCGGTGCCGCCGGCGGAGTTCTCGCCGTTAGCGATGACCAGATCGACCTGCTGCTGACGCTTAACGCGCCCGATCAGATCCCTGATCACCGCTCGCCCAGGGCGACCGACGACATCACCGATAAACAGGACCCCAAGCATCCAACCCGCCCCTTTATCAATCAAATCTACCTGCCAGAAGGAACTCCATCATAGTCAGTCTACCCGAAAACGACTGAGAACTGAAGTCATTCAGCAGCAACATGCATGAGCAGCAGGCAAAGCCGCTCAGGTTCTAACCTCGGCAGGCTCAGCCTGCGGGATTCTGCAGTTGCAGTCCGTAGAGGCTCGGCATGCCGAGCCGATCCCGACACCACAGCATGCTGTGGTGCTACGACCCCAAGGAAATCGAACTTTTTGAACGCTCTCGCCTGCCGAGAGGTCTACCACGAGGAGGAAGAGGCCAGCTGAGTTGCCCTATGCGCTGCAAAAAAAGAGCAGGCACGATGTGCCTGCTACTTCGCGAAATCAACGGCCCTTGTTTCCCGGATGACAGTGACTTTGATCTGCCCAGGGTAATCCAGTTCGGCCTCGATGCGTTTGGAGATGTCGTGGGCCACCCGCGCGGCGGCCAGGTCATCCACCTTGTCTGGCTTGACGATGATCCGGATCTCACGCCCCGCCTGGATGGCATAGGTCTTATCGACGCCATCGAATGACTCGGCGATCTGTTCCAGCTTCTCCAGCCGGCGAATGTAGTTCTCCAAACTCTCCCGGCGAGCACCCGGACGGGCAGCAGAGACTGCGTCGGCAGCCTGCACCAGAACGGCCTCAACCGATTGGGGTTCAATGTCATTGTGATGCGCGGCAATCGCGTGTACGATCGCCGGGTGTTCACGATATTTCTTCGCTAGATCCGCGCCAATCGTCACGTGAGGTCCTTCCACTTCGTGGTCGATGGCCTTGCCGATGTCGTGCAACAAACCGGCTCGCTTAACCATGGTCACATCGGCACCCAGCTCAGCGGCCATGATTCCCGCCAAATGGGAGACTTCGATGGAATGCTTCAAGACGTTCTGTCCATAGCTGGTACGGAAGCGCAGCCGCCCGAGGGTCCTGACCAGCTCTGGGTTGAGACCGTGCACACCCACGTCCATGGCAGCCTGCTCGCCTTCCTCGCGAATCCGGGCATCAACTTCCTTCTGCGCCTTTTCCACCATCTCTTCAATGCGAGCTGGGTGGATGCGCCCGTCAGCTACCAAGCGCTCCAAAGCGATGCGAGCAACCTCCCGACGAATCGGGTCAAAACCGGAGAGAATGACTGCTTCCGGCGTATCATCGATGATCAGGTCAATACCTGTCAGCGTCTCCAGGGTGCGAATATTGCGGCCCTCACGCCCAATAATCCGGCCCTTCATCTCATCGTTCGGCAACTCCACCACTGAGACGGTCGCTTCGGCGACGTGATCCGCTGCACAGCGTTGGATAGCCAAGGTGACCACTTCACGGGCACGCTTGTCCGCCTCTTCTTTGGCCTCTGTCTCGATATCCTTGATCAACTTGGCAGCTTCCTGCCTGATCTCATTCTCCACATTCTGCAGCAGCATCTGCTTTGCCGCCTCGGTGGTCAGACCGGAGACACGCTCCAGTTCCGCCAACTGCTTGGCTACAATCTCTTCCACTCGCTCGCGCTGCTTCTGCAACTCAGCGTCCTTCCGCTGCACTTGCTCGTCTTTCTTTTCCAGTTGCTCCAGCTTGCGGTCAAGTGTCTCATCCTTTTGGACAACCCGGCGCTCCAAGCGCTGCAACTCACTGCGGCGATCCCGGATTTCCTTGTCCAGATCGGAGCGAAGGCGATGAACCTCTTCCTTCGCCTCGAGCACGGCTTCGCGCTTCTTGGCCTCGGCCTGCTTCTCAGCCGTTTCAACCACTTGGCGCGCTACAGTCTCTGCTTCACCAATCTGCTTCTCCGCAATCTGCTTGCGGTATAGAAAACCAGCAACCCCTGCCAGCGGAATTCCGACCACAATAACGACAATGGAAATAATCTGTCCTGTATCTATATCACTCAAACCTCCTTTTTCAGTTTTCAAGGTTCCACATCTGGACGCTTTGCGCTTGTCCATCGCTATATGTGCCGACGTCCATATATCTGCGGCGAAGAAGTCTGCATCAGCCCAGTGCAGGATACAATGTGTTACGCGGAACACAATGGAACACTACCGTCTATTAGTATAGCATAGACAGGCTGTAGAGCGGTAAACCAGAGACAGCAAAAAGGCCGAGAGAGTCTCTCGGCCAGAAGAAAGGACGTCTTCCGATTCAGGGCCAGCTGCCGGGCAACCAGAAACGATCGCCCTCATTATCTCTCTGCCAAGATTTTAACTATTCTGCCCGCCACTGTCAAGGTCAGCCATCAGCTCGGCAACCACTTCGGCAGCCAAACTGTACTCATACCCACGCTGCAACAGGTAACGCAAGATGCGCTGATGGGCTTTGGGGTCACCCGCTCCGGCCCGGCGCAGACGGTCGGCAGCC
Organism: Bacillota bacterium; assembly: GCA_023436245.1. GTDB lineage: Bacteria > Bacillota > UBA994 > UBA5500 > UBA5500 > JAEZJZ01. Next base: position 69,628 of record JAEZJZ010000021.1, on the reverse strand, counting down.
AGAGCGGCAGCGCGCTCGCGCAGCTGCTCCGCATCCAGTGCAGCCACTGCGCGCTCTATTTCCGGAGCCTCGATGCCGCGAGAACGCAGTTCCCAACTGATCTGTCGCGGCCCATGACCGGACTCTGCCCGCCCGCGCACAAAATCGTCGACAAAGACGCGATCGTTCAGGTAGCCGATCTCTGTCAGATAGGCGACAGCATCTTGACTCTCCTCCGGCGAATACCCTCGGCGCTGCAGGCGACTCTGCAGCGCTGCCGAGGCATATGCTTTGCGCCCGAGCAGCCAGAGGGCATAGGAACGGGCAGAACTCTTTGGCTTATTCCTCCGACTCTGGCTCTGCATCCTCTGCCACGGCCTTTGCTTGTGCTTGACCCACTTGGAAGCTCTGCCTGATCCGACTCTCGATGGCTAGTGCCACCTCTGGGTGTTCGCGCAAGTACAACTTGGCATTCTCGCGACCCTGCCCCAGCCGCTCGTCCCCATAGGAGTACCAGGCTCCACTCTTGTTGACGATGTCCAAATCAGCGCCAATGTCGATGATGCTTCCTTCCCGGGAGATGCCCTCGCCGTACATGATGTCGAAATCGGCCTGCTTAAACGGAGGTGCAACCTTGTTCTTGACCACCTTCACCCTGGTACGATTACCGACCATGTCAGTTCCTTGTTTCAGCGTCTCGGCCCGACGCACCTCCAGGCGGATGGTGGCATAGAACTTGAGGGCGCGTCCGCCCGGAGTCGTCTCCGGGTTGCCGAACATGACGCCGACCTTCTCGCGCAACTGGTTGATGAACACTGCCACTGTGCGCGAACGGTTGATCGCGCCGGCTAACTTACGCAGGGCCTGTGACATCAGGCGAGCCTGCAGACCGACATGGGCATCGCCCATCTCGCCTTCTATTTCAGCGCGTGGCACCAAAGCAGCCACAGAGTCGATGACCACGATGTCCACGGCTCCACTGCGCACCAGGGCTTCACAGATTTCCAGGGCCTGCTCACCGGTGTCAGGTTGGGAGACCAGCAGATCATCGATGTTCACACCCAGGTTTCTGGCGTAGGTGGGATCGAGTGCATGCTCTGCGTCGATAAATGCTGCGATGCCGCCCAGTTTCTGTGCTTCTGCGATCATATGCAAAGCAACAGTCGTCTTGCCGGAAGACTCAGGACCGTAGACTTCGATGATGCGGCCGCGAGGAACTCCACCCACCCCGAGTGCGATATCCAAAGCCAGTGCCCCGGTGGGAATTACGTCCATGACCAGTCTGCTCGCATCCTCACCGAGGCGCATGATTGCCCCTTTGCCAAATTGCTTTTCTATCTGATGCAGTGCCATATCCAGCGCGCGCCCTTTATCCACTATCATACCCGCCTCTCCATCTATTCTCACAAACTAAGCTTATCATTGGCCCTGGACAAGGTCTAATCGCACATTTGTTCGCCTAAAACAACTAGCGCGTGTGGGCCAAGCCTAGCTCCTGATTTCAGCAGTTTTCGCACCCGGACATCTCTGATTTGGAAACAACCTGGTAAACAGCCCCGGTCGATCGCAGAGTGCTCTGGAAGAGTGTCAACTGCAGAGTCAGCTCCTCGCGCAAGGGCCACTCTGTCTGCTGCAGCCTCTGCGCGGTCGCTTCCGGCAACTGCCGCTTGACGCGTCCCAAAGTGATGTGGGGATGCCAGCGGCGGTCGACGGCAAATCCCAAGCCGGAGAGCTCTGCCGCGAGCAGTTGATGCAAGCGGTGGAGCTCTCCACTCTCGCCTGTCGTGCCCAGCCAGATCACCTGCGGACGGCGCCAATTGCTGAACGCACCTGTCAGCCCTCCAATCGTCAGGTGAAAGGGGCGGGCTTCGCGACAGGCAGAATCGGCTGCCGCCTGCAGCTTGGGCAGGAGGGACTGATCCGTCTCGCCGAGAAACGCCATTGTCAGGTGCAGGTTATCCGCCGGAACCCAATTCACTTCCGGCACAGACTGCCGGAATGGCAGCACCCGGCGCGCAATCTCCTGCCGGTGGGCTGGGGATAAGTGCAACCCGAAGAAGAGGCGCAGGCTACTCATCCTGCTCGGCCAACAGCCGCAGTCTGGCCAAGTTGATGGCAGTCTTGGCCGAGCGCTCCTGAATGCTCTGGCGGTTTCCGGTGAGAGCAAGCCTCTCGACGTGCACTCCAGCCGGTGTGTCCACCGCCACAAAGACTGTTCCCACCGGCTTTTCCGCAGTTCCGCCGTCCGGTCCGGCGATTCCGGTGACTGCGATAGTCACCTCCGCCCCGCTCGCCGTCCGCGCACCAATTGCCATGCTGGCAGCGCATTCCTGGCTGACGGCTCCGTGCGCGGCAATCAGGTCAGCCGGTACCGCAAGCATCTGCTCTTTAGCCAGATTGCTGTAGGTGATGAAGCCGCGCTCGAAGTAATCAGAGCTACCGGCAACTGAAGTGATCATGCTGCCGATCAAACCGCCGGTGCAGGACTCAGCCAGAGCCAAGCGGTAGCCGCGGCGGAGAAGCAGCTTGCCCAAGGCAGCCGGCAGCGTCTCTTCATCTGACCCATAGACGGCCTGACCCAAACGAGCCCTCATCTCCGCCTCGATGGGGGCGATCAACTCGCTGGCGGCTGCAGTATCTGTCGCTTTGGCCGTCAGGCGTACTTCCACCTCGCCGAGCTTGGCATAGAGCGCAATGGTGGGATTGCCCTGCTGTTCAATCAGGTCTGCAATCCGTTCTGCCAAAGCGGACTCCCCCACCCCGATCACCCGCAGGCTGCGGGAATGAATGACGCTCGCTCCGGCCATCCTGACCAGACGCGGGCGCACCTCAGCCAGAAACATCGGCTGCATCTCGCGAGGAGGACCAGGTAGCATCACCACCAGCCGCTCGCCTTCGGCGATGGCCAGTCCCGGGGCAGTGCCGTTCGGGTTTGGCAGCACGCTGGCTCCGGCCGGAACCATCGCCTGACGCTTGTTGTTCTCCGGAATCTGCCGCCCAAAGCGCTGCATGCGGGCCGCAATCACCGCCCAGACATCTTCATCAAAGCGCAACTCTCTGCCCATCGCCTGCGCCACCGTCTCGCGAGTCAGGTCATCCGCAGTGGGCCCGAGCCCGCCAGTCAGAATCACAACCGAGGCACGTCCGAGCGCCTGTCCGACCACTTCCGCCAGACGCTCGGGGTTGTCCCCGACCACTGTCTGATAGTAGAGCCCAATTCCCAGAGCGGCCAGCTCCCGGCCGAGAAACTGGGCGTTAGTGTTCACAATTTGCCCAAGCAGCAACTCAGTGCCGACTGCTATGATCTCTGCATTCATCTGAAACCCTCCCTAACAACACTCGCGCTGGACCCAAATAGAGCGATGGTTGTGGAACAACCATCAGCTAGTATTCCACGCAGGGCGGGATTTACCTGCCACCAAAGCGCCGGGAACCCCGAATTCCAGCGCACGCAATCGTGGGGCAAAGGGGACAGTCCGACAGTCCCCTTTGCCCCACTGCTCCTGATCATGAAAAAGAGGCCACAAACACGGAAGCGTTCTTCCGGTTCCTGACCTCATGTTCATCCAGTTAATCTGCTGCTGGTCGTTCAAACATCTGTTGACGGACAACTGCTTTCGCCTTCCAGCCGCCAGTGAAATAGCGCACCACCGGAATGACGGCGCTGACTGACCAGCCGATCGGAATGGACCACCAGATGCCGCGATAGCCCAGAGCGGGAAGCGTGGTCAACCAGTAGGCAGCCACCACCCTGGTTCCGAGATCAAAGAGAGAGGTCGCCATCGTCACCACTGTATCACCGGCGCCGCGCAGCAAACCACTGGTTACAATCATCACGCTGAAGACGGCATAGAAGATGGAGACTGTACGCATGTATTCCACGCCGCGACTGATCACCTCTACCTGATCGGCAGAGATGAAGATCTGGATCAGTTGCGGACCGAACAGGAAGACGAGTAAGGAGACCGTGACACAGGCGCCGATCACCATGGCCAGCGTCGCTCGCAGTCCCTGGTGTACGCGATCCAGACGCCCGGCACCGATGTTCTGGCCGGCGAATGAGGACAGGGCCATGCCGAAATTCTGCACCGGCATCATCGCGAAGCTGTCCAGGCGGGCCGCAGCCGTGTAGGCAGCCATGGTCACGCTGCCGAAGGAGTTGATCAGCCCCTGCACCGCCATCATCCCCATGGAGACAACACTCTGCTGCACAGAGGATGGAATGCCGATCTTGGCCATCATCTTGAACATCTCGCGGTCAAAGACGAACTGCTCCCGTGAGAACTGCAGGATTGGCACCTTGCGCGTGATGTAATGGACGCAGAGCAGCGAAGATAGAGCCTGCGCGATCAGCGTCGCCCAAGCCACACCGGCTACTCCCCAGCCCAGCCTGGCCACAAAGAACACGTCCAAGATGGTGTTCGTCACCGCGGAAACTGCCAGGAAGTAGAGCGGCGTCTTGCTGTCGCCGAGTGCCCGCAGGATGCTGGATAGGGTGTTGTAGGTGAACATGAAAATCAGACCGCAGAAATAGATGCGCATGTAGGCGACCGAGTCATTGATGATCTCAGGCGGCGTCCGGAGCAACGAGAGCAGCGGGCGGCTGAGCAGGAACCCAATCACGGACAGCAGCAGGCCACAGACTGTCTGAAAGATCAGCGCCGTGGAAGCCGCGCGGCGCACCTGCCCCATCTGCTGCGCGCCAAAAAACTGGGAGATGATGATCCCGGAGCCCATCGTCAGCCCCATCACCAGCGAGATCAAAAAGAAGATGATTGGCGAACTGGTGCCGACGGCGGCCAGGGCGCCAGGGCCGACAAAGCGGCCCACCACCACGGAGTCCACCATATTGTAGAGCTGTTGAAACACATTGCCGATGAACATGGGAATGGTGAAAGCCAAGATCAGCTTGGCGGCAGAGCCTTTGGTCATGTCCTTGAGCATATTCCAGGACCCCCTTTACTGATCCCTCTAGAACCGATCAATCAGTTCCAACCGCCTCCTCAGCGGACGCTTTCGCAAACATCTCCTGCCTGATCAGCGCCTTTGCCTTCCATCCGCCAGTGAGGTAGCGAATGACCGGCACCAGCGCTCCGAATGCCCAGCCGATGGGCAGGGCCCACCAGATACCCCGGTAGCCAAACGCAGGCAGTGAGGCCAGCCAATAGGCTGCGCCGACACGGACAGCCAGGTTGACCAACGAGGTGTACATCGGAATAGCCGCATCGCCGGCTCCGCGCAACAAGCCGTTCATCACCATCATCACTCCAAAGAGGATGTAGAAGATGGAGACGGTGCGCATATAGTCCACGCCTTGGCGAATGACTTCCGTCTCTGAGGCATCGACGAAGATTTGAATCAGCTGGGGCCCGAACAGGAAGATAGCGACGGAGACCACCAAGCAGGAGATGAAGACCATACGCATGGTCGCGCGCAGGCCGTCGCGCACCCGATCCAGGCGGTTCGCACCCACATTCTGCCCCACGTAAGTGGAAAGCGCCATGCTGAAGTTCTGCAGCGGCATCATGTTAAAGGAGTCTATGCGCCCAGCAGCCGTATAAGCGGCCATGGTCACGCCGCCAAATGAGTTGACTAACCCCTGCACCGCCATCATGCCCACCGAGACTACCGTCTGCTGAATCGAAGACGGCACACCGAGGCGCAGCATCATCTTGAAGATCTCGCGGTCGAACACCCACTGTTCGCGCGTGAACTGCAAGATGGGCACCTTCTGGTAGATGTAGATGATACAGAGCGCTGCAGACAAGGCCTGCGCAATCAGAGTGGCCCAGGCCACGCCAGCTACGCCCCAGCCCAGATTGGCCACAAAGTAGATGTCCAGCCCAACGTTGACCAGCGTCGAGATCACCAGGAAATAGAGCGGAGTCTTGGAGTCTCCTAGCGAGCGCAGAATTCCGGAGAAGGAATTGTACGCAAACATGAAGACCAAGCCGCCGAAGAAAATCTGCATGTAGGCTGCAGAATCCTCGATAATCTCTGCCGGAACGTTCAACAGATGAAGCAGCGGACGACTGAGCAGCAGCCCGACCACCGTCATCACCAGCGCGCCGGCTGTCTGAAAGGTCAAGGCAGTAGATACGGCCCGCCTCACCTTGTCGATCTGTTTGGCGCCAAAGAACTGGGAGATGATCACACCGGTTCCCATGGTCAACCCAAACACCAGAGAGATCAGCACGAAGATGATCGGAAAGCTGGTGCCCACGGCTGCCAGAGCATTCGGCCCTACATACCGACCGACCACAGCCGAATCAACCATGTTGTAAAGCTGTTGAAATATATTTCCTATGAACATCGGCAAGGTGAAGCTGAGAATCAATTTACCGGCCTTACCTTCTGTCATGTCCCTCATCAAATCACTCCCTCTTCATTGCCGGCAGCAGAGGCTGCCTTGGGCAGAGAATAGTCGCCATCGGTCAAAACGGCGCGCAAGGCCATGAGCCCCGTCAGCATGTCCGAGACCTGCTGCTCGGGTATAGCGGAAAGGGCGGAGTTCATGCGCTGACGCACGGCTGCGTCGATCACTCTGAACTGCTCCAGTGAACGTTTGGTGGGGAAAATCCGCACCAGGCGCAGGTCGTTGTCGTCTGCCCGCTTTTCCAGCCAGTCGCGACGAGTGAGGTGCTCGACTGTGGTGGAAACGTGCGACTTGGCCAGGCCAACGGCCCGCGCCAGTTCGCTGATCGTGCTGCCGGGGTGTTCCACCATCTCACCCATGATCATTATGTGGGCTGTCCCCAAGCCGGGGCTGCCAGCCTCCTGATGCACCAGATCAAAAATGCGTTTGTTCACTTCCCTGAGGAGCTCCATCAGAAGCTCATGACGCTCAGCCACAGCCATCGCCTCCAGCCTTGTTCGCTAGTGAACGTTCGTCACAGAACAGTAGTATACCATCATGGATATTGTCTCGGCAAGCGAAAAATATCCGGAGAAAAGAAAAAAGAGCGGCTGATGCCGCCCCTTGAGTGAATACAACTTGCCTTATGCAGCCTCTGTCTCCGCGAGTAGTTCCCGCAGACGGTCGCCCTCAATGCGCTCATCCTGCAGCAGCACCGCCAGCACCTCTTCCAGGGTACCCCGATTCTGATTGAGGTGAGCCGTCACCTGCTGTTCCACCGCGCGCAACAACTCCTGCTCCGCCGCGTGCAGGGCCTGCTTGTCGACGATCTCCTCATCAATCACCCCGAGCGGTGACATGCCGGACAAAACGTAGCGGCGGGCCAGCTTGATCGCCTCCTGGAAATCGCCGCTCGCGCCAGTGCTGCGACTACCGAGCATCATCTGCTCAGCGACTGCCCCGGCCAGCAGCACCCAGAGCTGCTCGCTGATCTGGCCCTCGGTCTGCAAGTAGTTGTCATCTCCCGGGGTTTGGCGCACGTAGCCGAGCGCGTTGCCTCGAGAAAGGATGGTCACGTTGGAGACCGAGCCGGGTCGCACGTGTTCTGCCGCGATGGCGTGACCCGCCTCGTGAATCGCCACTCGCCGCTGCTCTTCCTGCATCGGACGCCGGTCAGACTTCTCGCCCAGCATCACCTTGTCCACGCTGTCCACAAAATGGCGCTGCGTAATCGTCTCCACCTGTTCGCGCATGGCCAGGATGGCCGCCTCGTTGCACAGACTCTCCAAATGTGCGCCAGAGAAACCGTAAGCCTCGCCAGCAATCTTCTCCAGATTGACATCCGGCGCCAGCGGCTTATTGCGGGTGTGCAGCTGCAGAATCTGCAGACGCGCATCCCGGTCCGGCAGGTCCACTCGCACCAGCCGGTCAAAGCGCCCTGGTCGGAGCAATGCAGAGTCGAGCAGGTCAGGCCGATTGGTCGCTCCAATCAGCAGCACCTGAACGTCCTTGTCGTTACTGATGCCATCCATTTCCACCAGCAGCTGATTCAGGGTCTGCTCGTACTCCATGTGTCCCTGGTTCTGACCCCGCTTGGCGCCTAGAACATCGATCTCATCTATGAAGATGATCGCCCGGCTCTTCTTTTGCTTGCGTGCCGTTTCTCGTGCCCGATCGAACAACTGCCGGACACGCTGTGCACCGACACCGGCGTACATCTCGATGAACTCACTGCCGGCAGCCGCCAAGAAGGCTGCATCAGTGTAGGCGGCAGCCGCCTTGGCCAACAGCGTCTTGCCGGTCCCAGGCGGTCCGCTGAGCAGAATGCCCTGCAGCGGCCGGATGCCCAACTTCTCGGCAGTTGCAGCCTGGTTGATGAAGTCCAGGGCCTCCAGCAGTTCCTGCTTTGCAGTTGCCTGCCCGCCGATGTCACTGAAGGTGATCGCCTGCGGCTTGGCGTCCGCCTGAATGAGTACACCGGTGCCGCCGCCAAGGCCACCGACACCCATGCGATTCGCAATCAGATAGAGGAAAGCGCCAAACAGGAGCACAGGCAATACGTTAACGCCAATACTCAAGGCGAAGACCAGTACTGCTACCAGCAGGCCGACAATTATCTCCATGCGGTGCTTCACTGCGGAGCACCTCCTTGGCGGATCACCGGAAGCATTTCCAGCCAGACTGAATCGCCTTGCTGAAGCTTCAGGTAAATGAAGCGCTCATCCACGCCCAACTGATAGGCCAAGCCTTGCCGTTTCATTGAATCCGCAACCCGCTCTTGCATCGCCACGTACTCGTGACGAATTTGGGCTTCCCGCAAGACAAAGTCAAGCGACTGCCTGGCCTCGCCCAGTTCACCGTCAAGCTGATTATTCCAGACGATAGCCGCACCCTTTGCCGTTTCGTCTACCAAGGATCTGATCTCTGGAGCCACCTGCACGAAGTCAATCGAGGCCGTCGCCGCCAGCTTGATCTGCAGGCCAGCCCGGCTCTGCTCAATCTGTACATCATTAACTCCTGGAATGCCTCGCAGTTGTTCTACCAAAGGCTGGTTAATGGCATGCCGCTGCCAAAACCAATAGCCGGCAAACAATACCGGTAACGTGATCACCAGCGTAACGATCACGACCGGCCACTTCATTCTGGGCAATTTCATGCCATTCACCACCTGTCCAGTTAGTTTACATAACTCAATACTTACATCACCCAGTATAACACGAAAGCCCCCGAATTGGGGGCTGTAATTTCTGTCATGCAGCGCACCGGTCCTCGATATTCCGGTGAGTCTAGCTCCAACTCAACTTCCTGCCAACACGCACAAAGTAGTCTACGCCGGTCCAAATAGTCAGCACCACGGAGAAGCCAACGGCAAGACTGGTGAAAGGAAAGTTGATCAGCGAAAACGGATAGTTGTCGATCATCAGTCCCACAATCGCCACGATTTGGGACACCGTTTTCACTTTGGCCAGAATGCTGGCCTGGACGATGATCCCTTCTGCCGCCGCTACCGATCGCAGCCCGGTGACTGCCAGTTCCCGCGAGATGATCACGATAGCCACCCAACCTGGCAAGACACTAGCTTCAACCAGAGAAACTAGCGCCGCAGTGATCAGCAGCTTGTCCGCCAGCGGATCAAGCAACTTGCCCAAATTGGTCACTTCCTTGCGCTTGCGAGCGAGGTATCCATCGAGACCATCGGTGCTGGCCGCCACAATGAAGATACCGGCGGCAATGAACGTCCCATAAGCTATTTTTTCCAGAAGAAAGAACAAGAAAACGGGTACCAGCAGAATGCGTGTCAGCGTCACCCGATTAGCCAGAGTCATCGGTGCAGCACCCCCACCAAATCATAATCATGCGCCTGGTCGATATCTGCCAAAATGATGCTGCCTGGCGCAGGCTGCGCATCCCGCACATAGATCAGCCCGTCGACGTCCGGCGCATCCTTCCGTCCGCGCCCGACGACACCCTTGCCCTCCGGCCAGGCCCGCTCGACCAGCACCTCCAGTGTCCGTCCAACAAACCGCAGGTTGCGCGCCTTGGAAATGGCCTGCTGCACCGACATCAGTCGATCTCGCCTCTGCTCCCGCAGACCAAGCGGAACCTGATCCAGCCTTCCGCCGGCGACAGTACCCTCTTCTTGCGAGTAGGCAAAAACGCCGACATGATCAAACTGTATTTCCTGCATGAACTGCTCCAAGAGGGCAAAATCGGCCTCTGTCTCGCCAGGGAAACCGACGATGAACGACGTGCGCAGGGTGATATCCGGGATCCGTTCCCGCAAGGTGTTGATCAACTTGCGCACCTGGCCGACATCATCCGGGCGATTCATCTCGCGCAAGATGCGTGGGCTGATGTGCTGCAAGGGTATGTCCAGGTAATTGACCAGACGGTCTTCGTTGGCCAAGAGGTCGATCAGCTCGTCTGTAAAGTGAGTGGGATAGCCATAGAGCAGCCGGAACCAGGCCGGCCCACTCACGGTGAGCAGCGAGCGCAGCAACTCGGCGAGTTGCAGTCTCCCGGTGATGTCCTGTCCGTAGCGGGTGGTATCCTGCGCGATCAGATTGATCTCCTGCACACCCTCAGCCGCCAATTGCGAAACTTCCTGCAGCACGCTGGCCATCTTGCGGCTATGGTAACCGCCGCGCACCAACGGAATGGCGCAATAGGTGCAGCAGTTGTCGCAGCCCTCGGCAATCTTCACGTAGGCCGTATGCCGCGCGGTCACCCTGACCCGCGACCTATCCTGATCATAGTCGAATGTCGGCGCCGCGACTTCCAACACTCGTTCACCAGCGAGGGTACGGTCAATCACTTCCACCAGACGGTGAAAATTGCCCGTCCCGAGCACACCATTAACTTCGGGCATGTCCTGGATGATTTGCTCTCCGTACCGCTGGGTCAAACAGCCGGTGACGATCAGCGTATTGCAGGCGCCTCTCTGCTTCCACCCGGCCATCTCCAGGATGGTGTCAAGCGACTCCCGCTTGGCCGCCTCGATGAACCCACAGGTATTGACCACCAACACCTCGGCTTGACCGGCGTCAGCAGTGATCTCATACCCGTGCTTCTGCAGCTCTGCCAGCATGATTTCTGTGTCAACGGTATTCTTGGCGCAACCAAGCGTGACCATCCCAACCTTCAAGATAGAGCCTCCTCACCACACTGCTCAGGCAGTGCCTGAATGTAATGGTAGCATACTTCCGCTACAGAGAGCCACCCACTTCAGTAATCTGTCAATCCCAAAACTATCAATGCGGCGTTAGGTCTCACTCCAATTGCTTCTGGGTATTGCTAGGCCTTGTATCATATGGTTTGAGACTTAACGCCGTACTCGTACTCTGTCAATGTGGATCTATCACGGGGCGTCAAGTCTCAGTGCAACCGCTTTTGGGTACCGCCGGGTTCTGGATCAGATGGCTTGAGACTTGCCATTCTCGCTGACGGTCGATGTCTGCATCGATTTCAGCAACTCTCTGACCAGTTGCTTGCCCCGCTCACCGACTTCATTTGCCGGTCCAATACAGGAAGGGCAGCCGCTCTGGCAAGGGCAGGAGTCGACTGCCCTCTGTGCCGCCTGCAACAACTCGTGGCGCATGGTGAACAGCTTCTCCGCCAAACCAATGCCGCCGGGATACATGTCATACAGAAAGACAGTAGGCAGATTGGTGAACGGCGACTTCACCTGACAGGCGACGCCCAAGTCGCGACTGTCGGTCAGCAGGTAGATCGGTGCTATCGATTTAAGCAAGTTGGTCAATCCGACCAAGCCACTCTGCAACTCATCGGCGCTGTAGCCGAGATTGCCGTCCACGGTCAGCCAGAAGGCGGTGGTATGCACCTGTTCTTCCGGCAGACGGATCTTGCCCCAGCCGACATTCTCGTGGGTATGCAAACGCACCTTCTTGAAGATGGTAGCAAAGATGGTGACAGCCACTTCGCCGGCAAAGCAGGAGTAATCCAAACCCTCATCCTGCTGCAGAACGGAGAGCACCTGCAGGTTGACCGCCAGGTTGGCATCTGTATAGTAGTCCACGTCCACCGGATGTACGTACGCCTTCTTTTCCGCAAAGTCGAGCCGATCCACATGGAACTGCTGTCCGCCATGCAGATAGATCGCCTCATCGTGCACCGTGGTCATGGCTCCGATACGGTCAATCTCACCGATTACCTGACTATGGCCATGCTCCTGCCTGATGATCACGAAGTTGTCGATGCTGGCACTGCGCAAGCCGATTTCCTCGGCTGGGAAAGCGGCGCTCATCCAAAAGTAACGCCCCTCCGCCCGGCGCAAGACCGAGGCATCGGCCAGAAAATCTAGAATCTCGCGGCGATTGAAATCATCGGCTACTTCCGCCTGAGAATAGGGCAATTCAAATGCACCGCACTTCAGGTGGCTGACCAGAATGGAGAGGTTCTCCGGGTTGATCAAACCATGTTCCGGAGAGGCGCCCAGGAAGTAGTCCGGTTGCTGCATCATGAATTGGTCGAGCGGCAGACTGGAGCCAACCACAATCGCTAGGGATGAACCCTGCCGACGTCCCACTCTGCCCATCTGTTGCCAAGCACTGGCGATCGTTCCCGGATAGCCAGCCAGCACACAGACCTCGAGTTGTCCGATGTCCACACCCAGCTCCAGCGCATTGGTGCTCACTACCCCGAGTATCTCGCCGCTGCGCAGCCCTTGCTCGATGCGTCGCCGCTCGGTCGGCAAGTACCCACCACGGTAGCCAGCCACCCGACTGCCAACTCCCTGCCGTTCACGCAGATAGGTGAGCATCAGTTCCACGGACTGGCGACTGCGTCCGAAGACAATCGTCTGCAGGCCGTTGCCCAGACTGATGTCGGCCAGGCGCGTCGCCTCCAGCAGACTGCTCTTCCTGATGCCAAGCTGGGCGTTGACCAGCGGCGGATTGTAGAACAGCAGATGGCGCTCGCTGCGAGGAGCGCCGTTTTGATCGATCAGACAAACCTCGCGCCCAATCAACTGCTCTGCCAGTTCCTTTGGATTGGCGATAGTGGCCGAACTGCAAATGAAGCGGGGGTTACTGCCGTAGAAGCGACAGAGACGAATCAGCCGCCGAATCACATTGGCCACGTGGCTGCCGAACACCCCCCGGTAGGTGTGCAACTCATCGATCACCACATAACGCAGATTCTGAAACAGCTTCACCCACTTGGTGTGATGAGGCAGAATGCCGGTGTGCAGCATGTCGGGATTGGTGACCACGATATGGCCAGCGGTGCGCACCGCCTGACGGGCGGTGGGCGGGGTGTCGCCGTCATAGGTGAAAGTGCGAATGTCCACGCCCATCTCATCGGCTGCCCGCTGCAGTTCCACCACCTGATCCTGAGCCAAAGCCTTGGTCGGAAACAGGTAAAGGGCTCGACTGGTTGGATCGTCCAAGATCTGATTCAACACCGGAACGTTGTAGCAGAGCGTCTTGCCGGAAGCAGTAGGCGTGACCACAACTGCATCGCGGTCTTCCGCCACAGCCTGCCAAACCTCTGCTTGGTGCGAATAAGGCCGGTCAATGCCCTTCTGCTTGAGATAGGTGACGATACGCGGGTCGAGGCTGGCGGGGAAGTCCTGATAAACGGCCGGAACGCTGGGAAAGACCAAATGCTGCCGGATATTCTCCTTGATCGCCGCATCCTGTTCCAAATAGTTGACAAACTGTTCCAGATTCAACTTCCCCGCCTCCTCCTCTCACCCTGTTTAGCACGTGTCTTCGGACCTGGCTTCTGGTTTTGCTTTGGGCCCTGGTTGGCGGCTCCTGCTCTCTGCTGCCTGACCGGATGACGATTTGTGCCTCCGCCCGACGGTGGGCCAATCAGGCATTTGGGGCCAAAGCCGATCAGATCGGTTCGCCCGGCTTCCCGCAAGGCGCGAGCGACCAGTTCCCGATTCTTCGGCATCCAATACTGCAGCAGCGCCCGCTGCATTGCCTTCTCGTCCTCGCTGCGCGGAACGTGCACCTTTTCTGCGGTCAGAGGGTGCACACCAGTATAGAACATGGCAGTGGATAGTGACCCCGGCGTCGGGATGAAGTCCTGCACCTGCTCTGGCCGCAGCCCAGTATCGCGCAGATACTCAGCCAACTCGATGGCGTCTGACAAGGTACTTCCAGGGTGGCTGGACATGAAATAGGGTACCAGGTACTGCTTCTTGCCTAGACGCTGGTTGTGCTCGGCGTAACGCTCCCGAAAACGGTCAAATGTCTCCCGACCGGGCTTTCCCATCAGCTTGGTCACGCGCGCGCTGACGTGCTCCGGGGCAACCTTGAGTTGACCGGAAACATGGTGCTCCACCAAATCCGAGAAGAAATCATCCGATTTGTCGGCCAGCAGATAGTCGAAGCGTAGCCCCGAGCGCACAAAGACCTTCTTCACTCCCGGCAACGCTCGCATCTCGCGCAGCACCTGCACGTATTCGCGATGATCCACCTCTAGTTGATTACAGAGACTGGGATGCAGACACTGCTTGTTGCGGCAGGCTCCCCGCTCCGCCTGGGCTTGGCAAGCCATTTCGTGAAAATTGGCAGTCGGACCGCCAACGTCGTGGATGTATCCCTTGAAGCCTGGCAGTTTGGTCAACAGTCTAGCTTCGGCCAGCAATGATTCCCGGCTGCGCGACTGGATCACCCGCCCTTGGTGAGCAGTCAGGGCACAGAACGAGCAAGAACCGAAACAACCGCGATGACTGGTGATGCTGAACTGCACTTCCTCCAACGCCGGGACGCCGCCAAAGCTGTTATAAACCGGATGCCACTGGCGCATATACGGCAGTTCGTAGACCTGATCCAGGGCTGTCCGGGTGAGTGGCTGAGAAGGCGGTTGCTGAATCACATATTTGTCGCCATGCGGTCCGGCTACTCTGCGTCCACTGCAGGCGTCCTGCTCCAGGAAACTCAATCGAAAGGCTTTCGCGTAGGCCAATTTGTCCTGATCCATCTGCTCGAAGCTGGGCAGGATCACCGCATCACCCGGCGCGTGGTCGCTCAGGTAGCAAATGCCGCGCACCTTCGGCAGCAGGTCCCGCCAGTTGTCCAGCGTGAGCATGCCAGCCAACTCGATGATGCTGGACTCACCCATCCCGTAGACGAGCACATCAGCCCGACTGTCGATCAGAATGCTGCGCCGCAGTCTGTCACCCCACCAGTCGTAGTGCGCCAGTCGCCTGAGGCTAGCCTCGATGCCGCCGATAATGATCGGCAGACCCTTGAATGCCTGTCTGACGCGGTTGGCATAAGCAATGGTGGCCAAGTCGGGGCGTCTGCCACCGATTCCTCCCGGCGAGTAGTCATCTTCTCGCCGCGGGCGTTTTGCAGCAGTGTAATTGCTGACCATGGAATCGAGATTGCCAGCCGTGACCAAGGCGGCCAACCGGGGACGGCCGAGTTTTTGAAAGTCCCGCTCAGAACGCCAGTCCGGCTGAGCGATGATACCGACGCGGTAGCCGGCATGCTCCAACAGGCGACCGATGATCGCCGGGCCGAAGCTGGGGTGGTCGACGTAGGCATCACCGGTGATCAACACGAAGTCCAGCTCATCCCAGCCAAGTTGCTGCATCTCTGACCTGCTCATCGGCAGGAAATGATCTCCTAGCTCCAGTGTACGCATCTTTCCCCTCCTTATCTGGGGGCAGTCGAATGAATAATTGGGGACGGTTCTCGATTACTCACTTTGAATAATTGGGGACAGATTTGCTCCCCTGGCAGCACGCACGTCGCCGTCAAAGGCATCCGCTGCAGTCGGTGTCGTGCTTTGCATTATCATACCATAGCGAACGTCAGATCAATCACAACAAAGGTGGCTCCCCAGAGACAGAGGAGCCACCTGATCAACAAACGATTCCGCTTAGGGAGTCGGGTCCACCTCGATTGTCAATGTGCGAGGATTCTCCCCGCCGACTATGCCGAGGTTTTCTCCATTGATCTCTAGAATGAGCGCTGTCGGATAACCAGCTCGGATGAAGATCTGCTGATTTGCCTCGACCCTCAAACTTCGAACTTCTTCGGTCGGCCGCGTGCCGATAGTCAACTCTTGAGTGGTGGCAGCAGGCGTTCCTTCGTCAGTGACAACCCGCAACCAGCAAGCACCGCGTTCGATGGTGGACAGATTCACTGTGAGTGGCCCCGGCTTGACCATATAGACCAGATCCTTGGCACCTGGGTTTGTCAGCGTGACTGTCGTCGTTGGTGCAGGGGGATCAGGCTCATTCACCGGTGGTGGATTCTGCACAACCGGGGGATCCGTCGGTGGCGGCTCTACCGGAGTCCGGAGATAAGTGCTCCAATACCAGACGCCAGCGGCCACTAGGATCAGCAGCCCGATTGCCACAGCCCAAGGCGCGCCATTTCGCCGCCTGCGGCGGTTGCGGTCTGTGCCGGAAGAGACCACCCTCTGCGCAGGGGCGGCCGTTGTTGCCCGACGCGGCGGCACTGCCGCACGTGGTTCAGGCGTCCGCTCCGGCTCACGGGTTTCCGCCGGCTTCGGGACCGGACTTGAGGTTGGCGGCTGAGCTTCCAAACCCTCAGTTGTCGTCTGCCCTTGGTCCTGATAATAGGCCTGCATGGCCTCCCCGGGGTCTATTCCCAGCTCGCTGGCTATAGAACGAATGAAGCCTCGCAGGTATACCTCTCCTGGAATCACATCGTATTTGCCTTGCAGGATGGCCTTGATGTATTTCTCGCGAATCTTGGTGCGGTCCTGCAGGTCAGTCAACGAAAGCCCTAGCGATTCCTGCCGTTGACGCAGTAGCTCACCTAGGTGACCCATCGCTGACACCTCCTAGCCCGTTAACGTAGTACGACACAGTTTCGACACGAAACCACATTATTCCTACATGGTTTGCGGTCTTTTTCCTGCCTCTGTTATGTTTTTTACAATTTCGCGATTCTTAAACACTTGTCTTGGCTTACTGCCCTCATAAGGCCCGACGATGCCAGCCGATTCCAGCTGATCGACCAGCCGGGCAGCCCGAGTGTAACCTACCCGCAAGCGCCGCTGCAACAGCGAGACAGAGGCCTGCCCCGCCTCCACCACGACATTGGCGGCCTGCACAAACAGCTCATCTCGCTCATCGTCCTGTCCGTTCTGCACCGATTCCTCAATTCGACAGAGTTGCTCCACGTACTGCGCCTCCAGTTGGCTGCCAACGAACTCAACCAGCGACTCGATCTCCCGATTGGAGACGTAGGCTCCCTGGATGCGCAGCGGCTTGCCGATTCCAACCGGTGCGAACAGCATGTCTCCTTTGCCGAGCAGCTTCTCCGCGCCGCCCATGTCCAAAATGACCCGCGAGTCAGTTTGCGAGGAGACGGCGAAGGATATGCGTGAAGGAATGTTGGCCTTGATTAGCCCAGTGATTACGTCGGTGGACGGTCGCTGGGTACCGATCAAGAGATGCATGCCGCATGCCCTGGCCATCTGAGCCAATCGGCAGATTGCGTCTTCCACATCTGCCCTGGCCACCATCATCAGATCGGCCAGTTCGTCGATGATGATCACGATGAAGGGGAGCTTCTCCTTGCCGCTCTCCTCTGCCCACTCATTGAACCGCGTGATGTCGCGTACGCCGGCCTTGGCAAAGGCGCTGTAGCGCTTCTCCATCTCCACCGTCGCCCACTTCAGCGCAGCAGCCGCCTTTTTCGGCTGATTGACCACTGGCGCAAGCAGATGCGGAATGCCGTTGTAGCAGGACAATTCTACAACTTTCGGGTCAATCATCAGGAAGCGCACTTCCTGAGGTTTGGCCTTGTAGAGAATGCTCGCAATCATGCTGTTGATGCAGACGCTCTTGCCGGACCCGGTGGCGCCGGCGATCAGCAGGTGGGGCATGTCCGCCAGGTTGGCGACGATCGCCTGGCCGGCGATGTCCTTGCCGAGCCCAACTGTCAGTACCTGAGATGCATCGCGAAACTCACTGCTCTCCAGCACGTCCCGCAGCAGGACCGACGAGACGGATTTGTTCGGCACCTCAATACCGATAGCAGCCTTCCCTGGAATCGGTGCCTCAATGCGCACCTCCGAGCAAGCCAAGCTGAGGGCAATGTCGTCGGCTAGGCTGGTGACCCGGCTGACTTTTGTTCCAGGGGCCGTTTGGATCTCGTAGCGAGTGACGGCCGGACCCTTGGTTGCCTGCACCACTTTGGCAGTGATGCCAAAGTTCTCGAGAGTGCTTTCGAGAGTCTGACTATTATCGTAAATATCCTGATTTTGTCTGGTACTCCGGGGGCGGAACGGACGGTTCAGCAACGAGAGCGGGGGCAACTGATACTCGCTCGCAGCTTCCGCGCTTGCCGCCGGCAGCGGCAGTTGCTCCACCTGCCAGTCAGTGGCAGGTTCAGGTTCTGTTGGCGCCAGGCTAGACACCAGGTCAACCGGCTCTGGCACGGGGGCGGCAGACTCTGCCCGCTCGACAGCGAAATCCTGAATCGTCAACTCGGCGGAAGGCGAGAACTCCCGCACAGAGGTTGCCAGCACCGGCTTCTCCGGCTGCTTCCTTGGGGCACGAGTCGGCCTTTCTGTGCGCAACACACCCAGAAAGAGGGACCAGCCCTTGTTGATCAACGCCGCCAGTGAAAGGTTGGTCAGCCCGAGTAGAGAAACCAGGAACAAGCCGACCAGCACCACCCAGGCACCCACCGGTCCGAAGACTGATGATACGGTCCAGACCAGCGCATTACCCACGAACCCGCCAGTCGTGCCGTTCGCCCAAGCGGAAATCGGCAGTACCCCGTCCATTAGCTGCCAACCGGTAACAACCACCAGGAAGCAGAGCACACCGGAGGGCAACTCCCAGCGCCCCGGCGTCAGGTTACGTCCGAGGAAAAGGCGAAGACTGAAGACCACCAGCGCAGCCGCCAGCAGGCCACTACCCTTTGTGCCGAACACAACCAGGAAGGTCTTGCGCAAAGCCAGTCCGAACAAACCCATGCCTGCGGCGTCCCGACCCAGGCTGATCATCAAGGTAACGGCAAACACGATCATGGCGATGGACACAGCCTCCCTGATCAGCGGTGCTATCTCCTTCTTCTTCCTCCGCCTGCGTCTAGTCTTCTTCTCCATCAAATCTCCACTCCCTAAGCCGCTCGCCAGATGGCGATCAAGCCGATGATCCATACGTAGTACGCGAAGTACTGCAGCCTACCCTTTTTCAGCACGTTGACCAGCAGCTTGATGGCGAAGATGCCGGCCAGGGTCGCTGCCAGGAAACCAGCGACCAACAGCTTGATGTCGCCGATCTGACTGACATCACCCAACACGTCTACAAACTGCAACACGGCTGCCCCGGCAATTGTCGGCAGCGACAGCAGGAAAGAGAATCTGGTCGCGGTCTCTCGGTCCAATTTGCGACTGAGGGCGCCGCTGATGGTCATGCCCGATCGCGACAGCCCTGGGGTGATGGCCAGGCCCTGGGCCAGTCCCACAAACAAAGCATCGAACCAGTTCATCTGACGAAAATTCCGCTTGCCAGCTCGCTGGCGCGAGATCAAGAAAAGCACCACACCAGTTAAGAGCATCGCCAGCCCGACAGCGAACGGCGATTCGAACAGCCCGCTGAAGACAGGTTCCATCGTCAGCCCGAGGATTGCAGCCGGAATCGTCCCCACGAGTAACAGCCCGATCATGCGCCGATAAGTGTTGAGATCGCGGTCAACGCGTTTGCCGCGCGGATTGCTGACAAGGGAGAATAGTCCCCGGAAGAGGCCGATCACATCGTGCCAATAAACGATGATCACAGAGATTAGGGTGCCGAGATGCAGCACTATCTCCAGCAGCAATCCCGGACTGTTCACCCCTAGCAGACTCTGGGTCAAAACCAAGTGACCGGAGCTAGAGACGGGCAAGAACTCCGTCAACCCCTGAACCAAACCGAGAACGATCACTTCCCACAGTAGCATGCTGAACACTTCCTTCCCCATCGACGAGCTTGTTACCTGTCTATGTACAATGAAGATTATAGCACATAGGCACTGCCGGCATTGTCGAAGCCTGCCAGGCAACAGCTCCAAAACGAGCATTGATCGTGTGCGACGGGGCATCACCCCGAGGAAGACGAGGTATCGAGATCAGGGCTTCGGTATAGCAGAACCTCAGGGTTAGGATCCCTCTTTTGAGCTTTGACCGGTCGGTCCCGCTGCCTCACGGTGAGTCAATAGTCCGTCCCCCTGACTCACACACTAAGGCCGGCTCAGCGTCGAGCGCGAGCCGGCCTGTTGCTAGTCCACGTTTTTCTGAAAGGCGGGATAGCGGATGATCGTACCGGGCTGAAAGTCGGGATGTAGAAAGAGTTGTGGATCGGAACTGAGCAACTGCTCCAGCCGAAACTCTCCCGGCTCTGGCAGCGGCGAAGCCAGCACCCTCTGCCCGAGATAGACCAGTTCTTTCGGCGCAGCCACCTCGTCCAGCCCCTTGAACAACTGCTCATAGGGCACGATTGTGTATAACATCACTGACTTCTCTGTTCCGCCAGAGACTTCAGCTTGCTGAGAGCTTGGCCGATGCCCCCGACCTCGTCGATCAACCCCACATTGACCGCCTCTTTCCCCGCCAGAATGGTGCCAATATCCCTGGCCAACTCTCCAGTGCGGAACATCAACTCGCGGAACTTCTCTTCGGAAATGCGTGAGTGATTGACGACAAAACGCACCACTCTATCCTGCATCTTGTCCAAGTACTCATATGTCTGGGGCACGCCAATCACCATCCCGCTTAACCGGATGGGATGGATGGTCATGGTCGCAGTTTCGACAATGAAGCTGTAATCAGTGGAGACGGCGATCGGCCCACCGATGGAATGACCGCCGCCCAACACCAGCGAGACGGTTGGCTTGCTCATGCTGGAGACCATTTCGGCGATGGCCAGTCCAGCCTCCACATCCCCGCCCACGGTATTTAGCACCAGCAGCAATCCCTCAATCTTCGGGTTCTGCTCGATAGCCACCAACTGGGGCAGAATATGCTCGTACTTCGTGGTCTTGTTCTGGGGCGGCAGAACCATGTGCCCTTCAATCTGACCGACTATTGTCATGCAATGAATGTTGCTCTCCGGCTGCGCCGGAACCTTGATCTGCCCTAACTGCTCAATCGACTCAACCGGTCCCTCTTGATCGTGATTCGGCGCATCCGGTCGGTGTCCCGGATCCTGTTCTCCGCGCCCGCGACCGCCTTGTGTTTCTATCGGCATTAGCAGCTACTCCTCCTCACTGTTCCGGAAAATCTTGCTCGCTATAGTATTGGCTGTCTCCTTCGTATCTATGAAGCGGATTCCGCCGTGACTATCGGGTGCAGCAAAAAGCCACTGGCCAAATCGCCAGCGGCTTTTCGCTATAGAAGCCCGAAGGCTTGCAGTGCTATCCGAATAGTCGCAGCTTCCTGTTCTGAACACGCAATCAGCGGCAAACGGAGACTACCAACCGGAACTCCAATCATGTTCAAGGCCGCCTTCAGTGGCATCGGATTAGTCGTGACGAACATCGCTTTACAGACGGGGAAGATACGCTGGTGAATGGCCCGGGCCAGCCCCACTTCTCCCGCTTTGTACGCCTGCACCAACTGCTTCAGCTCTCTACCGACCAGATGCGAAGCGACGCTGACTACTCCCTTGCCGCCAACAGTCAGAATAGGAAGCGTCAGGCTGTCGTCGCCACTGTAGATGACGAAGTCTTCCGGCACCAGGCGAGCAATCTCGCTGACTTGATCCAGGCTTCCGCTGGCCTCTTTCACGCCAAAGATGTTTTCGATCCGGGCCAATCTGGCGATGGTACTGGGAAGGATGTTGCAGCTGGTCCGGCCCGGCACGTTGTAGATCAGAATAGGGAGCCTGGTAGCTCCAGCAACTGCGGAGAAGTGGGCATACAACGCCTCCTGCGGGGGCTTGTTGTAGTAGGGCGCCACCAGCATCGCTCCATCCACGCCCGCCGCCTCGGCTGCCTGGGTCAAGGAGGCTGTTGCCGCCGTGTCATTGCTTCCAGTACCGGCAATCACCTTTGCCCTGCCGCCCACTCTCTTGGTGACATATGCAAACAGTGCCACCTTCTCTACAGGTGTGAGTGTGGCTGACTCGCCGGTAGATCCGGCAACCACGATGGTGTCGGTAGCGTTGGCAAGCAGATGCTCAATCAACCCATCCAGCGCCAACCAGTCGATTTGGCCTTGCTCATCAAACGGGGTGACCATTGCGGTCAGAACCTCACCAAATTCCAGCATCTCTGTCCCCCTTTCGTGCACACTCTGTCCAAAACGCTCTTGTTGTTGCAGCGAGGTCAACGCTGCAAGCTGCCCAGATGGAAAGCCTGATGCAGTGAGTTAACTGCCTTGGTCAAGCAGGACTGATCGATCAGACAGGTGATGGTCAAGTGAGAATCACTTGTCTGCAGAATCTCAACCTCAGCACCAGCCAGCCCTTGCACCACACGCGCCATCACGCCGGATACTCCCCGCATGCCGATGCCCACGACTGAGACGCGGGCGCAACCAGGCCTTGCGCGTATCTGCACCGGAAAATCACTGAGAGCCTGGCGCACCAGTGTGGCATCCTCTTCCTTCACGGTGAAGAGAATCGTCTCCGGACCGACGTTGATCAGGTCCAGACTGACCCCGGCCTCTGCCAAGGATCGAAAAACGCGGGCACCGAGGCCAGGCACAGTCTGCTCTGGATGTAGCGCGACTTGTGTTATGTTCAGGCGGTATGCGACCCCAACCACCGGTTGTTGCCTCAACCCCTCGTAAAGCACAGCGTTGACAATTCTGGTGCCAGGAAGACTCCCTGCTGTCTTTCTGACCACCAAGGGCACACTTTTTTGCATGGCCATTTCCACCGCCCGCGGATGCAGCACCTGCGCACCTTCGTAGGCCATCTGCAGCACTTCGGAATAGTCCATGATCGGAAGCACCTTGGCTTCTGGCACCAAGCGCGGGTCCGCAGTCATGATCCCATCAACATCCGTGTATATCTCCACCAGGTCGGCGCCTAGAGCGACGCCCATCGCCGCCGCTGTTGTGTCACTGCCGCCCCGCCCTAAGGTGGTAATTTCTCCATGTCGGCTCATCCCCTGGAATCCAGCCACGACTACGACATAGCCATCCGCCAGAAGCTGGCGTATCCGGTCAGAATGGACATCGGTGATACGGGCATCGCCGTGTCGCTCGTCAGTGACAATGCCGGCCTGCCAGCCAGTGAGCATGGCCACCTTCACGATCTTCCTGCGCAGAAGGGAGACGAACACGCCCGCCGCGATGATCTCACCGCAGGTCATGACCATGTCCAGGTCACGCTTCTCCAGCCCCTCACCGCTACTCTGCACCAGTTCAATCAGGGAATCCGTCGCATAGGGGTCACCGCTTCTCCCCATGGCAGAGACGACGACCACTGGTTGATACCCCTGCTGCCTCGCCTCCAAGACGCGGGCCACTGCGGCCGCTCTGCACTCAGCAGTGGATACGGAGGTTCCTCCAAATTTCTGCACGATTATGGGCACCCTTGTGCCACCTCCTTGTCGGCCAGTCGGTGCCACTGGCTGCTGTCAGTGAGTGATCAAGATCGGCTGCAACTGCGTTTCTTCCAGTGCCAACTCTGCCGCCGCCTTGATTTGTTTCATGTCGGCGATCAGGGACGTCGGTTTGGTTCTAGCGTTATCCTGACCAAAGGGCACGAAGTAGAAGTGTTTGGCGGCGAGCAGCAAACCGATGTTCTTGGCGTTCTGCCCCAGACCATCATTGGTCGCTATCGCCAAGAGCACCGGACGTCCATTGCGCAGATGAGCCTTCGCAGCCATGGTTACCGGGCTGTCAGTGACGGCATTGGCCAGTTTGGCTAGCGTGTTGCCGGTGCAAGGAGCGACGATAATCAGGTCAAGCATCTGCCCTGGCCCAATTGGCTCCGCGCCCACGATATCGTGAATGATACTCCTGCCGCTGAGGCCCTCAATCAGATTGCGCCAGTGCAGAGATGCCCCAAACTTGGTGTCGTACTGATGAGCTGCCTGTGACATGATCGGATAGACATCCGCTCCTGCTGCAACCAGCGATTGCAGCGGCTCAACTATGTCCTGAAAAGTGCAGAACGAGCCTGTGATCGCGAAACCGACGCGTTTACCTGATAGTTTCACTGCCGATCGATCCTCCCCTCAAGTTGTTGTTTGATGATTGCAGGCAACAAGTCTCCCAGAATGCGCCCAGCTGTGCGCGGGGCAACCAGCCCGGGCAGGCTCGGCGCCAGCACTGCCTTCCGCCCCAACCGCTCGGCGGCGGCAAAATCCACCCCCCCGGGAACTGAAGCAATGTCGATAATCACCACTTCCGGCCTGGTCAGTTGCAGCAGGCTTTCACCCAGAACCATGGCTGGGACTGTGTTGAACACGAAGTCTGCTGAGTTCAGGTCAAAAGCCAGTTCACTGAACGGAACTGCCCCATAACCACAAACCTTGATCCTGGCCAGGTCAACAGGGTTACGAGCCGCCACAAACACCTTTGCTCCAAGCCCTGCCAGTGCTTTGGCCAGCGTCATGCCCACTCGACCAAAGCCCAACACGAGACTGTGGCTGTGATGAATAGTGATATCCGATGTTTCCATGGCCATCTGCAACGCGCCTTCCGCCGACGGTATGGAGTTCTGGATCGCCAACTCATCGATGTCCACGATCTCCAGCAGGCGCCAGCGAAGGCTCGCAGCCAACTCCTTCAGACCTCCCCTGGCTACCCCGGTGAGCACCAATGTTCCTGGACGCGCGAGGCTGCCGTTCTCTGCACCGAGCACCAGTCTGTGGTCAGAGAACTGCGTGGACACTGTACCATCCCGGGCAACCCCCGCCATCGGCAGGATCAGAACATCCGCCCAGAGCAGAGCGTCAGGCAGATGGGAGAGGTCGCAAGGAACAAGACCAACCGCTTTTTCCAGACCGACAGCTTTTACCTCCGCCCCAGTTTCCATCAAAGCAGGAATATAGAATAGGGTACGCGCATCCCCACCGATAACCGCGATGCGACAACCACGCAAATCTGGGCCCCGCATTTCCGCCCTCCTCCCCACTGCTCCCTACACTATATGAGCACTGCAAAATAGGTGTGAAAAGGGGGGCCGACTGATGCCGACCCCCTGGGAAATATCTTCACTTGTAGGCAAATGCGCATGTAGGCCCAGTTTAGGCAAAAGTATCGGTGCCGAGGGGCTGGTCTAGGATAATCACGTCATCGCCGATGCGCTTAACCGCCGACCACGAGATCAGCAATTCACTCCCACCGCGCAATCCCAGGAAAGACCTCTTCTCCACCAATAGCGACTCCAGCCGGCCTGTCTGCTCGTCAATCACCAAATCGTACACTCCGGAGGCTGTGAGCTTCCGCCCATCATGGAGATTGACTATCTCCTTTGCGGCCAACTCGCTGTAATACACGCCTGCATCACCTCTTTCTGCCCGACAGTTCATGCCGTCTACTACTTTCTGACCCCGGAAATATCATGAATCGTCAAGCCTTTGTCCAACTGGTTTCGGGGATCAACTGACCCTACATTCGGTGGTTCAAGACTTGACGCCCTACTAGTACATTCAATGCGGGCGGTGTCTGCGCTATTATCCGCAGCACAAAAAAAGGACCCTTCCGGGTCCTGACAGTTCAACTGCCTGCTGCTTTCGATTTCATTGTCTCGTTCATGTAACGAGCAATCAGCAAATCCAGCCTCGCGCTCAACGCGCAGGTCTTGGCTGAAGTGAGTTCGGTAGTATGGTCCGAGAGTAGCCGATGCAGTTCCTGACGCAGCAACTCAATCTCTTCCTGCAACGTCATTTCACCTTTCCCGCCCATTCACCCACCTCGCTTCTGAATTGTGTACTCCAAGATTAACACAAGCCTGCCGCACAGGCAACCCAGAGACCACTGACTGCGAGCCGCAATCTTTGTTCAGAACTGGCGAGAACCACCCTAATCAATCATGCGAGCCCTATAGGTAGATCCTTCCACTCCGGAGGCGAAATACCTGCAACCTCCCACTCTCTTGTGCCTGGGCTCGGATGACAACGCAGCTCATCAACCTTCCAACTCGCTGAACCGTAGAGAAAGACGACCGACGAGAGAGCAGTAGCGAAGTTCAGAAGAACCTATCTCCCTACCAGGAGAGGTCAGAGAGCAACCCCTGCACCTGCTCCACGTTGCCAATGCCAGCGACAGCCAGCTGATTACGACTGAACAGCTGATTGGCCAGGGAGCGCAGGTCATCGGCGGTGATCGCTTCAATGGCTGCAATCACCTGCTCCACCGGCTGCACTCGACCGAGCATGAGCAGACCACGACCCATGCGACTCATGTGATTGGCGGTACTCTCCAGCCCCATGATCATCGCGCCCTTCACCTGTGCCTTGGCGCGCCGGAGCTCCTCAGGCGAAACCGGATTGCGGCAGAGAGAAGCCAGCTCTCCCGAGATCAGCTGCAGGGCCTGCCCCAGGTTGCGTGGGGCTAAGCCTAGATAGATGGCGGAGTAGCCGGCCTGCCGAAAGCTAGCGGTGTAAGAGTAGGCACTGTAGACGAGGGCGTGCTCTTCCCGCAATCGCTGAAAGAGGCGAGAGCTCATCCCTGAACCGAGGATGTTGTTCAACAGATTCCAGGCGTAAATGCGTTCATCTCCCAGCGCAAGGCCAGGCATACCCAGTGTCAAGTGTAGTTGCTCGGTCGGTCGCTCCAGCAGAATGGGGGCACCTGGCTCGCTCCACTCCTGCGCAACCAGTCTGTCCGCATCTCGTTCAGACAAGTCCAGCCTTGCCGCCAACAGGCTCTCCAAGGAGGCGTGATCGACACTGCCGGCAGCCGCTATCACCGTATTGCCGGTCGTGTAGTGCTGCTGGTAATATTGACGAATGTCATCGACAGTTAGTTCCGCCAGGCTCTGCCTTGTGCCTAAAATGGCCCGCCCGAGTGAACCAGCAGGCCAGATCGCACGAGCCAGCAAATCATGCACGTATTCCTCTGGAGAGTCCTCATACATGCCAACCTCCTCCAGGATGACGTTCCGCTCCTTGGCGACATCATCCGCATCAAGTCTGGCATGACAGACCATGTCGGTCAGAATCTCCACTGCCTGGGCAAGATGCTCGTCCACGACCTTGCAGTAGAAGCACGTGTACTCCTTGGCAGTATAGGCGTTCACCTCACCGCCAATATCGTCAAAGCTCTCAGATATCTGCCTGGCGCTGCGGCTGTCCGTGCCCTTGAATACGAGGTGCTCCAGAAAGTGCGAAACGCCCTGCCATTTTGCCGGCTCATTGTTGACTCCCGAACGCACCCAGAAGCCCAAGGCAGCCGAGCGGACCATGGGCAAGTGCTCGGTAGCCAATACCAAACCGGGTCGAATATGTGAAATCTGCAAGAACGATACCTCCTGACTGCAGCAATGGCCCCAGCCGAACGAACCAGGCCGTCCGACTGAAGCCACTAGCACTTCTGATCTGTTCGCTGTCTTATCCTACCCTATTCGCCCAAAAAAGACCACGCAATCATTCCCCCGGCTTCGTCAGTCTGCCCCCAGGAACAGGGGAGAGCAATTCGCTGACCGGCACCAATTCGTAGCCCTGCTGACGTAGCCCCTCGATGATCGGCCCGAGCGCGGCGGGAGTCTGCTCAGTGGGATGCATCAAGACGATTGCTCCCGCGTGTGCCTTGGGTACGATCCGCTGCACGATACGCAAAACACCCGGGCGCATCCAATCTGCTGTGTCCAAGCTGCAGAGAACGGTCAAGTATCCCAAGTCGGCAGCGGTGTCTAGCACAGTCTGGTTGAAGTCGTTATAAGGTGGACTGAAGAAGTGGACAGGCTGCCCGGTGATCTGAGTGATCACCTCGCTGGTCCGGGTGATCTCCGCCGCAATCTCGGCCGCGGAGAGCTTCGGCAAGTGCGGGTCGGAGTAGGCGTGGTTGCCAAACTCGTGCCCGGCGGCTGCGATCCGCTGCACCAGATCCGGATTCTTGGCTGCCCATCGACCGACGAGAAAGAAGGATGCACGCACATCGGCCTGGTCGAGAATGCTGAGCATTTCCACCAGTTCTTTGTTTCCCCAAGCGACGTTGATCACCAGGGCGATCTGCTTCTTCGCCGGATTGCCCTGATAAATCGGATACTTGGAGTATTCCCAGAGCGACTGGGGCTCTAGATCACGCATCTTTGGCTTGAGCAAGCTGTCGCGGTCAGCCGCCATGATCTCGGCAACAGCGGCTTCCTGATCCAACTCCCGACCGGCCAGGCCAGGGATCACTCCCTTGGTCACCGAGTCGATGACCGGATCGGTCGGTTCCAGATGCAGCAAGGCAGCTAACTGACTGACCTTGCCTGCCACCTCTAGCTCAGTCAACTCGCCGACGGCAACTGCCTCGTCCGGGTTGCCGGATTCGATCGTCACTCCCGCTGCCGAACGGGAGGCAGTTTCCCCTTGCCTAACCTGCAAGACGGCCGCAGCCAATGCTAGGACCAAGGCCACAGAGACTAGCGACATCCATAACTTGCGCATCCAGTTTCCTCCCTTAACGATCTCTAGTACTCGGTCAAGCCCAAAACTAACCCGCAGCGTCCGCTTGGTTCTGGTGACCACTGAACGCTCAATAGTCTAAGACTTAACACCCTACTAGTGGAGGATTATGGGGCGGAGACAAGGAATATGCCCGTCCCCAGAATGGAGGTCCAAGCCGATAAGAAAAAGAGAGGGAGGCGTTGTCGCCAACGCACTCCCTACTTCTGAGCCAATAGAGCTTCCTTGCGTGAGAGGTTCACCCGACCCATGCGATCGACCTCGGTCACCTTGACCAAAATCTCGTCGCCCACCTTGCAGATGTCTTCTGTCTGTGCCACTCTTCCCTCATCCAACTGTGAGATGTGCACCAGTCCCTCTTTGCCTGGCATCACCTCAACAAAGGCACCGTACTTCTCTACGCGGGTGACGCGTCCAGTGTATATCCGACCGACTTCGACCTCAGCAGTGATCGCCTCGATCATCTTCTTGGCCTTCTCGCCGGCTTCTGTATCCACGGCTGCGATGAAGATACGTCCATCATCTTCGATGTCAATCTTCACGCCTGTTTCAGCAATGATCTTGTTGATCACTTTGCCGCCAGGACCAATCACGTCTTTGATCTTGTCGACCGAGATCATCATGGTCAGCATACGTGGTGCATACGGAGAGAGGTCCGCTCTCGGCGCAGGCATTACGGCCAACATCTTGTCCAAGATGAAGAGACGACCAACCCGGGCCTGCTCGAGTGCACGCCGCAGGATCTCCGGAGTCACGCCTGAGATCTTGATGTCCATCTGCAGGGCGGTGATGCCAATGGTGGTACCTGCCACCTTGAAGTCCATGTCGCCGAGTGCATCTTCGAGCCCCTGAATGTCTGACAGTATGGTGAACGCTTCCCCATCGCTGACCAGACCCATGGCAATGCCAGCTACTGGCCGTTTGATCGGCACACCAGCATCCATCAGCGCCAGAGTGCTGCCGCAGATGCTGGCCTGAGAGGTTGAGCCGTTTGACTCAAGAATCTCTGAGACCACGCGAATGGCGTACGGGAACTCCTCAGGCGATGGAATCATCGTAGTCAGTGCCCGCTCTCCGAGTGCTCCGTGTCCGATGTCCCGCCGGCTCGGTCCGCGCATGGGACGAGTTTCGCCCACGCTGTAAGGCGGGAAGTTGTAATGATGCATATAGCGCTTGCTTTCATCAGTTGAGAGGTCATCGATCGTCTGCACATCGCCCATGGCGCCCAATGTGACCACACTCAAGGCCTGGGTTTGTCCGCGGGTGAAGAGGCCTGACCCGTGGGTGCGCGGCAACAAACCAACTTCACAACTGATTGGCCGGATCTCATCAGTGCGCCTGCCATCAGGACGCTCACCGTCCTGCACAATTGCCCGCCGCACGAGTTTCTTCAGCGTGGAATGCAGTACATCCTTGATCGCTTTCTGCTCGTCCGGGTAGATCTCGGCGAAGTGCTGCAAAGTCTCTTCCTCGACGGCAGCGACGCCTGATTCGCGCTCCTGCTTGATTGGATTGTGCACGGCCGCATCCAGCTTGTCGCTGGCGTAAGCAACCACCGCTTGCACCAGTTCATCACTGATGACCTTCCCAGGCATGGCCATCTTTTCCTGGCCGATTTCTGCTTGGATCTGCTCCTGCAGCTCAACAATCTGCTTAATTGCGTCGTGCGCAAAGAGCAAGGCCTCCACCATCTGATCTTCCGGAACTTCTTTGGCGCCAGCCTCAACCATCATGATGGCATCCTTGGTGCCGGAAACCACCAGGTGCATGTCGCTTTCGGCAGCCTGCGCAGCGGTTGGGTTCAACACCAACTGGCCATCGACTAGACCCACGATTACGCCGGCGATCGGGCCGTTGAACGGGATCTTGGAGATGCTGAGCGCGACCGATGCCCCAATCATGGCGGCTATCTCCGGGCTGTTGTCGTGATCGACAGACATGACCGTAGCTACCACCTGCACATCATTGCGCAGATCCTTGGGGAACAGGGGACGTAAGGGGCGATCAATCAAGCGTGCTGCCAAAATGGCTTTCTCGCTTGGTCTGCCCTCACGCTTGATGAAGCCGCCCGGAATCTTGCCGACCGAGTACAGGCGCTCCTCGTAATCGACCAACAATGGGAAGAAATCAATGCCTTCCCGCGGCTGCTTGGAGACAGTTGCATTAACCAACACATATGTATCGCCGTACTTGACAAGCGCAGATCCGTGCGCCTGCTTGGCTAGCTTGCCAGTCTCAATAGTGAGCTGACGCCCCGCCAACTGCATAGAATAACTCCGCATAAATCACCATCCTATCTTTTCGCAATTCTATCCTATTATTTCACAGCTAACGCCCGACATACAGTCGCAGGACAGGTTGCCCCCACAACTGCACTGCAAAAGGACAAAAGACGGCGTTGCCCACCTACTACTTGGACAGAACGCCGCCTCTCTGCAGACGGAGAACCCGTCTTCACTACTTGCGAATGCCTAGCTGCTCAATAATCGTACGATAGCGCTCGATGTCGTTCTGACGCAGATAGTTGAGGAATCTGCGCCTCTGACCGATCATCTTGTACAAGCCGCGGCGAGAATGATGATCCTTCTGATGCTCCTGTAGATGAGCGGTCAAAGAATTGATCCGCTCAGTCAAAAGTGCGATCTGCACCTCTGGAGAGCCGGTGTCACCCTCATGGAGTTTGTACGTCTCGATGATCTGACGCTTATTATCCTGATCCAGTGCCATTTAGTCCACCTCCTTCACTCTAATCCCCAGACAGCCAAGGTAAACGTTCGGAGGATATCGTCCATCCTAGCCATCGGTTCGTTGGGCCATGACCATTATACCATGGATCATGCCCAGGAATGCGCCTGCGATCTATCGCAACCACGGACTCACCCTGCCGGCGGCCGGCCGAGAGTCCGACATTCCGCTCTACTCATGCTTGTCCACAAACTGGCCAAATGGCAACCTACTTGCCGATGACCGTGATCACCAATCGCGTGGTCATAACATCTTTGATCACGAAATCAAACTGGCGGCCGCTGCGAGCAGCGCTGCCGCGAAACCTAGTTGCGGCCGGTACTCGTCCAGGCACCTGCAATGCAGCCCTAGTCAGGTCGTCGGTGGTGATTCCGGACTGACGAGAATCCTGCAGGCGGCGTGCGGCGTGATTGCTGATCACAACCTGCATGACTATCTTCCGGCCAGAACAGTTTGCGAATCGGCGTCCGACTCCCAGAGCAATGCCAAAACGCTGTCGATGTAAGCCTCCCGACGAGATCCCTGACCGCTCAACCGATGATATCGACGCTCGAGCTCGCGCCGCAAGCGCAGAAATCGGCGATTGTGTTCCAACTCAAAGAGCAGGCTGAGAAACTCAGTAACGGTGTAATCGGCCACCGAGACCCCTCCTATTCTATCATGGGGGAAACCCCGGGACAAGTGCGCCCCAGTAATCCCTATGCATGACCAGAGGAGGGCATGCCAGCCGCTCAGTGCCGGCCTAGTAGCCGCTTCACCTCGAGTCGATCACTCGCCAACTGCTGCTGCAGTGCAGCCAAGCTGTTGAACCTGCGTTCTCCGCGTAGGAAGCGGCGCAGGACGACGTCTATCCTGTTGCCGTAGAGGTCACCGTGCCAATCTAGAATGTTCACTTCCAGGCTAGGCCCGGCCTGAGGAAAGCTCGGTCGGATACCGAGATTGGCCATGCCGGGTCCTATTCCCAGCACCTCCGCTGCGTACACCCCAAAGGGCGGCAGCGCAAGCCCCTGCAGATTGTACAGGTTGGCTGTGGGATAACCGATCGTCCTTCCCCTCTGGTCACCCGGCAGAACCACCCCACTCAGACTGTATGGCCTACCGAGCATGGTCTCCACCCTATCCAAGTCGCCGTGCCGAATGCACTGGCGGATACGTGTGCTGCTGACTGCCTCCCCGCCGATTACCACCGGGGCGACGATCTCCACCGGCACACCGTATGCGGCCAGTGCTTGCGCCAGAAACTCAGGCGTTCCGGCGCCGCCTTTGCCGAAGCTGAAGTTAAAGCCGACCACGACTGCACTGGCCTCCGCCTGCTCGATCAGCACCTCGCGCACAAAACGTTCCGGCGGCATGACCGCCAACTCCGCCCCAAAGGGCATGGCGAAGTAAGCTGAAACGCCGTGGTCGGCGATCAGACTGACCTTCTGGTCATCATCGGTGATGGTTTCCACCGAGTAGCCAAGCACTTGCAGCGGGTGCGGGTGAAAAGCAAGGGCAATAGCAACCCCTCCTCGGTCAGAAGCCAGTGCCGCCGCTCGGCGAAAGAGCGCTTGATGACCGAGGTGCACGCCGTCAAAATTGCCAATGGCAAATACCCTCTCCCCGCGCGGCAAATCCAAGAAATCACTAGTCACGATCATTTAGCGAATATCCTCCCGTGATGTCAGTACCTTTCGCGGTTGCAGTATCCCATCCTGGACTTCTCCGACGCCTATCAGCCCGTCGGCGCCGTAGGCGCAACAGACACCGACTGTATCAGCAGACACAACCACCGTCCGCCCATTGATGAATCCTAGCACCTGCTCTCCGCTAAGTTGCACGGACGGCAAATGGCTGACAGCCGTCTCGAACGGCAGGAGACAGTCGGATAGATTAGCGCCAGCCGCTTGTAATGACAGTTCCTCCAATGTATACGCACCCTGCAGGGTGAGCTGGCCCACGCGGGAACGCAGCAGAAAGGTGAGCGTGCCGATCGTACCCAACCTGGCTGCCAGATCCTTAACTAGTACGCGTACATAGCTACCTTTCGAACAGTCTACTCGAAACAGACAGCGCGGATAACGGCCAGGATGGTGGGAAAGGAGCGAGAACTCCTTAATCTCAATCTCTCTGCCTGGCTTCTCGATGATCTCTCCTCGCCGCGCATACTCATAGAGCGGCTTCCCCTGATGCTTGACGGCCGAAAAGGCTGGCGGAGATTGCAGTTGACAGCCAACCATGGCATCCATCGCCTGCCGTAGCTCTGCATTCGCAAAGGCGACCGGCTGCTCATCTATAACCCGACCGCACTGGTCCAGTGTATCAGTGGCGATGCCGAACGTGGCTTCGCCTATATATGTCTTGCTGTCATCAACCATGTATTCCAGCAGGCGAGTGGCGCGCCCGATAGCCATCGGCAGCACACCCGACGCCGCTGGATCCAGAGTGCCAGCATGACCCACAGAGCGCGTACCGAAGATGCGGCGAACCTTGCCCACTGCATCGTGGGAGGTCATGCCCGGCGGCTTGAGCAAGTTGAGAAAGCCTTCAACTGGCATCGCCGCGGAGCCCCCTCTCCATGGCAGCACGAATTAAGGCAAGGCTGTGCGGAATATCCTCGTTACTCAGGGTGCACCCGGCGGCACGCGCGTGACCGCCTCCACCGAACTCACCAGCCAGGCGACTGACGTCGATCGGCGCACGGGAGCGGAAACTAACCTTTTGAGTATTGGGTGCAGTCTCTACCAAGAGAGCTGCAACTTGCACTCCCGGGAGCGCACGTGGGTAGTCT
The DNA here is from genome assembly GCA_023436245.1 of Bacillota bacterium. Classification (GTDB taxonomy): domain Bacteria; phylum Bacillota; class UBA994; order UBA5500; family UBA5500; genus JAEZJZ01. Next base: position 35,760 of record JAEZJZ010000021.1, on the reverse strand, counting down.
ATTAGCCCCTCCATTTCCGTGGGAGCGACTCCGATGGATTGCAGGTCTGCGAAGCTGAGCCAGGAAATCGAAGCCTGGTCATCACAGAACACGGTCAGGCGTTCGAGGACCAGCGTCAGCGCCTGCAAATAAGTGCGTGGCATCGTGCTCAGCCAGTCATTGACCAACTCGCGGTCCGCCCCGAGTTGCAACAGCTCTGCCGCCAGGAGATGAATCTCGGGCGAAGCATTGCTGAAGCGAAACCACCCGGTATCGCTAACAACAGCAGTATAGAGACAGGTCGCCACAGCGGCATCAATCGGTATTGCAGCCTGCTTGAGCACGCGATGAATCAGCTCTCCGGTGGCAGCCGCTTGGGAGTCGATTAGGTTGACATCCGCGACACCGATTGAAGTACGATGATGGTCGATGTTCAGGGAAGGGTACGCAAGGTAGCGCTCAGGCAGGCCGGTTCGCTGCCACTCACCACAGTCGAGCAGCACCACGGTGCCAGGATCTAGGGGCAGACGATCCGGATCGACCGTCACCGTCTGCCAGCCGGGCAGAAAACGATACTTCAGCGGTACACCATCTGGTACGAAAACGACAATCTCCCGCCGTCCGTCATCAAGGGCCTGACCGAGAGCCAGCAACGACCCCAGGCTGTCACCGTCCGGAGACAGATGGGCCACGAGTAACAGGCGGCTCGCCCTTTGCAGGGCGGCCGCCATCTCCGAGATTGTGCCTTTACCGGCCATCACGCTGGCCGTCCTGTTCTTCGGCACGCAACTGGCGCAACAAGGAGTTGATGTGCGTACCGTGCGCAATCGAATCATCCGGGCGGAAGATGATCTCCGGCGTGTGCCGCAGGCTGATGCGGCGACCAACCTCCGTCCTGATGAATCCGGTCGCCCGATTCAGTGCCGCAAGCGTCGCGTCCCGCTCAGACGGTTCTCCGAGCACACTGACAAATGCCTTGACATGTCTCAAATCGTTAGAGACCTCCACTGACGTCACTGAGGCGAAGCCGACTCGCGGGTCCTTCAGTGAGTTGTGGATAATGTCACTCAACTCAGCTTGCAGCAGGCCTTTCAGCCTCTCCGGTCGATATTGGGTCATAATTCATCCTCCTTCGGGGATGTGGCGAAGCTTGAGCTACTGCCTGGCAACCTGTTCGATGATGTATGCTTCGATCAGGTCGCCCTCTTTGATGTCGTTGAAACCGGCCAGCCCGATACCGCATTCATATCCTGCCGCGACTTCTCGCACATCATCCTTAAAGCGCTTGAGAGAGTCGATCTGCCCCTCAAAGATCACTACTCCCCCGCGCAACAAACGCACCTTGGCCTGGCGAGTGATCTTGCCGTCGGTCAAGTAGCAGCCTGCGATGGTGCCGACTTTGGTCACGCGGAACACTTGCCGCACCTCAGCCTGCCCAAGCACCACCTCTTTAAAGACCGGGGCGAGCAGGCCTTTGATCGCCTTCTCCACATCTTCGATGGCATCGTAGATCACCCGATAGAGGCGAATGTCCACGTTGTGCTGCTCGGCAATCTTGCGGGTGCTGGCATCCGGACGAACATTGAACCCAATGATGATCGCGTCGGAAGCAGAAGCCAACAGGATGTCGCTTTCATTAACCGGGCCAACGCCCTCGTGGATGACAGCAACACTCACTTCTTCATTGCCCAACTTGGATAGTGCCTGACGCAATGCCTCCACCGAGCCCTGCACGTCGGCCTTCAGAACGATACTCAATTGCTTGAGCTGCCCTTCCTTGATCTTGTCAAAGAGGTCATCCAGGGACACGCGCTGCACTGTCTTCATCTCTGCGTCGCGTTTCTTGGTGCGCAACAGCTCCGCATAATTGCGAGCCATCTTCTCGTCAGCAACTACCATGAACTGCTCACCAGCACCCGGTGCGTCCGGCAAACCGACAATCTCCACCGGAGCGGACGGGCCAGCGCTCTTCAGGCGACGCCCTTTGTCATTGGTCATGGCGCGAACCTTGCCTGCGGTAACGCCCGCCAACACGGCATCCCCTACGGTCAAGGTACCTTCGTGGATCAACACGGTGGCCACCGGTCCACGGCCCTTGTCGATCTTCGATTCGATCACGACTCCCCGAGCCGGCTTGTCTGGATTAGCCCGGAACTCAGCCAGTTCGGACAGCGTGAGGATGGAAGTGAGCAAATCATCTATGCCTTGCTTCTTGAGAGCAGAAACGTTGACACAAATGGTCTCGCCACCCCACTCTTCCGGCACCAGGCCATGCTCAGTCAACTGCTGTTTGACTCGATCCGGGTTGGCCCCTGGCTTGTCGATCTTATTCACTGCCACGATGATCGGAACTCCGGCCGCCTTGGCGTGGTTGATCGCTTCGATTGTCTGCGGCATGATGCCGTCGTCGGCTGCCACTACCAAAATGGCAATGTCGGTAGCCTTGGCACCCCGTGCGCGCATGGCGGTAAAGGCTTCATGCCCCGGGGTGTCCAAGAAGGTAATCGTCTGCCCCATGATCTCCACCTGGTACGCACCGATATGCTGGGTGATGCCGCCGGCCTCCTGCGCCGTGACATTCGTTTGCCTGATCGCGTCCAGCAAGCTGGTCTTGCCGTGATCGACATGACCCATGACGGTCACCACCGGAGGACGGCTCAGCAGTTGACTCGGGTCATCAACCGGTGATGGCTCATCGAAGGGATTCTCATAGACCGGTTTCGGTGGAGTAGCCTGTTCCACGGTGAATCCCAGTTCGGTCGCGATTAACGCAGCCGTGTCTGCATCGATAGCCTGGTTGATGGAGGCCATCACCCCAAGATCGATCAACTTGCGGATCAACTCGGCGGCAGGACGCTTCATCTTGCCGGCCAGTTCACCCACGGTAATGTCTTCGCTGCCTAATTTGACTACGGCCGGTTCATTGCGTCGCGTGGGTTCATTTCTCAGCGGTGGCCTGGAACGATCCCCGCGGTGGCGGTTGTCTCCACCTTTGCGAGCCGAGTTGTCGGTGCGAGCCTGTGGTCCCGCCGGGCGCTTCGGCCGTTTGCTGCGAGCTGCTGCTTCGTCTTTCTTTCCTTCAAAAGCTGTGTCCAACTCCACCTCGTCGGAGACTTCCGGAATCGATGGGGTCGGCGTAACTGGCGCAACTGGTGCGCTAGGGACCTGTCTCGGTTGTGCTGGTTTCTGTGTGGTGATTGTCATCTGTTTCTGGCTAGGCTCCTTATCCGGCACCGGCCTAACCGGCGCAACATTGTTGTTAGTTTGTTCCTCTGGTTGTAGACGTGCGTCGGTCGTGTGGCTACCGGAATCGAGCGCAGGCTCGTGCTGCTCAGTCGAGTCAACGACTGCGGTAGAAGCTTCAGCTGAGGACTTCTTCCCCTTCTTCGCCTTCGGCTTCAATACGTCACGGATGATGTCCGCAACCGCATCATCAATCGAGCTCATGTGGTTCTGCACGTTTAGGTTCAAGTCGGCCAATGCGTCAACCAACTTCTTGCTCGGAACGTTCAACTCCTTGGCCAGTTCATGTATCCTAATCCTGCTCATTCGGCCACCTCCCCAGCGGCACGCAGTGCCGCGATCTCAATAAAAGCGATTGTTGCGCAGCAACTATCGCACTGCGGCAGGGCCCCGTCCCTGCCCGGCCAGCTGCTGCAGTTTCTTGGCAAACCCTGAGTCAACGACCAATAGTGCCGCTCGCTGACTCTGCCCAACGGCATGTCCCAACTCGTCTTTACTATATGCCACGTGAGTCTCCACCGCCCGATGCTCGGCAGCCGCCAGCAAACGCTTAGCAGTATTCTCGGAAGCATCGGCCGCCACGATCAACAAGTGTCCACGACCGGCCCTCAGTGCCTGTAAGCAAGGGTATTCGCCAGCGATGAGGGAGCGTGCCCGCCAAGCAATCCCGAGAAACTGTAGAAACCCGTCGTTCATTGGCTTTCTCGCTCTATCACAGACTGGCGCAGGCGATCGGCCATTTCCGCCTCAACTCTTACTTCCAAAGCCTTGCTTAAGCGATCCCCTTTCAGGGCCAACTCCAAACAGGCACTGCTAGGGCAGACATAGGCACCTCGTCCGGCTTTCTTTCCGGTTAAGTCAAGCAGTACTTCTCCCTCAGGGGTACGCACTACTCGCAGCAGTTCACGCTTTGGGTGCATGGTCTTGCATCCCACACACATCCGCTCAGGCACCTTACGCGTCTTCATCATTACTCCCTCCCGGTCTCGGCCGCCTGACTTTCGCTCTTGATGTCAATTTTCCAGGTGGTCATCTTGGCAGCCAGACGGGCATTCTGCCCCTCCTTACCGATGGCAAGGGAAAGCTGATAGTCAGGAACGATCACCCGAGCCACCTTGGCGGGCTCGTCAGTGCTGACGGAAGTAACCTTGGCAGGACTGAGGGCATTGGCGACGTATTTGGCCGGATCGGGGTCAAAAGCGACCACATCGATCTTTTCGCCGCGTAGTTCGTTGACGATTGTCTGAATGCGCATGCCGCGAGGCCCTACGCACGCGCCCACTGCATCCACCTTAGGATCTTTGGAATAGACGGCGATCTTTGAACGGGAACCGGCTTCCCGGGACAGGCCCCGCAGTTCCACCACTCCATCATGGATCTCGGGCACCTCGAGCTCGAGCAGACGCTTCAGCAACCCTGGGTGGCTGCGGGATACGATGATCTGTGGCCCCTTGGTCGTACGCTTCACCTCCAGGATGAAGGCCTTCAGCCTGTCACCTGGCCGATAACGCTCCCCCTGCACTTGTTCGGTTGGGATCAGCACAGCCTCGGTTTTGTTCAACTCAATGAACACATTCTTACCTTCAATGTGAGTAATCACACCGGTGACAATGTCCTGCTCGCGATTCGTGTACTCATCGTAAACTTGACCACGTTCAGCTTCACGAATGCGCTGCACTACCACCTGCTTGGCTGCCTGGGCCGCAATCCGACCGAAGTTGCGCGGGGTCACTTCCGTCAGCACCACATCCCCTAGGCTGTATGTCGGACTGATTTCACGGGCTTCAGTCAGGCTGATCTCCAGAGTCGGATCAGCCACCTCCTCCACCACCGCCCTCTGCCCATAAACGTGAATCTCTCCGGTGTTGTGATTGATGTCGATTTTCACGTTCTGAGCCGTGCCAAAGTTTCGCTTATAGGCTGAACTCAAGGCAGCCTCGATGGCTTCGAACAGAATCGACTCCTCTATGCCCTTCTCCTTGGCCAGATCATGAATGGCTTGGATGAACTCAGCATTCATTTCCTGCTTGCTCCCTCCTAAAACTTAATGGCCAACCTGGCTTTGATGACATTTTCTCTCTGGATCTGCAAGTGCTGGCCCTGCTCTGTCTCCAGCAGAACAAACCCGTCCTGAAGCCCACGCAGGAACCCATGAACCTCGTCTTTGCCAAGGTCAGGCAGCGGCTCCCTGGTACGAATCAAAGCGTAGCGACCCTGGAAATGCAGAAAGTCCCGGTCACTCTTCAGGGGTCGCTCTGCACCTGGGGATGAGACTTCCAACACATAACTGCCGTTAACCGCGTCACGTTCTTCCAGTAGATCGCCGATCTCACGCGCGAGCGCCTGACAATCGGCCACCTGCACCCCGTCAGCCTTATCTATGTACACAGTCAATGTGCGACGGCGAAAAGCTGTACCAAAGGCGACTTCCACCAGGCTGTAGCCTTTTTCCAGGACAAGCGGCTCGATCAACTGCGTGATCTCTGGAATGCTTGCAGACTTAGTCATGAACCGCACCTCCCCCAGCGGCACGTAGTGCCGCGATCTCAAATGAAAGCGATTGTTGCGCAGCAACTATCGGCTTGCTCCTAGCGGCACGTAGTGCCGCGATCTCAATGAAAGCGTAGCGCACTCGAGTGCGCGATCAGTTCCTCCGCGTCCAAGACTGACGCGAGGGCAAATAAGCGAAAGAGTGGGAACACCCCACTCTCTGCCAGCCGTATTGTACCATACTGCCCGTCCGACTGCAAGCCGTGGGAGGAGGACGGGCTGGGATCACTGGTCAAGGACCGGCTGACACACTAGTTACCCCGTCCAGACCGGCCAGAGCTGCACACAACTCATCAACTGCGTAATCCAGTGGCAACTTAACCTGCAGCACAACCTGCACCTTCTCGTCGTCTGCTTCCCTGCGAAGACGCACATTCAGAATTGAGACATTACATTGACCGACAAACGAGGCAATTCTGCCCAACTGACCAGGGCGATCCATAGCCCAAAGTGTGAGTGAGTGGTAGAGAGAACGGTGGAAGAGATACTTGTCCAGCCGTCCGAGAGAAGAGAGTGAGACATAGACCAAAATCGTCGCAACCACAGCTCCACCGAAGAAGCCTGCGCCCACAGCCAGACCAATCCCGGAGACGACCCACAGGGAAGCGGCAGTGGTCAACCCCCGAATGGTGCTGCCTTCCTTGAGGATGGTTCCAGCACCCAGAAAACCAATGCCACTGACAACCTGTGCCGCTAGTCTGGCCGGGTCCGATAGCTGCCCTGCCTGGCCAAATCCATAGACCGAAACTAACATCACCAGCGCCGACCCCGTGGCAACCAAGGTGTGGGTGCGAAAACCCGCCGGACGGTTGATACTTTCCCTTTGCAGGCCGATCGCGCCACCCAAAACAGCCGCCAACAGCAAGCGCAACGCGATGGCCAACTCGGAGATCATCTCTTCCACTCCCTGCAATTGACTGTCCCGGCTAGTTACTGAGCCAGTGTGCGCACGATGTCCCAGTACATCCGCAAACGCCTGGTGAATCCATCCAACAGGCCAAACTTCTCTTCCTTGGTCACCTGAGACACTTCCGGCAGAATCACTTCCTGATAGGGAATTCCTTTGGATTTCACGAAACGTGTCAATGCGATCTCCACCCCGTACCCTAGTTCGTCCATGCTGGGCAACTGCTGCAGGACGGTTCGTTTGATCGCACGCTGACCGGAAAGAAAAGGCGTAATCTTCTGCGCTAAATCTGTAGCTGTTCTTCCCTTCCCGAAGATGCCAAGGGTCATATCCACTTGCCCGTTAACCACGGGCAAGAGCAGAGTATCGATATGCTCTGTGGTCAGGCCAATTAGGTCAGCGTCCAGGAATAGAATCACATCACTGTCTGTCGATTGCAGCCCAGTCTGCAAGGCGGCGCCTTTGCCCCGATTACAGCCCATTTCCACCACTGTGGCTCCGGCCACCTGGGCAACTTGGCTGGTTTGATCTGCCGAACCGTCGTTGACAACAACCACTTCGTCCACGAGCTCTGACGCATGGGCGGCAGCTACGATATGGGCAATGGTCTTTTCTTCGTTATAAGCTGGGATGATGGCAATAGTCCGCATGATTTACCCTCCCTAGCGCTTCTGATGACCATCCTCGACTCGCTTAACTACTTCCACGTAGAGGCGATCCAGTGCCTGCTCGAATGGCACTTGGTCGACTATTTCCCCCCGTACGAAGAGCAGCGCTTTCCCGGGACCAAGCGCCAGTCCCAGATCTGCCTCCCTGGCTTCCCCAGGTCCATTCACGGCACAGCCCATAATTGCCACCTTCAAGTCACCGGCGAGACCTGCCACCTTGCGTTCGAAGGCTTCAGTCAGACCAATTAGGTCACCGGGCGTACGCCCGCAGGTCGGGCATCCAATTACACTAATTCCCTGGGGACGAAGGTTCAGCGATCGCAGCAGTTCCAGTCCGACCCTTACCTCTTCCACCGGATCTGCAGTGAGAGTCACGCGTACAGTCTCGCCAATGCCCAATGCCAGCACGGTACCGATGCCGACAGCCGAATGAATTGTGCCGCGCCAGGCGGTTCCAGTGTGGGTAACGCCCACATGCAATGGCCAATCCATCTTCCCAGCCGCCAAGCGATAGGCTGCTATGGTGTCAACCACGCTGCTTGACTTGAACGAGAAGACCAGCTGATCAAAGCCTTCGGCGGAGAACTGCTCCAGATAGCCGAGGCCGGCTTCCACCAAGGCCTCAGGGGTTGGCCTGCCATACTTCTGCAGCAGTGCAGGCGGCAGAGAGCCGCTGTTCACCCCCACCCTAATAGCGGCTCCGGCCGCTTTGGCAGCCGCGATGATCTGACTCACCCGCTCTTGGCTACCGATGTTGCCAGGATTGATACGAATCTTCTGTGCTCCGGCCTTGATCGAGGCAATTGCCAGTCGGTAGTCAAAGTGGATATCGGCAATGATTGGGCAGGGAGCCGAGCGCACGATCTGTTCTAGGGCAACTGCGGACTCCCGGTTGGGCACGGCTACACGCACGAGGTCACAACCGGCCTCAAATAGCTGTCTGACTTGCCTATTCGTGCCTGCAATATCACGCGTATCGGTGTTAGTCATCGATTGCAGGAGAACCGCGCTCCCGCCACCCAAGCGCAGGTCGCCAATCCGCACCTCTCGCGCCTGACGGCGCAGACCTATCTGTTCTATCATCTGTCTCTTCTCCATCGCATTCTAGAATATATTCAGCCTTTGCAAGTCTTTGAAGGTAATCAAGACCATGAAGACCATCAACAGCACAAAACCGATGAAATGTACAAAACTTTCCTTCTCCGGGTCAACCGGTTTCCCCCGGATTGCTTCAATGGCGAAGAACACCAGGCGGCTTCCATCCAAGGCCGGGATAGGCAGCAGATTGAACAGTCCGAGCTGGATGCTGATGATCGCTGCAAAAGTGAGCAAGTTGATCACTCCAGTGCGCGCCACCTGACCGACCATCACGATCATCCCGATCGGCCCTGCACCCTCAGCCGGGATTTTGCCGGTAACCATGTTCGTCAGAATGCTGATAATCTGCTCTGTGAACCAGACAGTCTCCCGCCAACCCATCCGAAGCGATCCAAAGAAACTGAACCGGTCGTTCTTCGGCCCGATGCCGATCATCACTTGACCGGTCGACTCATCCTTGCGGGGTACGATCTGCAGGCTGATTTGTTCGCCCGAGCGTTCCAGCATCATTGTGGCAGATTGTCCGCCGAGCTTGGCAATCTCTTGCTGCACATCTGACCAACTGGCAACCGGAGCCCCATCGATGCTGATGATGCGATCACCGACCGCCATGCCTGCCTGTTCCGCGGGCCAGCCGGCTGACAACGTGCCCACTATCGGCTGATCTGAGGGCACCCCCATGAACATGAACACAAGCGAAAAGACGAGTATGGCCAGGAGAAAATTGGTCGCCGGCCCAGCGATACTGACCAGCGCGCGAGCCAACAAGGGCTTCTTGTCATAACGCCGGTCGTCTGGAATGAGGTTGTTCGCCTCATCCACTTCTTCCCCGGCCATGCGAGCAAACCCACCGATAGGAAGCAAGCGAAGGGAGTAACGCGTCTCGCCTACCTGGCGTGACAGCAACACTGGCCCCATGCCGATGGCAAAGTCCAGCACCATGATGCCGCTCGCCTTAGCCGCCAGGAAATGCCCCAGTTCATGGGCAAAAACCAGGATACCGATCATGATCACGGCCAAGAGAATAGTCATTCAATCACCTACCTATCTGGGGTTCTTGCCAGAATATGCCCAATCTATGCATTTCGTCTTCGCCCTAATCTATGCATCATTGCAACTCGGCTAGGACAGCTCTGCCAGCAAATCCAGAGCCTCGGCCTCCAAGCGCCGGGATAGCTGCAGCACATGCGAAACGCTGTCAACCACCTCAGGAGAATGCTGGTCCAGCATCGCGGCGACCAGCCGCGCAATGCCAGAGAAGCTGAGCCGACCAGACTGGAAGGCCTTGACCGCAACCTCGTTCGCAGCGTTGAGCGCAATCGGATAGCTCTTGCCGGCTCGTCCGGCGGAAATGGCTAAGGCCAGGCAGGGGAAGGCGTCCATCCGCGGCCGCTGGAACGTCAACTGCCCCACCTGCGTGAGGTCAAGCCGAGGCCACGGGGCAACCAATCGCTCGGGATAAGAGAGTGCCACCTGGATGGGCAGACGCATGTCGGGCGAAGATAGTTGCGCTAGGTGTGAGCCGTCCGTGAATTCCACCAGAGAATGCACGATCGATTCGGGGTGGACAACTACATCGATCTGATCGTAGCCAATGTCAAACAGCCAATGGGCCTCAATCACTTCCAAGCCCTTGTTCATCAACGTTGCGGAATCTATGGTCACTTTGCCGCCCATGTTCCAGGTCGGGTGCGCCAAAGCCTCCTGACACGTTGCTGACGCCAGTCTCTCGGCAGGCCACTCGCGAAAGGGACCGCCAGATGCGGTGAGAATCAGTCGTTGCACCGTGGCCTTGTCCCGGCCCTCCAGACATTGCCAGAGAGCGGAGTGCTCACTGTCCAGCGGCAAGAGGGCATGGCCGTGCGCTTTCGCTGCCGGCATCAGAATGTGACCCGCAGTCACAAGTGACTCCTTGTTGGCCAGAGCGACAGTCGCTCCGCTTTCGACCGCATTCCAGGTGGGCAACAAGCCGGCAACCCCGGATATGGCCGCAACCACCAGGTCAGCTCCATGATGAAGCGACATTTCAGCTAATGCATCCAACCCAAAACAGAATCTGGTTCCGCCGCGCATCTCTGTGGGAGCGTCAGCGTTGGTCAGGACTGCCCACTCTGGTTGAAAGAGAGCCACCTGCTGCTCTAGCAACTGGCGATTGCTGCCCGCAACCAGGCCAACAACTTGCAGGCCTAGGTGCTTGGCCACCTGCAGTGTCTGGCTGCCAACTGAACCTGTACTGCCAAGAATGGCTATGCGCTTAGCACCACTACCCATATTCTTCCCTCCAAAGCGTCAGAGCAACAAGTATTTTGCAAAATAGTAGACAAAGACGGAGGCAAACAATACTGAGTCAATGCGATCCAGCAAGCCACCGTGCCCCGGTAGAAAGTGACCGGAGTCCTTCACATGATAGCTCCGCTTGATGGCTGATTCGGTGAGATCGCCAAAGTGGGCAAGCAGGCCTACCGCGACTCCGAGCAGCAGGGAGTATCCCAACCAAGCTGTCGGGGGCATGTCTGGCCGAATGAAGCGAATGACAGCCAGTGACATGCCGATACTGCCCAGGAAGCCGCCCAACATTCCTTCGACTGACTTCTTGGGAGAGATCTTTGCCCAAGGACGCACCCTGCCAAAGCGCATGCCGGCAAACAGGGCGAAAGTGTCGTACCCCCAAGTGGTCAAGAGGAGTAGCAGGACAAATCGCCAGTCATCGGCTTCCCGGCGCAGCAGCAAGAGATGAATCAGGGGCAAGCCGAGGTAAAAGAAGCTGCTGACGGCGAGGGCAGCAGCCGGCCACTTCGTCTCATCATATGCGACCAGTTGCACGATCAGGAGGGCCAGCAAGGAGAAACTGAACGCCGGCACAACCAACGTGGGATCAAGCCAGGCCAGCAGGACTACCGAACCGAGCAGCGCCGGCCCCAGTGTCCGATAAAGAGTGACGGGCTGTTGCACCAATTGCTGTAGCTCAAGCCAGGCCAACACAGCGATCAGCATCAACATAGTCACGAAAACCGGACCGCCGAAGTAAGCGGCCAAGAGTACCAGTGGTGCAGCCAGCAAGGCACTTGTCACCCGCTGCAGCATGTCAGCGATCTCCTCGGGAGACAGGCGTTGGGTTGATGCCGCCAAAACGGCGATCCCGACGCCGGAATGAGTCAATGGCATCACGGAGGTCTTCTGGTCCAAAATCAGGCCAGAGCTTCTCGGTAAAGAACAGCTCGGCATATGCAACTTGCCAAAGCAGAAAATTGCTCAGTCGCATTTCGTTGCCACAGCGAATGAAGAGATCCGGGTCAGGTAAACCGGCTGTATAGAGCTCATTAGCCAGGTCCTGCTCAGTGACTCGTTCGATTTCGCCAGAGATCACGCGGCCCACCAGAGCAGATGCTGCCCGCACCAACTCAGCTCGCCCCCCGTAGTTGAAGGCCATCTGCACCGTCAAGCGGCGGTAGTCCGCAGTCTCGTTCTGCATCCGCTGCAGGACTTGACGCGTCCTGGCAGGCACTTGTGCTGGGTCACCAATTACCAGCATGCGCACCTGATTCTCATGCAGCAGATGACGCTCCCGATCATAGAACTGCCCTGGCAGGCTCATCAAATAGTCGACCTCTGCCTTCGGTCGACTCCAGTTCTCTGTGGAAAACGCGTATAGCGTCAGATATTGTACACCCAAGTCCAGGCACGCCTGAATAATCCGGCGCATGTTCTCTGAACCCTGGCGATGGCCAACCATGCGCGGCAAACCTCGCTGCTCAGCCCAGCGGCCATTCCCGTCCATAACTGCAGCAATGTGAACCGGGACGTTCCCCTGACTGCTTGTCCCCATCCAATCTCCTCCTATAGCAAACGGCCCCCTGTCTGGCAGGGGGCGGCCCACGTCAAAAGCTTTTCTTGAGCACTGGGGGAAGCACGACTGTCAGCACGCAGCCGGTGGGCGACTGCCTCACCCGCACTACCCGCAATTGGTGCTCATCCTCGCCCAAGGATTGCCCGGGAAATCCAGTTCCCTGAACTGCGAGTAGCTGCTCACCCAGGATGTGCCTGGCCGAAGACAATGGCTGTCCCAGCAACTCGTCAAGTTCCATCTAGACTTCCATTACCTCTGCTTCCTTGCCGGAACAGATCTCATCCACCATCTTGATCTGCTTGTCTGTCAGCTTCTGTACTTCATCCTGACCGCGCTTCTGCTCATCCTCGGAAATCTCGTGCGACTTCTGCAGGTCCTTCAACAGATCATTAGCGTCACGCCGCAGATTGCGAATAGCGACGCGGCACTCCTCTGCCTTCTTGCGCACTGCTTTGACCAGTTCCAAGCGACGTTCTTCAGTCATTTGCGGAATGGTTAGGCGAATGACTGATCCATCAGTCAGGGGATTCAGACCCAAATCGGACTTCTGAATCGCCTTCTCGATTGGCTTCAGCTGCCCCTTATCCCAAGGCTGAATCACCAAAACACGCGGTTCAGGCACTGAGACAGATGCCATCTGCCCAATCTGCGTCGGAACCCCGTAATAGTCGACCAGCACCTTATCCAGGAGGGCAGGCGTAGCCCTGCCTGCACGTAAGCTAGACAGATCCTTCTTGAAAACGGCAATGCTCTTCTCCATTTTGTCCATAGTATCATGTAGCAGTTCTTTTACCATTACTTTTCACCTCCCACATAAGTTCCGATATTTTCACCAAACAATGCTCTCCGGATGTTGCCGCGGGTCGCCAGACCAAAAACAATCAGGGGAATGCCATTGTCCATACAGAGCGAAGTCGCAGTGGCGTCCATCACTTTCAGGCCTCGCTGCAGCACCTCCAGATAGGTCAGTTGCGTGAACTTCTTCGCATCCGGCACCAACTTCGGATCTGCATCGTACACGCCATCAACCGTGCCTTTTGCCAACAGAATGACATCGGCGCCAATCTCAGCGGCCCGCAAAGCAGCAGTGGTGTCAGTAGTGAAGTACGGATGACCGTTGCCAGCAGCAAAGATCACCACACGCCCGTGCTCCAAGTGATTGGTGGCTTTGCGTCTGATGTAAGGTTCGGCTATCTCACGCATTTCAATGGCTGTCTGCACCCGAGTAGGAACCTGCAGCTTCTCCAAAGCATCCTGCAGGGCCAAGGCATTGAGTACCGTGGCCAACATACCCATGTAGTCGGCAGTTGCCCGATCAATGCCCTTCGAACTCCCGACTGCGCCTCTCCAAATGTTACCGCCGCCCACCACGATGGCAATTTCCACGCCAAAAGATGCGATTTCCCGCACTTGCAGAGCGATGTCATGCACTACTTCGGCGTCGATACCGAAGCCATTCTCGCCGGCTAACGCTTCCCCACTCAATTTGAGCACAACGCGCTTGTACTTAGGCTTCTCCACGCAAACAACCTCCGTCATGGTATAATTCGCCTCCACACAGGTTGATTCCTGTCACTCAGACCGGAAATCGAGGACTGAGATCTGATCGGCTGACAGCAGCGCACTCGGCGGAACTATCCGTGTGGCTTTGCGGCAGAAGTGAGCTGCCGCATTAGCACGACCAGCCCCCGGTTGGGCCAGGCTGCCAACGCAAGAAGGAGGAACACCAAGGTGTTCCTCCGAAAGGCAATATGCTACTTCGTGAGAGCAGCGATATCAGCGGCCAGATCGTTGACCCGCTTTTCCATTCCTTCACCAAGAGCGAAGCGTGCAAAACGGCGAACACTGATCTTCTCGCCGATGGTGGCGATCTTGTTTTGAATCAGATTGGCAATAGTCACGTCGGGATCGCGAACAAAGCCCTGATCCAGCAGACAGACCTCGGCAAAGAACTTCTGCACGCGTCCGTCCACCATCTTGTCCACTATCTTCTCCGGTTTGCCTTCATTCAGCGCCTGCTGCCGATAAATCTCCCGCTCTTTGGCGATCACTTCCGCCGGAATCTCATCAGAACTGACATAGGTCGGGTTATTGGCCGCGATGTGCATGGCCAGATCCTTGACCAGTTGCCGGAAATCATCCGTTTTCGCCACGAAGTCTGTCTCACAGTTGACTTCAATCAACACGCCAATCTTGCCGCCGGCGTGAATGTATGACTCAACCAAGCCCTCAGTGGCGATCCGGCCAGCCTTCTTGGCTGCTGCCGCCAGGCCCTTTTCGCGCAAGTATTCGATAGCAGCTTCCATGTCCCCGTTCTTCTCCACTAACGCACGCTTGCAGTCCATCATTCCTGCCCCGGTGCGTTCGCGCAGTTCCTTGACAACCGCTGCACTGACTTCTGCCATGATATCCCTCCTCATTAGCTTCGCTAATTAACATTATGTGTCAAATGCTGAACTGGTAAACATCGGTGGTCGAAAAACAGGGGTAAAGATGTCAGGGCAGCACAGCGCCCAGTCACCTTTACCCCGGAAGCTTCTACTCAGCCAATTGCTCACCCTGATTGGCCTCGATAACGGCATCGGCGATAGTAGCGCAGAGCAGCTTAACCGCACGAATTGCATCGTCGTTACCCGGAATGACGACGTCTACTTCGTCAGGATCGCAGTTAGTGTCTACGATAGCGACCACCGGGATACCCAACTTGCGGGCTTCTGCAACGGCGATTTTCTCTTTCCGCGGGTCGATTACGAATAACGCCCCCGGCAGCCTCTTCATGTGCTGAATACCGCCTAGGAACTTCTCCAACTTCTCCATCTCATGGCGCAAACCGATGACTTCCTTCTTCGGCAGAACCTCGAAAGTGCCCTCTTCTTCCATCCGCTGCAGTTCATGCAGACGGTTGATGCGCTTCTGGATGGTCTGGAAGTTGGTCATTGTTCCGCCCAACCAGCGCTGATTGACGAAGTACATCCCGGAACGCTCCGCTTCTTCCTGAACAGCCTCTTGTGCCTGCTTCTTGGTGCCGACAAAGAGAATGCTCTGTCCGGAAGCTACTACATCTTTAACGAAGTTGTAGGCTTCCTCGATTTTGCGTACTGTCTTCTGCAGATCGATGATGTAGATGCCATTTCTCTCCGTGAAGATGTAAGGAGCCATCTTGGGATTCCAACGTCTGGTTTGATGACCGAAATGGACACCGGCCTCCAGCAGTTGTTTCATTGAAACGATTGCCATGGCTGTGTCACCTCCCTCCTAATGGTTTTTTTGCCTCCGTTCCCTTCATCGCATCGAGGAACCTCCCGGAGAAGGCACCGCCTCTTTGCTCGAGAAACGTGTGTTTTGAACACCAGAGCGTAGTATATCATACGGTATTTGGCTGAGCAAGCAGGAGTAAGTCACTGTTGCCCAGGCGTCTTGCCGCGATGCCCGCAGAGACTGATGATTAGCCGTACCTCGTCTAAACGCAACCCGGTACGCTGCGCTATGGTCATCGCGTCCAAACCGGCCTCCGCTAGAGTTCGCACCAACTCATGGCGAGCCAGCAGGTCATCGCTGACCTCATCCTTCTTCTGTGAACTCGGACTGATTGTTGTGCTTTCGTCTCGTTTCGACTGCGTCTGCATCGCTAGCTGCAGTGCCTCGAGCTTAGCATCAAGCAAGCGAATCATCGCTTCCACTTCGTTCTGCTTCACTTCAAGCCGCGCAATGATCAGGTCGGCGGCATCCTCCAATTGCTCGAGCAGGCTGTCCACCGCCTCGGTAGGCGTTCCGCCAGTCGGGGGCAGGGGAAGTCCTGCTGCTGTTCCGGTCGTTCGGCGCAGTAGCAGGAAGATAATCAGCCCTGGCAAGATGCAGAGCATCCCCACTATCACCCATGGCCACATACCGAGTCCTCCTTATGCCTTAATGTCAAGGTGCAGGCCCCTGGTGCCATCCTCCTCGGGAGATGATCCCTTATCGGTCTTGGGTTTTTTCGCTTTTTGTTCTCTCTGTCTTTTCTGCTTCTGGCTCTGTTCCTGCTCAAGCTCGTTTTTCTTGGTGTCTTCGCTCTGGCGCACTATCTGTTGCTCGCGAGCGCTCACTTGCTGCAGTTCCTGGATGAAATGATGCTGCGCCTGTTGATGCTGCTCCCGACTCGTCGCTGTTGACCTCTGAAGTTCACTGGTCCGCTGCAAGACGCTAAGCGAATCGATTGGACGGATGAACATCACCCCCTCGTACATAGTCGCTATGGGGTATCAAGGAGCCCGGCAATGCGGGTCCGAAACTTGGCTTCAACTAGGGTTGTTGATAGGTGACCTCGCCGCCGTCCAAGCGGAAGAGCCCGCCAGGCGAACGTTCTTGAGTGAAGCAACTGGCCTTGCCGATCACGATGCGAGTCCCTGGATGAATGATGTCGGTCACTCTCACAAACGCATCTCTGATAGCCGACAAGGCGGTCTCCTGCATCGCCAGTTGTCCGCGCTTCTCGGCTATTTCTTGCTGCCTCTGCTGATAAGCCGTCTGCAACCGCTGCAGCATGGCCATGCGTTCCGCTGGCAGGCCACCTGATTTGTCTTTCAGTTGCAGCAGTCGACGGAGACCGAGCACCAGTTTCTCCTGTTCGTCCTCCATGCGCGCGATCTCGCCCTGCAGCCGACCGTACTGCTCAAACATACCAGGATCTGTACCTACCTCAACCACGGTCGGAGTGCCCAGGCTCGCGCCGAGCACCTTGCACTGGACAAAGTCAGTCGCCCGCACTATTCCGCCAACAATCAGACCCCGACGCCCTCCAACCTCTATCCCGCGGCCTGCTGAGACAACGCTGTGCATGATGTCTTCGCCAACCTTGATACTGCCTTCAGCCGAGACATCGCAGTTTTCAATGAACCGGGTGGTGATGTCGCCTCCAGCTCGAATCGTGCCGCGGCCTTGTCCCTGAATGCCACCACCCACCACCAAAGCTCCTTGACAGATGATGCTGGCCGAGTCTACCCAGCCCGAGATATTGACGTCACCCTCAGCCTCGATCAGGAAGCCTGGCTTGACGGATCCACGAATCTGGACATTGCCGACGAAGCGAATATTGCCTGTTGAGTAGTCCACATCACCTGAAACCTGATGTACGGGAGAAACGGTAAGCTTGTTCTGGCGGTAGACAAGCTGCCCTGCAGTCTCTGCGACCAGCAGGTTTCCCGCCAGCTTCACCCCCTTGCCCACTGGCAGAGGAACTTCCCGCCCCGGCTTCGGCGAGAGCTCCTCTTGAAAGACTGTCCAGCCTGACTGGCCCGGCACAGGTGGCTGACGTTCCGCCAATACTTGCCCCGGCTCAACATTGATGATATTGTCCAGTTCGCGAAAGTCTACTCTGCCATCGGGGAGAAAAGTGGGCTCAGGCTTAGCCTTTTCCAGGTCAAAGTGGTAGAGAATGCTGGCATCGACGCCTGCCACTGGTTCCTGCCCTCTGGCCACCAACCACTCCTGCTCCCGATCTTGGTTCTGAACTAACTCATCCAGCACACCGGGCACAACCCCAAATCTGATTCCGGCCTTCTGCAACTCAGCCTGCAATGCGACCACGGTCAGCGCCTTGCCCCAGGCGGCGGGGCGTACCTGGGCCTGGGCCCGCATCCTGTCTGGGGTGATGGAGAGGATGAACTCCGCATCCTTGCCGATTGCAGCCAGATCAGGAACGATCACATGGGGCTGCCCGTCCGCGGCAGCCACAGCATTCTCGACCAGACTCCCATCCTTCCAAGGAATGCGGTTCTGAAGCAAAACCGAGTACACGTCGGTAACCGAGAGAGCGTGACCGGCAGGAGTGTTCTCCACGGTCAGGGTCACTTGGTTCCGCTCAACCTGCAAATTAAAGCCTCTGCCGCCTTCTATTTGAACCCGTGTTTCGACTCCCATCTTTCTTCCCCCCTTCTCCCAACAGACTGGCCCGCAGCTTAATGATCGCTGCCGTGTGAATCTGGCAGGCCCGGGACTCACTGACTCCCAAAACCTGACCCAGTTCCCGCAAAGTGAGCCCTTGATCGTAGTAGAGACTGAGCAACTGTTGCTCGCGGCTACTGAGCTGCGCAATCGCAGCAGCCAGTTCACTCACTCCTTCTGCCTCAAGCAGCTCCGCCAACGGCTCGGGAGAGTCAGGATCGGGCAGAATGTCCAGCCCTGGAACAGCGTCAGCATCACCGTCGAGTGGTGCATCCAGCGAAAGCATGGTGATCGACTGCAGTTCCTGCCACCAATTGCTGAGCTCTGCCTCGCTGATCCCGAGTGCCTGTGCTATTTCGCCCTGATCTGGCTGGCGTCCAAGCCCAGAGACCAGCGTCTGCAACACATCTTGCACTTGTCTGGCCTTTTGTCGAACTGAACGAGGCACAAAATCCAAGCTGCGCAGGCTATCCAAGGCAGCCCCGCGAATGCGGGCTACCGCGTATGTTTCGAATTTGACTCCCCGATCTGGACGAAATCCATTGATGGCCTCAATCAGGCCAAAAACGGCCGCACCCTCCAAATCTGAGCGATCGATAAAGGCGGGCAGATTGATGGACACCCTGCCGACCACTCGCTTCACCAAAGGGAGATACGAGATTGTCAGGTCCTGTTTGGCCGCCAGATCTCCTTGCCAAAGCCTCATCCAGAGCTGTTCGTTGCCGTTGATTACCGCCATCCCGTCCCTCCCCCTAGGCGTCAAGGTTCAAACCACATACTACATGGCGTAGATGTTCACTTGATAGAATACTAGAGCAGAAAGGTCCCCTTGCCGATCGTGCGCACCTCCAGCGCTCCCGTCGCACAGTCCAACTGAATCGTGCGCCCGTAGGTCCCTCCTGTGTCCTCAGCCAGAATGGGAATACCAAGAGCCGCCAGCACCTGTTTGGACATGGCGACGTTTCGTTGCCCTATGCGCATCACATCGCTCTGCCCGGCAAAAGTGAACATCTGCGCTCCGCCAGCCAGCTTGCATTGCATTCTCCCGGCCGCGGAGCCCAAGGCGGCCATCTCTTGCAGCAACAGCCTGATCCCCGTGTCGGCATACTTGGCTTGGCTCTCCCTGTCCTGATATTGGCTCATTTCAGGCAGCATCACATGCACCATCCCCCCCAGACGCAGCCGGGCGTCGTAGAGGCATACGCCGACGCATGAACCCAGCCCCAGGGTCTTCAGCTGCTCCTGTTCGCGCCCAATCGCGAACTGAGCCATCCCCACCTGCTTCACCAGCCCACTCATTCAGCCACTCCCAACGCCTGGAACATTCTATCTAGCAGTTCGCGGTCAGGCAGCATCAGAAAATGGGCGCGCACCGCCTCATCGCCGTCACGCAGCGAGTTTTCGATCACCAGAACGCGGTCGGTGACACCGCCAATTTGTGAAAGGGCAATATCAAGAATCGCACCGGCCATGTCCACAGCCAACGCCGGGATCGACAGTTGAAAGTTGAGCTGCGTGAAGTCTGAAAGGGCCCCAAGATAGGCACTGCAGAGAATGTTGCCTACCTCCATCAGGGCTGACTGCTCCATCGAGGAAAGCAGCGCGTCATGGGTCTGCTCTGCCCCGAACAGAATGCCAAGCATCTTGCCGATGGAGTTCTGGTCCAAGAGCAACAAAATGGAACACGGCAGTTGATCAAGTACTTGAAAGTAGACTCCAGCCATCGGCAGCTCGGCTCCGCCTAGCGAGTCCGCCACCTCATGGAGTGGCAAGACGCTGACCATCGGAATGCCCATGTCCACCCTTCTGTCCAGAACCTTGGAGAGAGCGGTGGCAGCATTGCCACAGCCGATATTGCTTACTTCCCGCAACACATCAACCTGCAACGGAGAATAGGACTTCACCATCAGGCCCTTCACTCCTGCTCCGGGTCAATCAGACGTTCCAGATCAACCAGCACGATCATGCGATCCTCCCATTTGCCGACACCGCTGATGTAATGCCGGTTGGCATCACCGATCACTTGGGCCGCAGGTTGCACCGCTTCCGCTGGCAAGCTGAGTACGTGACTGATCTCGTCGACCAAGAAGCCGACCATCTGGTCTCCCGCCAGAGCAACGACGATATGCGTGTCCTCGTCGGGCATTCGATCCGGCAACTCAAGCCGCTTGCGCAGGTTGACCACCGGTACGACCTCCCCGCGCAGGTTGATCACGCCTTCCACAAAGAAGGGCGCGCGGGGTACGCGGGTGATGGGCATCATCTTTTCCACCGTGTGGACCTGAGCAATCGGCACTGCGTAGTCCTCACCAGCTAGTTTGAAGATCACCAGGCGCTGTTCCATCGCAGTCTGTAGAACACTCATTGCTATACCTCCTTAAGTGGAACTCAACCTAATCAGACCAGGGACATCACGTCAAGGATCAAAGCAATACTGCCATCCCCCAGGACAGTCGCACCGCTGATGCCAGGTGCCCGGTCCACAAATCGTCCAAGAGGCTTGACGACCACTTCTTCCTGCCCCAACAACTCGTCGACCATCAACCCCAACAGCCGCTTGCCTCGATAGACTACCACCACGAAGGCAGTAGTAGACTGAGAGACAGCTCCGACGGCGAGCGCCGAGCGGAGATCCACCACTGGAATGGTCTGTCCCCGATACGGCATTGCCAGATTGCCCTGTAACCGGTGCATCTGTTCTCGTTTCACCAATGCGGCTTGGTCAACCACGCTGAGAGGGATAGCATAACGTTCAGAACCAACTCGCACCTGCAGCGTAGCCATGATCGCCAAGGTAAGGGGAAGGACAATGGTGAAGGTGGTTCCACGATTGCGTTCGCTATGCACCAAGGTCCGTCCGCCAAGCGCCTGAATCTTGCTTGAGACTATGTCCAGGCCGACTCCTCGCCCAGAGACGCTGGTGACCTGATCTGCTGTGCTGAACCCGGCCTGGAAGAGCAGCTTGTGGGCAGACTCGTCGTCAAGAGAATCCGCTTCGGCAGCCGAGATCAGCCCTCGCTTCACCGCCGTGCTCTTGACCTTCTCCAGGTTTATGCCCTGCCCATCATCCGAAACCTCGATGAAGACAGAGTCGCCGCGGTGATATGCCGAGAGATGCAGTTCCGCCGTCGGAGGCTTGCCCCGCTCCTGACGCACATTGGGAGACTCGATGCCGTGATCGATGGCATTGCGCAGCAGATGCACCAACGGCTCACCAATCTCGTCGATGATCGTTCGATCCAACTCAGTCTCCTGACCGGTGATCACGAAATTAACTTGCTTGCCCAGTTCCTGACTCAAGTCCCTGATCATGCGTGGGAACCGATTGAATATCTGTTCAACCGCGACCATACGCACCTTCATCACTTCATCCTGCAAATCGAGCAGGATGCGACTCAGCTGATCGGAGGTCTCTGCCAAACCGCCATTACCCAAGTCCCGGCTGATCTGATTGAGCCTGGTGCGGGTGATCACCAACTCACTCATCAGGTTCATCAGGCGATCCAGGCGGGAAATATCCACGCGCACACTCTTGCCTGTCCGAAGTTTGTTGGCTTGACTGGATTCCTGTTCAGCGACCGCAGCGGCAGCTGCGATCTCCTGGACCGCCTCTGACTCAGCCAGCAGCCGATTGATGGCCACCTGATGCACATCGGCGATGTTCTCAATCTCTTCCTGAATGGTAGCCTGATCAGCCGTAACTACGGCCCAGACCGTGAAGCTATCGCCAAACTTCTCAGCCTCCAAATCTGGAACGGGCGGTTCGGTGCGAATGACCTCTCCGTATTGCTCCAGTCGCTGCATGACCAAATAGGCCCTCACCGATTTGAGCAGCGCACCGGCGGCCAAGGTGATCTCCACCCGGAAACCGCTGTAGCCCTTCTCTAGGGCAGCTCGCAGCACCAGGGACTCATGCTCTGACAACTCCTCGAGCGAGCAACTTGGCGCCGGCTGAGCGACCGCGGTTCCGCCTTCAATCGGTAGCACAGCCATCACCTGTTCGATGTCAATTGTCCTGTCTTCCTGACCGCTACCTGCACTCTCAACGAGCCGCTCAAGTGTATCCACCGCCCTCAGAATGCTGGAGATGAAACTGCTACTCACGGCCATCTTCCCTTGTCGCAGCAGATCCAAGGCGCTCTCCATGCGATGAGTCAGTTTGGCAGAGAGTTCAAAGCCCATCGTCGCTGCCATCCCTTTCATCGTGTGAGCAGAGCGAAACAACCCTTGGATGATCTCCTTGTCGGCGGGGTTCTGCTCAAGATCAAGCAACCCCTGATTGAGCGATTGGATGTGCTCCTTTGCTTCCTCCATGAAGATGTCGAGGTACTGCGAGATGTCCATCTTAACGCTCCTTTCCTACTGCCAAACCATAGAGGATTGCACTGCTGACTTCAGGCAGGGGAGCAACCTTAATTGCCGCTCCTAAGGCGACGGCAGCTCTTGGCATACCGTAAATAACGGCAGTGCTGGAATCCTCTGCGATTGTGTACACACCTGCCTGCCGCAGCTGATAAAGCCCCTGTGCCCCATCAGTACCCATTCCAGTCAGCAATGCTGCTGCTCCGCAATAGGTAGGCAACTCCGCCAGTGATGAGAAGAGCACATCCACTGACGGGCGGTGCCCATTGACTGCAGCCGTCCGCTGCAACTGTAGAGACAATCTTCCCCCCGATTGAGCAACAGTGAGATGCTGTCCGCCAGGAGCGATATAGGCGTGATTCGCTTCCACAAGCGCCCCATCCTCTGCCTCCAACACAGTTAACTCCGACATGCCGTTCAATCGCTCTGCCAGTGACCGAGTAAATCCTGGCGGCATGTGTTGCACCACCAGATACGCGGTGCCACCGTCCGCCGGCAAACCGGGAATAACCTGCTGCAGCGCCCGCGGACCGCCGGTGGATGTGCCTATCCCTACCAGAGTTGGAGCTCCGATCTGTGGCGTCCGGAGCCTGGACACGATTGGCACGGGCTGTGGCTGTAACTGCATTGCCGGGGAAGGTATCAGCTTGCTCAAATCGACCGCACTTGCAGATAGAATCTTCTCAACCACCATCGCACGCAGCAGGGGATCATGCAACTGCTTGGGCGACTCGGGCTTCCCCAAGAAGTCTACTGCACCCTTGGACAGAGCCTCTAGAGTTGTCTTGGCGCCTGCCTGAGTCAATGAGCTGAACATGACCACGGGAACAGGGCGAGTGGACAATATCTGGTCTAAAGCGGCGAGCCCATCCATTACCGGCATCTCGACGTCGAGTGTAATCACGTCTGGCCGGAGCCGTTGATTCTTCTGCACTGCGTCTTCACCATTCCGGGCTGTGCCTACAACCTCGAGTTGCCCGGAAGCGGCTAACAGGTCAGTCAAGAGCCGTCGCATGAATGCGGAGTCGTCCACTATGAGAACACGCACCATGGCTGCTCACCTCTCTATGCTTTAGTCACGAGACCAGCAAGTCTCTGCGAGACTTGCTAGTGTAAACCGAGTCGTCGCCTCCTCGCCTGCTCTTGGAAGACCCAGCGGATAATCAGGTCCTCTTGCCTGCGATCGAGTTCCGTGTATTCAACGGCCACCTGGAATGTACCGTCAAACTGGCGCACTGCTCTGCGCACCTTGGCCAACAGAGAGATAGCCCCGGGGGTTCCAAGCAGCAGGTCTATCTCCAAGAGATCATCTGGACGGGGGCCTTCAGTAGTCAACAACTGCAGGCCGCCAGCACTGAGATCGACAGTATGAGCAGGATAAGTGATCATCGCTTGGTGGGATCGCAAATCCGTGATCACCCGGTAGTTAACTGGCATCTGCGCCGGCAGACGGAAGAAGCGACGCTGCTGGACACGATCCATGTTGTCAGGGTAAGGCAGCTTGATGGCCGGAGCGGGCAAATTGACCTCAGCCACGACATTCGCCATGAAGCGGAAATACCCGCGGTTCGAGACACCAAAAGCTACCTCCAGTTGCGTTCCGGGAGACAGGTGTACCCACCTGCCGGCTTCACCGATCACAGATACGTACATGTGTTGGTCGTCATAGTCCAGGAGCATGCTGGGATAGGTTCTTCCCTGCCAGGAAATCTGGACTCCGTGTCCAACGGTCAATAGCTCACCAAGTTTCACGCAATCACCCTCCTAGCACGCTGTCAAATAACTGCCGTGTGCGTCAAGTCTCACTCAATTGAGTTCAGGTATCACAAGGCCCTGCGCGATGGTCTGAGACTTGACGCCTTACTAACGAGCTGCCAACCGACAATCCGCCATGCGGCGTCAAGTCTCATTCCAACTGAGTTCAGGTATCACAAGGCCCTGGGCTATGGTTTGAGACTTGACGCCGTACTAACGAGCTGCCAACCGACAATCCACCGTGCGGCGTCAAGTCTCACTCAATTGAGTTCAGGTATCACAAGGCCCTGCGTGATGGTCTGAGACCTGACGCCTTACTAACTGCCCAAGAATCGCGCCAGCTTGGTGAAGAACCCTTTGAGCCCAGGGGTTGGCGCCGGGGAACTCCCTCCCGGAAACAGTTCCGCAGCTACGTGCCTCACAGCCATGGCAGCTGGTCCATCGGCGTACTCCAAGAAGAAGGCCTTTTGCCGCTTCACCGCCTGAGCAACAGTCGGGTCTTCCGGCAACCAGCCTAGAAAGCTGATGGAAAAACCGAGGAACCTGCCAGCGGCTTTAGACAGCTTCTCGTAGGTAGCTTCTGCCTCCCATTGGCCTTGGGCCCGGTTGACCAGAACCCGCACCTGGCAATCCTTTCGGCGGCTCAGCAGCTTGACAATAGCGTAAGCATCGGTGATGGAGGTCGGTTCCGGCGTGGTGACGACGATCACCTCGCTGGCTGCATAAAGAAAACTCATCACCGTGTGGGACAGGCCTGCCCCTGTGTCGATCAGAATTAGGTCAGCCAGGTCCTCCAACTCGTTTAAGCCATTGATGAACTTGGCCAGTTGCCACTCGGCAAGGTTGACCAACTCAGCCACCCCGGACCCGCCAGCAATGATGGGCAAGTCCTTCGGCCCACGGCAGATTACCTCGCGAATGGACTTGTCCCCCCTGAGCACATGGGTCAAATTGTACTGGGGGAGTACCCCAAGCACGATATCGATGTTAGCCAGACCGAGGTCGGCATCGAATACCAAAGTGCGCTGCCCCAGCTCCTGAGCAGCGAGTGCAAGGTTAACCGCCAAGTTGGTTTTGCCCACACCACCCTTGCCGCTGGTAATGCTAATCACACGGGTGTGGGACGTGTTGTTCTGCTGTTCTTTGCGGGCGGCAGACGTTCCTGGGGCCGAACAGACCAGGGAAGCCACTGGAGTGAATCTCCGCTCCATCACTTCAATCGCCACCTCCTGCCCAGACGCACGTAAGACGGCAGGCGTTCCAGCCGTGAGGAAGACTAACTTGCCCTCATGACGAGGCATAGTCACAAGCAAAGTGCTGGTACCAATCTGCAGAACCTCCGATTCGAAAGTACCCCGGTGCAGACCTTCATCCACCAGGATCTCCACCTTCGTCCCAGGCTCCAGATGAAGGGCGCCCGGAGCTTGCCCCTTCAACCGGTCCACGAGCGTGCGCAACCGCTCAGCTTGATCTCTCATGCCATAGCCTCCCCTAGTAACAGACGAACGACATCTTCAGGCCGGGGAGTGATGATATCATCGGGCACATTCTGCCCGTTTGTCAGAAAACTGACAGGGATACCTGTCTCCAGCAACAGGTTGAACAGAGGACCGAACACCCTTGTCTCATCCAGCTTTGTGAACAGCAAGGCTGTCGGCTTTGCCTGCAGGTAGCTCTTGGTCACTTCCACCATCACATCATAACGACTGGTGGCGCTTTGCACCAGATAGACCTCATCCGCCTGCACAGCATCAATAAAAGCTTTGATCTCGGAAAGCTGCATCGCATTTTGCTGACTGCGCCCCACGGTGTCCACAAGCACCGTGTCAAAGCCCTTCAAGCGCTCCAGCACTTGCTTAATCTCTGCGGGGGTAAAGGCGATTTCAACGGGAATCCCCAATATCTCTCCATATGTTTTCAACTGGTCTACCGCAGCGATACGGTAAGTATCGAAGGTAACCAGCGCTGCCTTCTTCTTAGCCACCAGAACCGCCTGCGCTGCCAGTTTAGCTATGGTTGTTGTCTTGCCGACGCCGGTTGGGCCGACCAAACACACCACTTGCGGCCCAGACTGTTTGGGGAATGGCTTGCGGACATACCGATCCAACAGGCTCAGCAGTACCGTTTCCGTGCGTCTCCATACCAGGGAGGAGTCCTCCATCTCCCGGGCGCTCATTCCCTCCATCACCTTTTCTGCCAGATCGTGAACCAGTTGCTCCTCCACCTCTACCTTGCGTAGGTGTGCCACCACCGCCGCAACCTGGGCTGGCCACTGATCTATGGCCTTGCTCTCGCCCAACTTCCTGGTCAGGTTCTGCATCAGACGCTTGGTCTCAGCCAAGTCCTGCTGGAAGAGATCCCACGGCACACGTTCGCTGGCGCTCTGCACCGGAGCCGCTCCGGCGCCAGCCGATTGATTGTCTCCTCCATCCAGCTCGTCGACAGCAGCCGTCACTTCTACCGACTGCTTGCCAAGCCAGCCCCAAATGCCACGGCGTTTGGTTTGGCGAGAGCTGAGGATGACAGCATTTTCTCCCATGTCCTTTTTGATCTGTTCTTTCGCTTCTGCCAGCGATGCGGCTACATAACGTCTGATTTTCATGACATCCTCACCACTCCCACTGATTGCACTTCCTGTGCTGGATCCAGTTCGTTATATGACAGGACCACTAGACGACTCTGTACCCTTTCAGTCAGACGCTTGAAGTAGAGTCTGACCACCGGGGCGGTGAGTACGATCGGCGTCTGACCGGAGTTGCTCAGTCGCCCCACTTCCCGGCCCAAGCTGGTGAACACTCGCTCAAGCACATTCGGGTCAAGGTTCAGGAAGTTTCCTCCCTCGGTGCGTTGCAGGGAGTTCATGATCAACTGTTCCAGCTCCGGCTGAATGGTTAGCACCAGCAGGGGCTCACCTGCCTCCACGTACTGACGGACAATCACCCTGCCCATTGCCTGCCTGGCATATTCGGTCAGCAGGTCTACATCCTTAGTGGCTACTGCGTAATCGCCAAGAGCTTCCAGAATGGACACGAGGTCTCGAATGGGAACGTTCTCTCGCAGCAGGTTACCAAGAATCTTCTGCACCTGGCCGACGGACAAGAGACCTGGGGTCACCTCATCCACGACGGCAGGAGCCCTCTCCTTCAGATTATCCAACAACTGCTGAACTTCCTGCCTGCCGAGCAGATCTGGAGCGTATGACCGAACTAATTCTGTCAAGTGCGTCGCCAACACCGTTGCGGGATCCACCACGGTGTAGCCGAATAGCTCTGCCTTCTCCCTCTCAGCCTCACGGATCCACCAGGCCGGCAAGCCAAAGGCCGGCTCAGTGGTCGGGGAACCGCTGATGTTCCCTGACGCAGTACCTGGGTTCATGGCCAAGAGATGGTCAAGCAGCAACTCACCTTGACCTACCGGCACCCCTTTTACCTTGATCAGGTAGGCGTTCGGTCGCAACTGAATGTTGTCACGAATGCGAATGACCGGAACCACGAACCCAAGGTCAAGGGCGAACTGTCGGCGAATCATATTGATACGCTCAGACAGTTCACTACCTTGCTCGGCATCCGCCAGCGCGATCAACCCAAACCCGAGTTCAATCTCCAGCGGGTCTACCGCCAGCAAATTGACCACGTTTTCTGCCCGGGTGGTTGGCGCCACCTCAGCCGTAGCCTGTGGCGGAACAGGCAACTCAACCTCGGCCCGCGTGCGGCTCCGAGCCATATAGAAACTGAGTCCGGCCAGGATAACGAATGGCACGGTTGGCAACCCCGGCACTAGTCCCATGATCAAGAGTGTGGCCGAGCTGAGGTAGAGTGCCTTAGGTTTGGCGAACAGCTGGCCGATCACGTCTGCACCCAGGTTTGACTTGGAGGCCGCCCTAGTGACAATAATGCCGGTGGCGGTGGATATCAGCAGAGCAGGGATCTGCGAAACCAAGCCGTCTCCGACAGTCAACAAAGCGAACTTATTCAGAGAGTCCACGGCAGAGAGATTCATGCGCATGACGCCGATCAATACTCCACCAATCAGATTTATGACGGTGATGATGATGCCGGCAATCGAGTCACCCTTGACGAACTTGCTGGCACCGTCCATGGCGCCATAGAAGTCGGCCTCAAGTTGCACATTCAGCCGCCTGATACGTGCTGCCTCTTCGGTCAACAATCCAGCATTCAAATCTGCATCAATCGCCATCTGTTTGCCAGGCATGGCGTCTAGTGTGAACCGGGCGGCGACTTCCGCCACGCGTTCCGCTCCCCGCGTGATCACCATCAACTGAATGACAACTAGAATAAGGAAGATGACGAAACCAACGATCATGTCTCCACCGGCAACGAAGTTACCGAAGGCTGTAACGATCTCTCCTGGCTCTCCGCTGAGCAAAATCAAGCGGGTGGAAGAAACGTTGAGAGCTAGTCGAAAGAGAGTGAGCAAGAGCAACAAGGAAGGAAAGATGGAGAACTCCAAGGGCTCTTTGGTGAACATTGTCACCATCAGAACTGTCAGCGCTAGTGTAATGTTTGTGGCAAGCAAGACATCCAGCACTTCCGGTGGCAGCGGAATGACCATCATGACCACCACTGCCACTACGGCCATCACCACCGAGATATCACCGAGCTTCAAAGTTCATCTCCCCTGTCCTTATCCAGAGCGCCTCTGTTTACTCCGGAATATGAAAGCCAGAATCTCGGCTACCGCCTGGTAAAACTCAGGCGGGATTGCTCTGCCTACCTCCACCGCCTGAAAGAGAGCATGGGCCAGCGGCCTATCCTCAACCACGCTAATGCGGTGTTCCCTGGCGATCTCTTTGATCTTCTGAGCCAAATAGCCCTGGCCTTTGGCTAACACAACTGGTGCATCTGACTTCTTCGGATCATACTGCAGAGCGATGGCCAGGTGAATCGGGTTGACGATCACCACATCTGCTTTAGGAACATCCTGCATCATCCTACGTCTGGACATTTGACGTTGCCGTTCTCGGATTTGCGCCTTGATTTTGGGGTCTCCCTCTGACTGCTTGTACTCTTCCTTGATTTCCTGTTTGCTCATGCGCAGGTTCTGATTGAAGTCGTACCGTTGATAGACGTAATCGATGACACCGATGAAGAGCAGAAAGAAGGCCACTCTTGCGGCCACGCTGTAGATCAGCTCAGCCAGCGCCGCGAAGGAAACACCGATTTCAGTCCCGATGTAGCCACTGGACCAGCGGGCAACTTCCTGGGCCGACTGATAGGCCAGGTATGCCACACCAGCTAACTTAAGCAATGACTTCAGGAGCTCCACAAACGAACGCTTGCTGAACATTCGCTTCAGGCCTTCCAGTGGGTTCAAACGCCCCAAGCTCGGCTCGAGCGGCTTGCCGGAAAGCAGAAACCCCACCTGAGCCAGACTAGCCAGCCAGGCCACCAGCATCAGGACTGCAAATAGCGGCAGCAACACCATTCCAGCCTGTAAGGAAACCTGCCAGAACAGCTTGCCGGCTGATGAGATAGTCAGGTCTTCCAAGTCCAGATTGGTCCAGATGCTCATGCAGTACTGAAAGAATCGGCGTAGCGGACCGGGCAAGAGCAGATAGACTGCCATAATGCCAGCCATCAGCACCAGGGCGCTACTCAGTTCCGTGCTGCGGGCTGTCTGGCCTTTCTTGCGCGTGTCCTGCCTGCGCTTCTGCGTCGGTTGCTCAGTCTTGTCGTCAGCAGCGAATAGCTGCAGATCAAAACGCCATGTAGGCTCGTTGATCATCATCCGATACCCGCGGATAACCAATCTGCCAAGCGCAGAAACACAGCTCCCAGGCTATGCTCAAAGAAGTACATGAATGTCGGCAAAATGATCACCAAGAGCAGCGACAACACGATTACCTTCACGGGCATGCCCACAATGAAGACATTCATCTGCGGCACCGCTTTCGCCATCAAACCAAAGATCAAACTGACGGCCAGTGAGACGCCAATCAGCGGCAGAGCCATCTGCACAGCCAAGGCAAACATGCCGGTGAAGGACTTGACTATCAGCCCAGGCGTGAACGAAAAAGTAAGCCCTCCCAGTGGAACAATGCGAAAGCTCTCGCCTAACGCACGGAGGAGCAGGATGTGTCCATTCACGCTGAAGTAGAACAACAGGCTGAGCATTCCCAAGAAATTACCAACCAGCGGCACCTGCTGACCGGACATCGGGTCGAGCACGGCGGCCATCTGAAAGCCCATTTCGGTATCGGCCAGTTGTCCCGCAATCTGTACGGCGTGAAAGAGCAGTTGCACCAGCGTTCCCAGCAGTAGTCCGAGGCCTACCTCCCTGACGAGCAGGAGCAGCAAGGAGACTATGTCGGTCGGCAGAGCTAGCGGCACGAGTCCAGGCAGGAGCAGCAATACAATCAGCAAGGCCAGCCCTCCCTTCACCAGACTGGGAAGGTTCCTCCCCCGAAAGACGGGAGCGGCCGCAAACAATGCGCTCACTCGGGCGAATGCGAGCCCTGCCGTCAGCACCTCTGCGGGCGTACCGGCGAATAATCCTGCGACATCCATATTTATCCGATGGCCTGCGCGAGGTTGCCCAGCAGACGCCGCGTGAACTCAGTCAAAATGGTCAACATCCAGGGGCCGAACACCAGTGCGGCCAGCATCACAGCCACGATCTTGGGCACAAAACTCAGGGTTGCTTCCTGAATCTGGGTAGTCGCTTGTAAAATGCTGACCAGGAGCCCAATTACCAAACCGCTGAGCAAGAGCGGACCCGCGACCAGGAGTACCGTAGTCAATGCATCTCGGCCAAGACCGATCACGAATTCGGCTGACACTAGCCACCACCCCCTTCACTGCTCTGACAATCGAGAATCCGCCCGGCAGGGCTCGGTTCAACTGACTTCGGAAAAACTGGCCTGAGCCGGCTGTACCTCAAGTACCAACCAGTAGTCCATCGAACACCAAGACTGTCGCGCGGCGCCGGGTCTCAGTCTGGCTGGGGGGATCAACTGATCCTGCCCTCTATAACCAGAGACCCTAATCCTAGAAACTCTGCACCAATGACCTAATCACTAGGCTCCAGCCATCAACCAGCACAAATAGCAGGATTTTGAACGGCAGAGAAATCATCACGGGCGGCAACATCATCATGCCCATGGACATCAAGGTGCTGGCCACAATCATGTCCAATACCAGGAAGGGCACGAAGATCATGAAACCCATCTGAAACGCCGTCTTCAGCTCGCTGATCACAAAAGCCGGCACAATGGTCAGGAAAGGCACCTCGTCGACGGATTGAGCCGGATCCTGTGACAGCTCAACAAACAGCTCCAAATCCTTGACTCGCGTGTTAGCTACCATGAACTCGCGCAGCGGCGCTTCCGCCTTCGCCAAAGCCTGCTGCTGGCTTAACTCCCCGGCCAAATAGGGCTGAATTGCGTCCTGATTGATGGTCGCCAGCACTGGGCCCATAATGAAAACCGTGAGAAACAGGGCTAGGCCGATCAAGACCTGATTCGGCGGCACCTGCTGCGTGGCCAACGCACTGCGGACAAAGGAGAGTACAATGGTGATTCTAGTAAACGAGGTCATCAACACCAGAATAGCCGGCGCCAAGCTGAGCACGGTCAGCCCAAGGAAGACATTCAGCATGCCCATCACGTCACTCGGAGTATCAGGGTTGGTGATGTTCACATCGATTGCAGGCGCGGCCTCAGTTAGGCCTGCAGGGAGAATCAACAACAAGAGTAACAACAGGCAAATTGCACGTCTCATTCCTTCGGCCCCTTTAGCTGCTCTATGCGACGCAGCAACTCCTGACTGAAGGCGGTGCCGGAGGAATGCACCTCTGTGTGCCGAGAGGCGGATTGCTTACGCAACCTATGCCAGATGCGCGCCAGCCATCCAGGAAGCACAGCGGGAGCATTGGTTGCCGCGACATCTGCTAACTGCATATTGGCGGGGTACTCCCTGAGCACAGATACTTCATGCTCGGTCACACCGATCAACCAAATCGCATCCGGAACTCGTAGCAAATACAGGCCTTTGCCGGTGCCTAGGGGCATGAACTCAAGCATTTGCATGTTTCTGCCACGGCTGGCCAGCATGGGGTTGCCCTTCTGCACCCAGAGTCGCACCACCAAAACGCAGAGCACCACCACCAATGCAAACATGAACAGGGCATAGAACACCTGCCCGATCACTGATCCGATCTGGGCCAAGCCCCCCCCGCCCGAGATAGCTAGCGCCATGCCGATCTAACTGCGTAGCGCTTTGCGCAGAGCTTCCACAACGCGGTCATGCTGGAATGGCTTGACGATGAAGTCAACCGCCCCAGCCTGAATGGCATCAACCACCATGGCTTGTTGCCCCATCGCACTGCACATCACTACCTTAGCTGCCGGATCAAGCTTCTTGATTTCGCGCACTGAACCAATGCCATCCAATTTTGGCATGGTAATATCCATCGTAATGATATCCGGCCGCAGCTCCTTGAAGCGCTCCACTGCCTGCGCGCCGTCTTCAGCCTCACCACACACCTCAAAACCGTTCTTCTTGAGAATGTCCTTGATCATCCTGCTCCAAGGACCGAGTCGGACCATGTCTTAGCCGTTAGGCTCCGCCCATATGGCCTCTGAGGTTGGTTTCCCTTACCTGCAAATTGCTCAGTTCACAGCCGGCACCTCTCGGCACCTGGCCCCAAGCGTCCTTGCATATAGAGCGGTTCTGCCAGTTACGCCTGGCCGAGGACGACCTTCATCCTCATAAACGCTGCATCATCTACCACCAGAACTCGGTGACTCAAGTCGTGCTCCTCCTTCTCCTACTGTAAATTGCTGACACGGTCTATAATGCTGACTATATCGGTAATCCGAACGCCAAAGTTCTCGTCTATGACGACGACCTCCCCCTTGGCGATCAGTTTGCCGTTCACAAAGATGTCCACCGGTTCTCCTGCAACCCGATCCAGCTCAAAGATGGAGCCCGGTCCCAGTTCGATAATGTCCTTGATCGTCTTCTTCGTGCGCCCCAATTCCACTGTCAGTTGCAGCGGCACATCCAGCAAGATGTTCAGGTTGCCACTGATCGGCTGTGCGTTCTGCAGAGGCTCAAGCGGAGCAAACTCAACCGGTTGCACCGCTACTGGCTGCCTCGAACGAGGAGCTTGCGCCGGTGCCGCCACCTTGGGGGTAGCCACTTCACTCCTTGGGACAGGCGCCATAGGCGCCGGGACTGACGGCTCTTCATGACCGAGCAGACCCACCATGTCTTTTGCAAAGTTGGCCTGCAAGAGGAGCATGATCTCAGAATCAATCAGATTCTCCACCGTCATGCGAAAGGCGATCTTGACCAGATACTCGTTGCTGCGCAACGAACTGTCCAGCGGCTCGCTCTCCAGGTCGATGGTGCGCGCTGTAGGTGGGGAAATCACGATCATGCGATTGAACATGGTTGACAGAGACGTAGCGGCCGAACCCATCATCTGGTTCATTGCCTCGGACAATGCACTGAGAGTTAGCTCGCCGATTTCGGGGTCAGGATTCAACCCGTCTCTCCCCATCATCAGGTCGGCGATCACCGCTCCATCACTGGACTTGATCACCAGTAGATTCCGTCCCAGCAAGCCATCGGTATATCCAACCTCAACTACGATGAAAGGCATCGGATTGAGGCTGGCTATCTCAGCTGGCGTCGTGACGGAAACACGAGGTATGGTGATCTGCACCCGGCGATTGAGCAACATGGAAAGAGTGGTCGCAGCAGTACCCATGGAGATATTTCCAATCTCACCAAGGGCATCCTTCTCAGTTTCAGACAAGGAAGGCGGCGGGTCAGCTACTGAACGGCCGCTGAGCAGAGCATCGATTTCCTCCTGGGACAGAACGCTATTACCCATCGTCCTCACCCCCTTCAATAACAGAATCAATCATCACCGCTAAGCGGCCTCTGGATAATCCCACCGAGCCCATGAACTTAGGGAAGGGGCCGACCAGAATCCTGGCCAAGCCGTTTGCCTTGGTCTCGAGTTGAATGCAGTCTCCCACCTGTAACCCGATCAGATCAGCCAGCGACAGGGTGCTCTTGCCCAGTTCAACCTGTAGTGGGATCTGTACCTGATTAACCCGTAGCTTCAACCGATTGACATTGCCGCCATCGGTCGGCTGTGTCTGCCCAGCGTACCAGGTACGGGTCGTCAGCTTGTCCATCACCTGTTCCAGCACCAAATGAGGCAAGCAGATGTTCATCATCCCCTCCGCCGTGCCAATCCGGGCGGAGCAGGTGACCAAAGCAACAGTCTCGTTCTGGGACACGATTTGAGTGAACAGCGGGTTTGTCTCCAAGCTATCCAAGTCAAAGTGAACATCAGCCACTGTTCGCCAGGCATCGCGGTAGAGATCGCCGACCTGCCGCATCAACTGCTGCACCAGTCCCTGCTCTATATCGGTCAAAGGTCTGGTACGGTCCGGAGGCGTCCCGGGACCGCCGAGCATGCGATCGATCATGGTGAAGATCAGTCCCGGATTGCACTCCAGAAGCCCTCTGCCCTCCCAGGTGGGGATGCTGTACACTGCCAGAACCGTCATGATCGGCAGGGAGCGAGTGAACTCATAATAGGAGAGTTGCTGCACCGATAGCACCTTCACCTCAACCATAGTGCGCAAGGTTGTGGCCAGGTAGGTGCTCAGTGCGCGAGCAAAGTTCTCGTGCAACATCTGCAGGGTGCGCATCTGCTCTTTGGTGAACTTCTCAGGCCGCTTGAAGTCGTAGACCTTGATCTTCTGAGCCACGGCCTCCTTCTTCATCTCACCCGG
The DNA here is from genome assembly GCA_023436245.1 of Bacillota bacterium. Taxonomy (GTDB): domain Bacteria; phylum Bacillota; class UBA994; order UBA5500; family UBA5500; genus JAEZJZ01. The sequence continues at coordinate 652 of JAEZJZ010000021.1, read as the reverse complement.
ATCAATCTCGCCAGAGTCAAGCGCCGCCAATAAGGCGTCTATCTCCGCTTGAGAGAGAACTTCGCCCATACCATCACCTCGCTTCCGGTTCTGACTGACTCAGTCAATTACAATTTGGTAGAAGTAGACTCGCAGCAGTTCACCGGTGGTGAAGAGCTCATTCAGGGCGATCTCGATCTCGTTCCGCAGCAGTTCCTGACCTTCAGAACCGGATAGCTCAGCTTTGGTCTTGCTGCGCAGGATACTATAGATCCCGTCCACAACCTGAGGCTTACGTCGCTCCACTTCTTCGACCATCTTCTTCTTCTCCAGTTCCAGGCGAACCTCCACCCGGATGTGGTTGCCGCTGGCCAGGTCAGTCATGAAGGTCTCAGGCAAGACGTAGATCTCGCCGATGGTCACCGGATCCTCAGGCTTCAGAACGTAAATGTACAGCACCGCTCCGGCGGCAATCAGGATCACCAGCATCACGACCAGAATAATGATCAACACGCGCTTTCCCATACTGCACCTCCTAACGCGGCTCTATCGCGCCGATTTCGGTTCTCTTGATCAAGATCTCCACCCGTCGATTCTTGGCGCGATTTGCGGCTGAAGTGTTAGGCTGCAGGGGTCGAAACTCACCATAGCCAACCACCGAGACTCGCTCTGG
>JAEZJZ010000010.1 GCA_023436245.1 Bacillota bacterium | reverse complement strand
ATATTAGCCATTAATGTATATTTCTATATAAAAACAGTAGACAAAAAGAGCCCAGTCTAGATGAATGCTCCTCTAACTGGGCTCAGAGTTGGGTCAAGCGAAGGACTTTTTCAGTGGTCTCGGACTGTCCCCCGCGTTTCAGCCTTTGGTAGGTTCAGTCGGCGCGCTGCAGCATGCGCGAGCCAGCCAGGGCCGCCCATGCCGGTTGTCCCTCTTCGCGGAAGTAGAAGCGCACCACACGTGGGATTTTCTGGACGAAGGCGAGGGTATCGGGACCACTCAGGCGAGCTGGATAGGAGCCCTCGATGTCCTCAACCAGCAGTTGCCCCTGCTCCTGCTTGACCACAATTCGACCACCTTCGGCTGCCCGGTAGACGCCGAGCACGCGCGCCACCTCCTGGTCGCTCGGCTGATACTCCGGCTCGCTGCTGCGCGGCGTGGCGAGCGGCAATCCGAGCGCCGTGTTCATGGCCGCCAGCCAGAGAGCTGAAGCCGATGCCCCACTGGTGTTAGTCAGCACAGCCACCACGACTCCCTGCTCCGGCACAAAGCCAAAGTTCGAGGCAACGCCAATCTGGTTGCCGCCATGTTCCACCAAAGTGTACCCTTGATGATCAGCCGTCACCTGGAGCGCAAAGCAATACCAAGTCTTGCGCCCACTGCGGTACATCGGTTGGCGCATGCAGTTGACGCTCTGCGGCGAAACGATCTGCTGACCATGGTACTGCCCACCGCTGATGTAGACCTGCCCGTATTTGAGCAAATCGCGGGCACTAGAGCGAACACCGCCGCCCACCTCAAAGTTGCCCAAGGCCGGCCAATCCTTGGCATCCCAATCCTGCCGCGCGTCGTTCCATTGGTACGGCACCGTCACATCGGAGAAGCGCGTCAGCTCCTCGATGCTGTAGGTGGAGCGATACATGCAGAGAGCGTCCAGCACATTTTCCGTCATGTACTTGCGGTAGATGCGCCCAGTCAAGCGCTCGATGATTGCTCCGAGCAGCAGAAAGGTATCGTTGCAATAACTAAAGTACTCCCCGGGGCGCCCGAGCATGCTGTACTCTTCAGTACGCAGGAACTCGATATGCTCGGCAAAATTGTGGATGTCCTGCCGCCGCCTCATCGGTGGTAGCCCGGTGGTGTGCGAGAGTAGATGGCGCACCTTGATCGCGCTCATCTCGCCCACCCCCTGCAGCTTCAACTCCGGCAGATACTTGATCACTGGATCGTCAACATTGATCAGGCCGGCGTCCTGCAACTGCATGATCGCCAATGCTGTAAAGGACTTGCTAACGGATGCAATGCCGAAGATGGTGTCAGGCGTCACAGGTAACCGCCGCTCTGCGTCCCGGTAGCCAAACCCCTGCTCAAAGATGACCTGACCATGCTGCGCCACGGCCACCGCGGCGCCAGCAATGTGCTCCCGCCGCATCAACTCTTCTACGTAGCTCACATATTGCTGCCAGTTACCGGACAAGTCGTTCACTCCTTCGGGCTCTGCTTGCCAACAGGATAGATACTGTCAGGAATGTTGTCGTAGTGCAGGGTGGTGAGATCGGCAACGCCGATACCAGGAGCATCGACGCGAATGTCCACCTTGCAGACGCTGTCCCAGAAAGCGCGATGGTGCACCCGATCCTTGAGAATGACGATGTCCAGGCTATCCACATCGATGCCGACCGAGGCAAGCCCGGCGCTGTCATTGGAACCGCGCATGCGCTCGGAAACGACCAGATTGCGGTTGTCCCCGAGGTCGAGCAGGACCACCAGCCCGTCCTTGACGCGGGAGCCCTTGCCCATCGGTCCAACCAGCGTGTACTCCGGCTTGCCGATGTAGCGAATCGTTCCACTCACTTCGACCGGCTCACCCGAAAACTCGCTGGCCCATCCTCCCACCTTGATCGTCACCCGGTCGCCGACCTGGTGCTGTTCCGCCAGGAAATGCGTTGCCTTCGGATCGGCCATGCCGGGGATGGCCCAGTTCTTAGCGCCTTGTGCGAGTAGCTGGCGAAGCACATGGGTGCTGTCGCCGGTGCGGTCTGCTCCGTCAGCCAACAGAATGGGACGAGTACCAGCGGCAATGTGCTGTTTGGCCTGGGCAACCGCTTCGGCCGGATCAGGCAGGCGTTCGCTGAATGACGCCCGCAGTGACCAGGCCAAGTCGGCGATGTCCTTGGCGATGGTGTCAGCCAGCGCCTGATCACCATTGGTCACTGCCACCACGGACATGCCGACATCCGGCACATCGGCATAGGCAAAGCCGGGGGCAATGGCCACCCAGTAGACGTGCTCCTGCTGCTCCCATTCGCGGGCGCGGTCGAGCAGGTCCTTCATCGGGTGATACCCGGATGCCTGATAGATGCTGGCTGAGATGATCCCGGGCTTCTTCCAGCCGATCTTGGGCTGGAAGCGACCGCGAATCGTCTCGACCATGCAGCGGGCAGCTGCCTCACCCGTCTCCTGCGAGTCAACATGCGGGTAGGTCTTGATCACAAACACCGCATCGGCCGCTGCCGCCAACTCTTCATCCTCATTGGCATGCAGATCGAGCGTGACCATGATCGGCTTGTCGCCGACGACGGCGCGCACGCGCCTGACAATCTCGGCTTCCGGCTTCGGTATGCCACTGACCGCCATGGCGCCATGCAGCGCCAAGAGCACGCCATCGATGGCTCCTGCCTGGCGCACGCCGTTTACAATCTCATCAGCGTACTTCTCATAGCACTCGCGATCCCACCAACTGGTGTATGGGCCAGGCGCCATGCCCACCCGAATGGTCGGCAGCAGTTCCACGTCATCCTCTGCGTCAGCGACGCGGATGAAACCGTTGACATAATTGGGAATACCGCGGGATGAATCAAGCACAGCCGCTCCCCGCTTCACGTATGGTTCCAGGCGCGCGATCGTGGTCAGGTCTGGGCAGAATGTGCAGGTCTCATGAGAGAACTCGGCCACAACAATACGCATTTCTCTTCCTCCTCGCTCGTGTGTAATGGTCAAGGCGCGGGCGCCGGTTATCCGGGCGCCCGCGCGCTGGCGGGCTAATGGGGCGTCAAGCCTCAACCTGTGTTGTGCGGGGTTCACTGATACCAGCGCAACTCTTCTGTTGCGATGGGCTGAGACTTAACAGCACATGGTAATGTGATAGAGTACTAGTAGTAAAGGCAGTTGAACAGCAACTTAAAGGTCCCGTGCATCTGCCCGCGGTGCTGCGGAGCAAAGGCGATCAGCACCACTTCGCCGCGGCCGCACTTGGCAGCGATCATGGCTGACTTGCCGGCGATGCGCTGTTCACCGTTGAGCAGGCCACTCTTCAGGATGTTCTGCTCCGGGTAACGGGCGATCACATGGTAGTTCTCCGCCCGGAAGGTGTCGGTCACCTGCAGGACAGGGCTGTTCCAGCTGAGCACCAAGGCATCCTCAGGCATGCCGTAGCCCAGGCGATGGTCGATGTCCACTGACACATGCAGGGTCGAGCCGTGCGTCTGATAGTCGGCGGCTGACAGGCCGGCTACCACATTCTTCACCTTGAGGCCGCACACCTCAGCCGCAAAATCGCAGGCGTTATTCATGGCCACCAAGCGACCACCGGCCTGCACGAACTCGCGCAGGGCCTTCACGCCTTCTTGACCGATGCCGCTCTTGTACTCAGCCGGAATGGTGTCGCCAAACCAACGCAGGAACATGGCCGCTCCGCGCGGATTGTTCTTGTCCGGCGTGTTGATGTCCACGATTAGCTGCTTCCAGTCGTTCGGGAAGAGCAGGACATCGTAACGGTCATGCAGACTGCCAGCTCTGATGTCCGCATCCATCACCGTTTCATATGAGAAGCCGAACTTCTCGAGCACCAGGCGAGTCCAGCCCTCCTCGGCGTTGCCGCCGTAATAGCGTTGGAACAGACCGATGCGTTGGGCGTGGATCGGCTGCTCACAGGCTTCCGGCTTCTGCTCGAGGGCCACGAAGTCCACTCCGGTGCTGGCGGCAATCTGTTTGATCTGCGCCAAGTCAGAGGACTTGACTAGGAACATGCCAGCCGGGTAGACCTGATCCCCCTGGTGAATGGCGGTGGTGCAGCGCCCGATTGCAATACCCTGCTGCAGCGCAAGGTTAATAGCGTGATAGGCATCGTTCTGTCTAGCGTCAACCAGATATCCGTACGGAGCCGACTCCGAGACGCACCCGACTGCCGGCGGCAACGCGTTGACCACGTGGAAATCGCCGGTTGGCAATTCTGCGCTAGCGCAGACGTCCACGCCCATGTATTCAGCCACGGTGTCGGTGGCGGTGTCAAATGCTGCCGGGGTGCCGTCCGGGTTCTTGGCCCAGTAGCTGGTCGGATAGTGCGTCTCCTGAAGCAGAGCGCGAATGGCCCCAAGCTTGGGCTGAGCAGCGAATACGACATAGGTTCCGGCCGGGTAAGTCTTGCGACCGATGCTCACTTCTCCCGCCGATTGCTGCACCTCGATGCCCTGATTGAGCAGGACCTGCACCAGTTTTCTCACGGTGAGCGGGTCATGCTGCACCGGATCGATCACGTAAGCCCGCACCTCGCCGGTCGCACCGCGCTCCGTCTGGCGCTTCGCCTTCTGGTAGGCATTCCAGAGCACCGTCTCCTTGTTGCGGGCGGCGATGTCCAAGAGTGCCCAGGCGGCGATTTTCTGCTGCTCGACGATATCCCGTAGGCGCCACCAGCCGCCTGGCCAAGGATGCGGGAAGTTGGTCTGCTCGTTATACTCTGGAAGAGTGCGCTGATCCGCTCCCTCTAGCTGGCTCGGCTGGATATAGAGCGGAGTCGCCAGCTTGGCGCTGGCCGACTCGGTCAGCATGCCGGCGATATTGTGATGATTGGTCAGCCAATGGAAACCGAAGTGCCCCCAGCCAGGGAATTGCGCTCCGTTCAGAATGCCAGTCTTACCTTGCTCTTCGAGCTTGTAGGCCATGTGGGCACCGTACCAGGAGAGCTCACGCCAAATGAGGGGATCGGCGTTGGGGCGCACCGGGTCAGAGTACGGCGAAACGTAGAGCCGGGCGCCATAGCTGCCCATGTGATGATGATCCTGATAAGCTTGCGGCCGCCAATCGCGGAGCAGCAGCCGACCTACATATTGCGTCTCGACCAAGTTCTGCATGAAGGCGTCGCGGTTGTTGTCATGGCCGGCGTACTTGTGGTAAAGCCAGGGCATGCTGCAACCTTCGTACTCAGTACCCACCCAACGGTTATACCAGTCGGTGACCATCTGCTGCCCATCCGGGTTAAAGCAGGGCACCATCAAGAAGATGACGTTATCCAGAATGCGCTTGGTCTCTGCGCATTCGCGGGTGAGCAGATCGTAGGCCAGCTCGGGCGCCATCTGCGTGCCGCCGATCTCGCTGGCATGCAGACTCATACTCTGCAGGATCACTACCTTGCCCTGCTCGACCAATTGCTTGATGGCTGCCTCATTTCGTCCACGCGGGTCAGTGATCTGCAGGTTGATCTGCCGCAGTTCCTCCAGATTGTGCAGATTCTCCGGTGAAGAGATGATCGCCAGCAGGAACGGATTTCCCTCAGTGGATGGCCCAAGGTCGACCACCTGAATGCGGTCAGATTCCTTGTCCAATTGGCGGAAGTAGTCGACGATCTTGTCCCAGCGGGCGATCTTGCGGTCTGCGCCCAACTGATGACCGAACCAAGTCTCTGGCGCGGTTACCCGTAACATGGCAAAAGACACCCCTTTCTTTGCTGCCGACAAGCAGATCTTGCCGGACATTCAGACACTATTTCGTCTATCGGAAGAATTATTCCTGCCGATCTGGCAGAATTCTCTTCGTACGGCAGAGCAGCTGCAGCTAGAGCGGTGGGCAGGCTGGTCGCCAGCCGAAGTGCTCGCGAATAGCCACATACTTGTCCACGAGGGAGACGATCCAAGATTCTCGGTGCCGCGGCAGACCCCACAGCTTGGGCATCATATGTTTGAGAATGATGTCCTTCTCCTTGTGGCTGACGGCAAAATGCCGGCTGGCGTTGGCGAAGGCAACCCTTGGGTGATTCAGTCCGTGGTTCGGCCCGCGCCGCTCGCGTTTGTAGAGGCGCCAATCGTACAGGAAGAAGTCATGCAGCAGCCCGCCCCTGGCGGCGGCGACGTAATCTAGACCGAGGCGGCGACAGAGATTGTAGGAGATGTAGGATACGGCCAGACAGTGATCCAGCAGTGAGGTTCCATGATGCCGAAAATTGGCCAGCTGCCTGAACTCATCGTTCTGCAGAATGTCCTGCACGATCTTTCGATACTCCGCTTGCCAGTCGATCATCGACAACATTGCTACCCCCTCCAGTCAGCCTAGACAACAGCTTCCGCATACTAATGCTCAGTCACCCCAAAACTATCACGTGGCGTTTCAAGTCTCAGTCCACTGCAACTCCGAGCTATTGAGACTTGACGCCCTAATAGCATTTTGGGAGAGATTCTCGTCAAAAAGAGAAGTGAGGTGAGCGACCTGACAAGCGCAGATCAGGTCATGATTCAGCGGATGCTGTCCAAGAGCGCGGCACCGCTCACTGTTGACAATAGCATCGCTGTCTTTTGCCAGGGTGACGATAAGCTGCTGCGCTTGCTGCAAGATATCCGGGGGGCCAAGCGGTCCATCTACTTGCAGTATTTCATCATCCGCAACGATCCAACCAGCAAGATTCTGCTGCATTCACTAGAGCAGCAAGCTGCTGCGGGGTTGGACGTGCGGGTGCTCTGCGACGGGCTGGGCAGCCTGCGCCTGCCGGACAACTTCTTTCGCAGGCTGCGCAAAGCAGGTGGGCTAGCGGCAACCTATGCCCCTCCCTGGCGCTTCCTGCACCGGCTGAATTACCGTAACCACCGCAAGATCTGCGTTCTGGACGAAAGCATCGGTTATGTTGGTGGGTTCAACCTGGGCGACGAATACGCAGGCAGGCCAGAGAAGTTCAGCGAATGGCGCGACCTACATTTGCGGATTGAAGGCAGTGCGGTCGATAGCCTCTTGGCCTGGTTTCGACATGATTGGCAGACCGCGATGGGCCAGCCGATGCTGGGATCGACAATGCGAGAAACCGTGCACGGCGGCAACGTATCCATACAGATTGTAGCGAGCGGCCCCGAGACGCCCTGGCAACCGGTGAAGGCCGGGATGCTCAAGATGATCACCTCAGCAACTGAGCACATCTATCTGGAGACGCCGTATTTCATTCCAGACGCCAGCCTGCTGGAGGCACTGCGCATGGCGGCCCTTTCCGGAGTGGTGGTAAAGGTGATCATCCCCGGTCAGCCGGACCATCCATTCGTGCTGCCGGCAGGCCTATCCTTCATCGGCGACTTGCTGCCGGCAGGCGTTCAGTTCTACCTTTACCAATCGGGGTTCCTGCACAGCAAGATGCTGACAGTAGACGGCGCAATCAGCACTGTGGGCAGCGCCAACTTTGATCTACGCAGTTTTCGTCTGGACTATGAGGTCAATGCCTTCATCTATGATCAGCGCATCGCTTCGGAGTTGGAACAAGTCTTCCGGGCGGACCTTGCCCGCTCGAGGGAGCTGACGCTCGACGAGTACAACCGACGCAGTTCCTGGCAGCGAGCAAAGTCAGCCTTTGCCCGTCGCTTGGCCCCACTACTTTGAGCTAATGAAAGAGGGAGGCAATCGCCTCCCTCTTTGCACATGCTATTTGATCTCGCCCCTGATGCCGATGTTGATGTCGTAGACGGGGATGTCTGTCCGCCCGGAAAGATTAAGCGCCGTCTTCACCAACTGCATCAAGCCAAAACAACACGGCACCTCCATGTGCGCCACGGTGATCGAGTTGATGTCGTTGTCACGAAAGATGGCGGCCAACTTCTCCACGTAGGGACCGACCTGGTCCAGCTTGGGACAGGCCATCACCACCGTCTTATTGCGCAACAGCTTACGGTGGAAATCCGGGTAGGCGAACGGCACACAGTCGGCGGCTACCAGCAGGTCTGCGTCCTGAAAGTACGGCGCGCTGGTCGGCACCAACTGCAGCTGCACTGGCCATTGCCTAAGCTCCGAGGGCTGGGCTGCGTTGGCTGCCCGTTGCTCCGCCACCTGCGGGCGATCGAAACTGAGCATCCGGCTGCCAGGGCATCCGCCACCATGCCCGATTCCAGGCTGAGTATTCGCGTGTGACTGTGCAGGCATATGAGCAGCCACCGCTGCCTCGTCAAACTCATCGGCGTCACGCTCCTCCACCAGCAGGGCGTCCTGCGGACAATGACCCAAGCAGGCCCCCAAACCGTCACAGAGTCGATCCGCAATCAGTTTGGCTTTACCATCAACAATCCGAATTGCACCCTCGGCACAGTTTGGCACACAGAGCCCACAACCGTCACACTTTTCCTCATCAATATGGATAATCGCGCGCTTGCTCATGCGTCTTCCTCCTCACTTGAACGACCTTCTGTGCTGATTGTAGCAAACGCGCCGACCTTGGACTGTGACCTAGATCATATCCACAGGGATTCATGATAATGGCCCGGCACGAGGCCGGGCCGTGTGGGCTAGTGAGTTGGATTGTGCCAGCCCGTAACGTTGTTGCTGCCGCTGGTGTTGTTCTGCTGTTTGATCACCGAGTCGGCATGAGTCTTGTTGCTGCCTTTCTCCACAAAGGTCTTGCAGCAGGTGTCCATACAGGACTGCACCGAGGCTGCGGGGAAGGTCGATGCCTGAGTTGCGTCCACTGAATCCGGCTGGGCACTGCCAAACTGGTCGCTGACCACCACTATCTCGTTGGCCTGGCATTTGTTTCCCTGACTCCAGTAATGGCAATTACTTACTGCGCAGTGAATGTGTTGTGACAAGAAAACACCTCCTAATCGTATTTGGCTCTCGCCATCCTTAGGTTCAACTGTCCGCAGGCAGAGTATGTACAGGAGTGATATCACTCTATAAACAAAATCTGCTAAACAGTAGGTCTAGTAATTGAAAAATTCGGACTGCTAATATATACTACAAGTGATCGTCTGGTGTGGCTGAAGACAAGGTGCGTGAACCCATGAGTTCCTGTCCTCCGTTCTCCTGGCCAGTTTGACAAGACGAGACTATCCGGAGGAAGGAGGTTGGAATCATGTACGCTGATAAGACGCTGACCTGTCGTGATTGTGGTAAGGAGTTCGTGTTCACCGCCGGTGAGCAGGAGTTCTACGCTACCCGCGGTTTTCAAAACGAGCCGAGCCGTTGCCCAGAATGCCGTGCCGCTCGCAAGGCTCAAAACGGTGGTGGCGGTGGCAGTCGCATGGGTGGTACTGGTGGTCTTCGCCAGCCGCGCGAAATGCACACTGTTACTTGCGCACAATGCGGTAAGGAGACTCAGGTTCCGTTCAAGCCGAGCGGAGACCGTCCCGTCTACTGCCAAGATTGCTTCCAATCGAGAAGGGCTCGCTGGTAGTCAATCGCTTGATTGGCGATTCCATGAAGCTCACAAGAAGTCCAGGCGGCTAGCTTGGGCTTTTTCATTTGGGCGCTTTTTGGGTCATGGGAACCTGCGTGGAAATTGTGGCATAGAATACCGGTCTGGCATTTGCATTTTTGCGCGGCATAGAGTATACTACTAAAGTATCGTCGGTTGGCTGAAGACAAAGGTATGTAGACCACTGAGTCTCCTTTCACCTCCGTTTTTCCGGCCAGGTATTACACATGACGAGGATTTCCCGGAGGAAGGAGGTTGGATTATGTACACTGATAAGACACTAACTTGCCGCGATTGTGGTAAGGAGTTCATCTTCACTGCTGGTGAGCAGGAGTTCTACGCAACCCGTGGTTTCCAGAACGAGCCCGGTCGTTGCCCGGAATGCCGTTCTGCTCGCAAGGCTCAGAACGGTGGTGGTGGCAGCCGCATGGGCGGTGGCCAGCGCGAAATGCACACCGTGACTTGCGCACAATGCGGTAAGGAGACCCAGGTTCCGTTCAAGCCGAGCGGGGACCGTCCGGTCTACTGCCAGGATTGCTTCGCTTCCAAGCGTTCTCGCTGGTAGTCTGAATCGCTCGGAGCAATCCGGGTAATTCACTAAGAAGCTAACAAAGGCCCAGGGCACACGCCTTGGGCCTTTTCAATGTTGAGTGAACTAGCCGTTCTGGCTGACTGCTTCAGCAGAAGCCGGAATATCGGATAGAGTAAAGACATACAGGTTGCGCTGGCTGTTCCAGACGCCGCTCGCCCGTAGCTTCAGCAAGCCGCGCTCCGCAGCCCACTCCCCGATCGCGGTTGAGCAGATCTGCCCGCTGTTCTTGTTCACGATCAACTTAAAGCTATCCTTTTTCTCACTCATCGGACGAACCAGCAAAACGTCCTCTTCCACACCGATCTGCACATACTGCACATCGGACGCCACCAAGTGCTTCGTCAGCGCAGCGTTCAACCTTACTCCCTTTGGCCGATCAGTGAAGGTAATCCTGTAAGTTTTGTCTGACCCTGCACTACCTCTTCCTCTGGCAGCTTGTTTAAACCAAATTATCGACAATTAAATCACCTCACACCCAATTTCTGATTTTCCTCTCTAGTATTGTGATGTTTGCGTGTCTTTATTCAGGTGACGGGGTGGAAAATGCAAAATTTGGGCAATTGCTGCCGAGAACCTACTGTTCTTGCTGCTTGCGGAGCCAATTCAACTGGCAATGAGGCTCAATCAGGCAATGAAGTGAAGCGAACTTCGGACACCTTTTCAACTGCCGCAGAACTGATCACCCGCCGTAGGCAAATAGGCTATTCCGGTGTATGGTTTAATCGCCAGCAGGAATGACCCTGCTGTTTCTGACGCAATGAAAGGTCAAGAAGCTGACGTTGTTGCCTGTCCAGAGTCTGCTGGATATAATGACCGTATCTTCGGAAAGGAAAGACGCCTCCGTAAAGCGTGAACCTGTTGACGCAGGCTCACCGGAGACGTCTCCCAAGAAATAACATGATCATAGTATCAAACTATGAGCTGGTTGAGAAGTCTCCCGGCGTTTTTTATTAGGTGTGCAGAGAAGATCCCGTGTCCTTGCTGCGACGGCGAAATGAAGGTTATTGGTAGTCGATCTCGTGGGTTCATCGACGATGAAGGCGAGAAGAATGCAGCGTACATCCGCCGGCT
>JAEZJZ010000105.1 GCA_023436245.1 Bacillota bacterium | reverse complement strand
GGACAGGACTGTGGTCAAGGCTGCCGTCAACGTGGTCTTACCATGGTCGATATGACCGATGGTACCTACGTTTACATGCGGTTTCGTGCGCTCGTACTTCTTCTTTGCCATTCCTAATTACCCTCCTAGTAAGAAAGTGTGAAAAACCTAACGTCCGGACTTGACGATCTCTTCGGCCAGGCTCTTAGGAACTTCCTCGTACTGAGCGAACTCCATACTGGAAGTTCCGCGTCCCTGCGTCAGTGACCGCAGCGTCGTCGTATATCCAAACATCTGCGCCAAAGGCGCATATCCGTGAATAATCTGGGCGCCACTGCTCTGCTCCATGCCCTCAACTCGGCCGCGACGGGAGTTCAAATCGCCAATCACGTCTCCGAGGTATTCTTCCGGCACCGTGATTTCCATCTTCATCACCGGCTCCAGCAGAACCGGGTTAGCCTTGGCCATACCGTTCTTGAAGGCCATTGAACCAGCGATCTTGAAGGCCATCTCCGAGGAGTCGACATCGTGGTAACTACCATCATAGATGGTTGCCTTGATATCGACCACCGGGAACCCGGCCAAAATGCCAGTCTGCATTGCCTCCTGGATACCGGCATCGGTGGGACCGACGTATTCGCGGGGCACTGCACCCCCGACAATCTTGTTGACGAACTCATATCCGGCGCCCGCGGGTTGCGGCTCGAACTCCACCCAAACGTGACCGTACTGACCACGGCCACCGCTCTGGCGCACGAATCTGCCTTCGGCCTTGACAGAACGACGGATAGTCTCGCGGTAAGCAACCTGCTGTCTACCCAGATTGGCGCCTACCTTGAACTCGCGCAACAAGCGATCTGCAATGATCTCCAAGTGCAATTCGCCCATGCCGCTGATGATCGTCTGTCCAGTTTCGTCATCAGTGTAGGTGCGGAATGTCGGGTCTTCTTCCGCCAGCCTAGCCAGGGCCATGGACAACTTGTCCTGATCGGCCTTGGTCTTTGGCTCAATAGCCTGGGAGATGACCGGAGTCGGGAACTGCATGCTCTCCAAGATGATCGGAGAATCATCAGAGGAAAGAGTCTCGCCGGTAACTGTGTCCTTCAAGCCGACGACGGCGACGATGTCGCCCGCCCTGACTTCTGTGACATCCTCACGATGGTTGGCGTGCATTCTCATCAATCTTCCGATGCGTTCGCGCCGCTGCTTGCTGGTATTCTGCACGTAGCTGCCGGCCGACATTGAGCCAGAGTAGACGCGCATGTAGGCCAACTTGCCGACGTAGGGATCGGATACAATCTTGAAGACCAAACCAGAGAACGGTTCTTCATCAGCCGGTTGGCGGCTCATTTCGCTACCGTCTGGGGCATGACCGACGATTGCGGGCACCTCAGTCGGAGAAGGCAAGTAGTCCACAATCGCATCTAACAGTGCTTGCACACCCTTGTTGCGATAAGAGGAACCACAGACCACTGGAACCACATGCATGGCCAAGGTTGCAACTCGGAGCACCCGACGCATATCATCGGCGGAGATTTCATCTCCCTCCAGATAATGCATCATCAAATCCTCATCTTCCATGGCCAATGCCTCAATCAGCTCCACCCGCAGTCTCCTGGCTTCCTCCAAAAGTGCTTCCGGAATGGCCCTGGCTTCACTGCGCGTGCCCTGATCGTCCAAGTAGTAAATCGCCTGCATGCTCAGAAGATCGACGATCCCCTCAAAAGACTCCTCTTGCCCAATCGGCAACTGAATGGGCAGGGCGTTGGCGCCCAGACGAGCGCGCATCATCTCCACCACTCGGGTGAAGCTGGCCCCTAATGTGTCCATCTTGTTGACGTAGGCGATACGCGGCACTGCATACTTGTTAGCTTGGCGCCAGACAGTCTCTGACTGTGGCTGCACGCCTCCCTTGGCACAGAAGACGGCTACAGCACCGTCCAGCACGCGCAAGGAGCGCTCTACCTCCACAGTGAAGTCCACGTGTCCGGGCGTGTCGATGATGTTAATCTGACAATCGCGCCACTGGCAAGTCGTTGCAGCCGAGGTAATGGTGATGCCACGCTCTTGCTCTTGCACCATCCAGTCCATAGTCGCGGCTCCATCGTGCACTTCTCCCACTTTATGCACCTTACCGGTATAAAAGAGGATACGCTCCGTAGTTGTCGTCTTGCCCGCATCGATATGAGCCATGATTCCAATATTGCGCACTTTGTCCAATGCAAAATCTCTAGGCATAACACCCCTCCTCTCTAGACGTCATTTGCCAGCTGGTCAGAAGACTCTTACCAGCGGTAATGTGCAAAGGCCCTGTTGGCTTCTGCCATCTTGTGAGTGTCTTCACGCTTCTTAATGGAGTTACCCGCTCCGGAAGCAGCGTCAGCAATCTCACCGGCCAAACGTTCCATCATAGTCTTCTCACCACGCGCCCGGGAATACTGCACCAACCAACGAATAGAAAGCATTTGCTGGCGTTCCGGAGCAACTTCCACAGGGACCTGATAGGTAGCGCCACCAACCCGGCGCGGCTTAACTTCAAGCATCGGCGCGACGTTCTTCATCGCAGCCTCAAATACCTCAACCGGCTCCTTGCCAGTGCGCTCACGCACGAGATCCATGGCGCCGTAAAAGATCCGCTCGGCAACACCACGCTTACCATCACGCATCATCTTGTTGACGAAACGAGTGACAAGCTTGCTTCCGAAAATCGGATCAGGCAATACATCTCTCTTGGGTACTGGTCCTTTTCTTGGCATCCTTTTCCCTCCTGTCCACCACAATCAAATGGGGATCCAACGCAGCTATTTCTTCTTACCTTGCTTTGGCCGCTTGGCACCGTACTTGGAACGGCTCTGCAGGCGATTCTGGACGCCATTGGAGTCGAGAGTGCCACGAACGATATGATAGCGGACGCCAGGCAGATCCTTTACGCGTCCACCGCGGACCAAAACGACGGAGTGCTCCTGAAGGTTATGACCCTCACCCGGGATATACGCGGTAACCTCTTCACCGTTAACCAGGCGGACCCTGGCAATCTTGCGGATAGCGGAGTTCGGCTTCTTCGGGCTCATGGTTGTAACCCTGACGCAAACGCCACGGCGTTGCGGGCAGCTGTGCAAGGAAGGAGACTTTGACTTATACTCCACTTGCTCACGGCTCTTGCGGATAAGTTGACTAATCGTAGGCATGCAAGCACCTCCTTCCTGTGACTGTTTCAATGAAATTGGCTGCCCCTGCCAGAATCCAGCAGGGGCAGCTGTCTTCTACGCTTTCAGCACTGCCACTGTAGCTGAGCCGACCTGGATACCGGCGGCCTTGCCAAGCTCCGTCATCGACGGGACGGCGACCACCGCAATCTGTTGCTCGGCACAGAGCTGCTTCAGACTCTTCAGCACATGCGGTTCGGCATCCATGGCCATGTAGACCACTTCAGCCTGTCCCTTCTGCACGGCCTTTTGCACTTGCTTGACTCCGACCACCTTTTCCTTGGCGGTCTTCAGGTGTTCCAGCGCCTCAATCATTGGCTACCTCCATGGGGTACCATCCGCTAGTTGCTCTGCAACCAGCGCCTTATTGAGATCGCAAGTTCAAGAACTTGCTAGAGAACCATCCGCTAGTTGCTCTGCAACTAGCGCCTTATTGGGATCGCAAGCCTGCGGCTTGCTGGACAAACACACTTAACTATTATAATTCGCGCTATCCCCGGTGTCAATTGAATTCTCGGGGTTCGCGACACCCAGACGCACATCACGGTAGCGCTGCAGTCCAGTTCCAGCCGGAATCAACTTACCGATGATCACATTCTCCTTCAGGCCGAGCAAGGGATCGGATTTGCCCTTAATCGCTGCATCAGTCAGCACCCGTGTTGTCTCCTGGAAGGAAGCGGCTGACAAGAATGAATCCGTGGCCAACGAGGCTTTGGTGATACCGAGCATCACCGGACGGGCAACTGCCGGCTCTCCGCCGCCCTCCATGGCCAAGGCGTTGTGTTCCTCAAATTCGAACACATCGACCAAGCCGCCGGCCAAGAGATCGGTATCGCCGGTTTCCTCTACACGGACCTTGCGCAGCATTTGCCGCACGATTACTTCGATGTGCTTGTCGTTGATCTCCACGCCTTGCATCCGGTAGACGTTCTGCACTTCCTGCAAGAGATAGTTCTGCACACCGCGAATGCCTTTAACCAGGAGCAGCTCGTGCGGATTGATCGAGCCTTCTGTCATCTCGGCGCCGGCCTCCACAAAGTCGCCGTCACTGACCTTCAAGCGCGCCCCAAAGACAATCGGGTAGCTCTTAACCTCGCCGTCGTCAGATTGAACCTCGATCACGCGGCCGTTCTTGCCCTCGGTGACTCGGACAGAGCCGTCGATTTCGCTGATTACGGCCTGGCCCTTTGGCTTGCGAGCCTCAAACAGCTCTTCCACACGCGGCAGACCCTGGGTGATATCGTCACCGGCCACGCCACCGGTATGGAAGGTGCGCATGGTTAGCTGCGTGCCAGGCTCACCGATGGATTGGGCAGCGATGATGCCAACGGCCTCTCCCACTTCTACCATACCGCCTGTAGCCAGGCTGCGGCCATAGCACTTGACGCAGACGCCATGGCGCGATTTGCAGGTCAGCACCGAGCGAATCCTCACCTGCCTGATGGCTCCCTTGGTCACCGTCTGACCGGATTGCACCCTGGCTCCTGGTTGCACGGACAAGGCCTGATCGGGCAAGCAACGGTAACGAACGTGCACCGCTCCGTCGTCAGCTGTGATCAAGATCCGATCGCCATCCAGCGAAACCACACCGTCTACCGGAGCAGTGACCTGACCAAATGCGGTGATCGCTGTGGCCTGATCATCGGAGACAGTCTCTCCTGCCGGAAGCAGCAGCAACTCCTCTTGATGCAACTCTCCAGTCACAACATCCCGATAATTGCTGATCACGATATCCTCAGCCAACACCCGTCCCGCTATGCGTTCAGACAAGGGCTCAATCACGAACCGATCCTCGCCGATTTCGTTGACCAAAATGCCTGACGATGTGCCGCAGTCTTCCTCGCGTACGATTACATCCTGCGAGACATCCACCAAGCGCCGGGTCAGATAGCCGGAGTCGGCAGTTCGAATAGCCGTGTCAGCCGCACCCTTGCGGGCACCATGGGTGGATGTGAAGTATTCGAGCACCGTCAATCCTTCATGGAAACTAGCTTTGATTGGAAGCTCAATGGTCCGACCGGATGGGTCAGACATCAGACCACGCATACCGCCGAGCTGGGTAATCTGCGAGAAGTTACCGCGGGCGCCGGACATGACCATCATGTAAACCGGGTTGAAGCGGTCCATGGCTTCAAACAGAGCTTTCTGCACTGCCGAGTTGGCTTTGGTCCAAATGTCGATGACATTCTTGTACTTCTCGTCGGCACTCATCATGCCGCGGGCATAGGCCCGCTCAATCCTGGCGACTTCGGTTTCCGAGTCACCGATAATCTGCTTCTTCTTCTCCGGAACGGAGATATCGTTCATCCCGATACTGATGCCGGACAGCGTGGCATGACGGAATCCCAGATCCTTGATGCTGTCCAGTATTTCGGTGGTACGAGTGGAACCGTGCTGGTGATAGCACTTCTCCACGATCTTGCCGAGGAGTTTTCGCTCCACATGGGTGTTGATCTCCAGCTTGGTGGCATTCTTCGGATCGCTACGGTCCACGAAGCCTAGATCCTGCGGAATTCCCTCGTTGAAGAGAATCCGCCCCAGAGTGACTTGCTCCAGATTGGTGACCTTGCTGCCATCTGGCAGACTGGCAGTCAGGCGCACCCTGATTGGTGCATTGATAGCCAGTGAGCCATCCTCATAGGCCATGATCGCTTCTTCCTCGCTGGCAAAGACGCGACCGGCGCCTTTGGCATCGGGATTCTCACTGGTCAGGTAGTAGACGCCGAGAACCATATCCTTGGTTGGCGTCACCACCGGGTGACCATCCTTCAAGTTCAAAAGGTTATGGGCCGAGAGCATCAACAGCCTGGCCTCAGCTTGCGCTTCAGCTGAAAGCGGCACGTGCACCGCCATCTGATCGCCGTCAAAGTCAGCATTGTAGGCGGTACAGACCAAGGGGTGAATCTTGATGGCACGGCCTTCTACCAGGACCGGTTCAAAAGCCTGTATGCCCAGACGATGCAGGGTAGGTGCGCGGTTCAAGAGCACCGGATGCTCCTGAATCACTTCCTCCAATACGTCCCAGACCTCGTCTCGCACCCGCTCCACCATGCGCTTGGCACTCTTAATGTTGTGAGCGTGGCCTTCCTTGACCAGCTTCTTCATCACGAAGGGCTTGAACAGTTCCAAGGCCATCTCCTTGGGGAGACCGCACTGATAGAGCTTCAGGTCCGGGCCAACCACGATCACCGAACGCCCGGAATAGTCCACGCGTTTGCCGAGCAAGTTCTGGCGAAAGCGACCCTGCTTACCCTTGAGCATATCGCTCAAAGACTTGAGCGGACGGTTGCCAGGTCCAGTGACCGGGCGCCCGCGACGCCCGTTATCAATCAGGGCATCAACGGCCTCCTGCAGCATCCGCTTTTCATTGCGAACGATGATGTCCGGCGCTCCCAACTCGAGCAATCTCTTCAGGCGGTTATTGCGGTTGATTACGCGCCGGTAGAGATCGTTCAGGTCACAGGTGGCAAAGCGACCACCGTCAAGTTGCACCATCGGGCGCAGATCGGGTGGGATCACGGGCACTACATCCATGATCATCCATTCAGGACGATTGCCGGACTTGCGGAATGCCTCCACTACCTCCAGTCGACGGATCACTCGAATCCGCCGCTGACCGCTGGCATCCTCCAGATCAGAGCGGAGACTCTTGGCCTGAGCCTCGAGATCGATGTCAGTCAGCAGTTCCTTCACTGCCTCTGCGCCCATCCCGACCCGGAAGGCCTGATACCCGTACTTGTCACGGGCTTCGCGGTATTCTGTCTCGGTCATGATCTGCTTGTAAGACAGGCTGGTTTCGCCTGGATCCAAGACAACATAAGCGGCGAAATAGAGCACTTTCTCCAACAGGCGTGGAGACATATCGAGAATCAGTCCCATGCGGCTGGGAATGCCTTTGAAATACCAGATGTGCGATACAGGCGCTGCCAGTTCAATGTGTCCCATCCGCTCCCGGCGCACCTTGGCGCGGGTAACCTCTACCCCGCACTTGTCACAGACAATACCTTTATAGCGCACCCGCTTATACTTGCCGCAGTTGCACTCCCAGTCCTTAGTCGGGCCGAAGATACGTTCACAGAACAGACCCTCTTTTTCCGGCTTGAGTGTGCGATAGTTGATCGTCTCCGGTTTCTTCACTTCGCCTTTCGACCACTCGCGAATCTGGTCCGGCGACGCGAGACTGATCTTTATGGAGTCAAACTCGTTGAGATCCAACATTGGCCGTCTCTCCCTTCGTTCAACAGTTTAATCCTGAGGACACCTCGTACCCAGCGGGTGACCTAAACGGTGGGCCACCCACTGGAGTAGCAGCTAGTCCTCGTCTCTGGACGGCCGCCCTTTGCCACGGGCAGAAGGGCCGGACTTGGGACTGGCAGGCTCATCCTCTTCGGAGTCTTCATCGACTTCGAGCCTGGGGCGAATGATGCGGCCTAGTTGGGCTAGCTTCTGTTCCAAGCTGAGCTCCACGTCTGACTCATCGTCTTCGTCCTGATCAAGCACTATCTCATCATCATCTTCGTCTTCATCGTCGAGGGAGACATCATCAGGCAGCTTGGCGAAGCGCTGCGAGAGCACTTTGGCCAGAGCATCGGCATCGAAGTCGTCGTCTTCATCATCTTCGGCATCTACCTGAGCGTCCGCCCCTTCTGCTACTTCATCGCTATCCTCATCGTCGGAAATCACCGGCAAAGAGGGCTTGCTAGCAATACGGGCAGGCACATCGTCTTCCTCCATGCCCTCGATGTTCAGATTCAGTTCACGCACCGAATCATTGACATCCTCGTCATATTCGCGGATCTCAATTTCCTCTTTGTCGGCATTGAGCACCTTCATGTTCATGCCAAGACTCTGCAGTTCCTTGATCAGCACCTTGAACGACTCCGGCACGCCAGGTTCCGGTACGTTCTCGCCCTTGACGATGGCCTCATAGGTGCGCACGCGACCGACCACATCATCTGACTTCACGGTGAGAATCTCCTGCAGCGTGTAGGAAGCGCCATAGGCTTCCAGAGCCCAGACCTCCATCTCACCAAAGCGCTGTCCGCCAAATTGGGCTTTGCCGCCCAGCGGTTGCTGTGTGACCAGAGAGTAAGGTCCGGTGGACCGAGCATGGATCTTATCATCAACCAGATGGAACAGCTTCAACATGTACACGTAACCGACCGTGACCTCGTTATCAAAGGCTTTGCCGGTCCGTCCATCATAGACAATGGTCTTGCCGCCCTTGGGGCGACCAACCTGCTCTAGCAGCTGCTCAATGTCATGGCCAGAGGCGCCGTCAAATACTGGCGTGGCCATGTTCAAGCCCAGAGCCTTGGCAGCCCAGCCGAGGTGTGTCTCCAGTATCTGCCCCACGTTCATGCGGGAAGGCACGCCTAGGGGGTTCAAGACGATCTCGAGTGGAGTGCCGTCCGGCAAGAAAGGCATGTCCTCCACCGGTAGAATGCGGGCGATGACGCCCTTGTTACCGTGGCGGCCGGCCATCTTGTCTCCTTCAGAGATCTTCCGTTTCTGAGCGATGTACACCCGCACCAGCATGTTCACGCCAGGGGGTAGTTCATCGCCATTCTCGCGGGTGAAGACCCGGACATCAACGATCTTGCCGGCTTCACCGTGGGGTACCTTGAGCGAAGTGTCGCGGACTTCACGGGCCTTTTCACCAAAGATTGCCCGGAGCAAGCGCTCCTCTGCCGTCAGCTCGGTCTCGCCCTTGGGTGTCACTTTGCCGACCAGAATATCTCCGGAGCGGACTTCTGCGCCGATGCGAATGATGCCGCGATCGTCCAGATCCTTCAGCATCTCCTCGCCCACGTTCGGAATATCGCGGGTAATCTCTTCTGGCCCCAACTTGGTGTCACGGGCTTCGGACTCATATTCTTCAATGTGAATGGAGGTGAACACGTCCTCCATCACCATGCGCTCACTGATCAGAATCGCATCCTCGTAATTGTAGCCACCCCAAGGCATAAATGCACAAAGTACATTGCGTCCGAGAGCCAACTCACCCTCTTCGGTACTAGGACCGTCAGCCAACACCTGGCCTTTATCGATCACTTGTCCCTGGTGCACAATCGGGCGCTGATTGATGCAGGTGCCCTGGTTAGAACGCTTGAACTTGAGCAGCTTGTAGGTGTCCTTTGCGCCGGACTCTGTCTCGATCACCACTTCTTTAGAGCTGACCCGGTAAACGACACCGGCGCGCTTGGCGATGACCAGACTGCCGGAGTCATACGCAGCCTTGTACTCCATGCCGGTACCAACCAACGGAGCCTCGGGACGGAGCAACGGCACCGCCTGCTTCATCATGTTGGCGCCCATCAGGGCACGGCTGGCATCATCATGCTCCAGGAAAGGGATCAAGGTAGTGGGAGCGCTGAACACCTGCTTGGGCGATACGTCCATGTAGTCCACTTCTTGCGGAGGCACCAGTTTCACCTCTTCTTTGAAGCGAACAGTGACGCGCTCTTCCTTGAAGTAGTCGTTCTCGTCAAGTAGAGCGTTGGCCTGAGCGACGATGAACTCGTCCTCTTCATCGGCAGTTAGATACTCCAGATCATTGGTGACGCGCCCATTTTCCTTGTCAACGACCCGGTAAGGGGTCTCGATGAACCCGTATTGATTGATACGGGCGTAGGTACTCAGGTTGCCAATCAGACCAACGTTGGGACCTTCTGGCGTCTCAATCGGACAGATACGACCATAGTGGGAATGATGCACGTCACGCACTTCCACGCCGGCGCGATCCCTAGAGAGGCCACCGGGCCCAAGCGCACTCAAGCGGCGCTTGTGGGCCAGTTCTGCCAACGGATTGGTTTGGTCCATGAACTGCGAGAGCTGTGAACTGCCAAAGAACTCCTTGATGGAAGCCACTACTGGGCGAATATTGATCAAGGCCTGGGGAGTAATCACATCCACGTCCTGAATGGTCATGCGTTCCTTGACCACCCGCTCCATGCGCGAAAGGCCAATGCGAAATTGGTTTTGCAGCAACTCCCCAATGGAGCGCAAGCGTCTGTTGCCGAGATGGTCAATGTCATCGGTGTTACCCAAGCCCTGCATCAGGCAGAGCATGTAGTTGACCGCAGAGATGATGTCGTCACGCGAGACGTGTTTATCCTGGCTAGGCAGATGACGGTCGGTGAGGACCATTTCCTCCACCGCGCGTTTACCCTGCAGAATAACCCGCTTTTCAGCGAGATTCTCGTAATTTTGCTCCAGCAGGGCAAGATTTTCTTCGTGTAACTCGGCACCGGAGGGCAACAGCAACTTGCCGTCCGCCAGCTTGACGTCAAGCGCCAAGCGGCGCCCGGCAACAGCCGATTGCCATGTCTGGCGATACAAACCGTTACCAATCACTTTCACCCGCTTGGTCATGTCCACGAGCAGATGAATCTCGTTGATGCCGGCCGCCTCTAAGCGCTCGGCAATCCGGCGCGAGATGCGCTGACCGGCTTCCACGATCACTTCGCCGGCGGCGAACAGAACAGCTCCCGGCGCCACAGGTGGGCGCGGATCAGTCGCCTTCACTGCCGGTTGCAGCAAGGTTTCACGGGCAACGACAGTCTCAGCCGAGACTTTGTTCAGAACCCGGCGTTTCATTGATAATTTCTTGTACAGCTTATAGCGACCCACGTGAGCAAGGTCATAGCGCCGCGGATCGAAGAACAAGGAATGCAGCAAAGACTTAGCGCTGTCCACCGTGGGTGGCTCGCCAGGTCTCAGCCGCTTGTAGATCTCCAATAAGCCGTCGTTTTCTGTCTCTGTCGCATCCTTGTCAAAGCTAGGCTGCAAAGGAGCCTCTTCACCAAAAATGCGCCATATTTGTGCATTTGAACCATAACCCAGGGCACGCAACAAGACCGTGGCTGGTATCTTGCGCGTGCGATCAACGCGTACAGAAACGACGTCATTGGCGTCTGTCTCCATCTCTAACCAAGCACCACGGTTCGGTATCAGGGTTGCTCCAAACAGCCTGTGGCCGTTATTATCGAAGTTTTCGTTGTAATAGGCGCCAGGAGACCGGACTAGCTGGCTGACGACAACCCGCTCCGCGCCATTGTAGATAAAGGTACCGTTTTCGGTCATCAGAGGGAAATCCCCCATAAAGACTTCCTGTTCCTTAACCTCTCCTGTCTCCTTGTTGACCAAGCGAGCCTTGACCCGCAAAGGCGCAGCATAGGTGACATCTCGCTCCTTGCACTCATCCACGGAATACTTAGGCTCCCCAAACTGGTAGTCGATGAACTCAAGCACCAGATTACCGGTGAAGTCAGTAATGGGGGAGATGTCGCGGAAGGTCTCAGCAAGCCCCTCGTCGATGAAGGATCGCATCGAATCCAGCTGAATCTCAATCAGGTCAGGCATCTGGAGGACTTCTTCGATCCGACCGAAGGACTGACGAGTGCGCAAGCCCGCTGGGATGGGTTTGTACATTAGATTCTTCACCCCTTAAACCCTAGTTAATAGCAGCAGAAAGCCAAAAAAAGGGATAAGACACCCCTTGGAAGCGCGAAGCCAGCCTACCCGCGCCCCCACTACCTACGGATTATTACCGAAATATGCCTTCAGTATGTAATCCATAGAAAAAAGGCATGTCTTGCGTCCCTATTCGTGCAATATAAAATAATAACACAACCCCTTGACAACGTCAAGCAAGCCTACCAACACCCTGGGACGGCCTCGCTTCGCTGCCCTAAGCACCCCAACTCACTTAACGGTGGTAGAGGTTATAGAGCTCGCGGCGAGAGAGGCCGTGCTGCTTTGCCACCGACTTGATGGCTACACTGGCTTCTTCTCCTTGCTCCACCAATCGGTGGACCTCGGCTACCCCCCCGGTCAGATCCAGCGACTGTTGATCATCCATTTGCGAACTCCCCGTGGAGCCGGAAACGAGCACCACGAACTCGCCCCGCGGCTCGTTCTCTTGAAAGAATGCCGCAAGTTCGCCAACAGTCCCTCGCTTCACTTCCTCGTACTGCTTGGTCAGCTCACGCGCAACGGCTGCTATTCTCTCCGGCCAAAGCAGATTAAGGCCATTGAGAAACTGGCGGAGACGATGAGGTGCCTCGTAGAAGATCAGCGTGAACGGAAGGGACTCCAGACTCCGCAACCAGTCCTGTCGCTCTGCCTTGCCCCTTGGAGGAAACCCCAAGAACACAAAACGACTGGTGTCCAAACCACTGATCACGAGACCCGTCAAGGCGGCGGAGGGGCCTGGAATGACAGTCATCGGTACACCACTGATCGCAGCCACCTGCACCAGCTTAGCCCCTGGATCTGAGATTCCGGGCATGCCGGCATCGCTGACAACAGCCACGGATTGTCCCGCCAGCACCTTGGCCACAATTTCGTCGGCTTTCTGTTGCTCATTGTGCTCGTGCAAGCTGGTCAACGGACGATGAATATCAAAATGGGTGAGCAGCTTACGAGTGTGGCGAGTGTCTTCAGCGGCAATTAAGTCGACTGCCCGCAGAGTATCCAGCAAGCGCAGGGTGACGTCCTGCAGATTACCGATAGGAGTGGCGCAGAAATAAAGCGTACCGCTCATATGGTCACCGGAGCGGCGCTTGGCGCCGCGGTCTTTCACGATAAATGGTCTTGATTTCTGGTGAATAGTCCTTCCCTGCAAGCACAACCAAAGGCGGCAGCGTTCTCAGCCCCGGACGAGCATCTCGTACGCCCTCAACCAACACCATCTTCGCCTCCTGATCTACTCGTGGATGAACCAAGCGCAGCCTCTTTGGCACCAGCCGGTAAGCTACCATCAGCGAGAGGATTTCGACTAACCGTTCAGGGCGGTGCACTAGGGCAAACCGTCCGCCGCTGCCGAGGAGATAGGCGGCAGACCGCACCACATCCTCCAGGTTGCAGCAGACCTCGTGCCGAGCCAACGCGACCGACTCCTTGGGAGAAGAGACGCCGCTGCCGACCGGGAGGTATGGCGGGTTGGCAGTTACCAGATCCACCCGCAACCCCGTCAGTACCCGATCAATCTCCCGCAGGTCGCCCTGCACGATCTGAATCAACTGACCGAGTCCATTATGCTCCACGCTTCTGACGGCGCGAACTGCTACCTCCGGCTGAATCTCCACCCCGATGATGTTTGATAACTCGGCTCGAGTGCAAAGCAACAACGGGATGATGCCGGTACCTGTCCCCAAATCGACCACGCGATCTCCTCGGCGCAGGGTGGCAAAGTGAGCCAGGAGCACCGCATCGATCGAAAAGCGAAACTCCGAATCGTCCTGGATGATCTGCAGGCCGTCGATCAACAGATCATCCAGCCGCTCTCCCGGGTGAAGCGTAGCAGGCACTCGGTCAGCGACCGGACTGACCCGAATTTTCTTCACTGTTATTCTGCCGCTGTTCCCTGGGTCCGCGATTGTTCTTGTCCAGCGAAAGCTCAGACTCATAGCGCAGACAGCACATCAAACGACCGCAAAGCCCGGATATCTTGGTTGGGTTCAAAGAGAGATTCTGCTCCTTGGCCATCTTGATCGACACCGGAGCAAAATCGCCAAGGAAAGTACTGCAGCAGAGTGCGCGTCCACAAGTGCCCAGCCCACCCAGCATCTTGGCCTCATCACGTACCCCAATCTGCCTGAGCTCAATGCGGGTACGGAAGATGGAAGCCAGATCCTTCACCAGTTCCCGAAAATCCACACGACCCTCGGCGGTGAAGTAGAAGATCACCTTACTCATATCAAACGTGTACTCAACATCCACTAGCTTCATATCCAGCCCGTGGGCAGAGATGCGCTCCAGTGCCACGGTGAATGCTTCCGTCTCTTTGCGCTGCATTTCCGCGAGCTGCCTGTCATCCTCCTCTGTCGACTTGCGCACCACAGCTTTCAAAGGGGCGACTACACTGTCCTCCGGAATCTCCTTGGGGTTACTGACGACTGAACCATACTCCAGCCCTCTGGCGGTTTCCACCACCACATTGTCTCCCTTAACCAAGACAATACCGGCCGGGTCAAAGTAATAGACTTTCCCGGCGCGCTTGAAACGCACACCTACCACGCTTGGCAATGCTCCCACTCCTTCTGACCGAAACGTCCCCGCAGCGGTCCATACTATAGGGAAAACAACAACTGCTCAATGATCAGGCGCCTGTTCACGTTCGCAGTGAGCATACGCTCTGCGTCGACGACCGCCTGACATCTGTCTGCCAACTCAGTCGCACTACTGGGAAAGAGGTGCCCAAACCGCTCGAACCCCGATCGGTCTCTAGGCGAGTGCGGATTGCCTCCGCTCGCCCCGACGAACAAGACCCGCAGTACATCCAATATTGTAGCCAGGAAGACGTCAGTCCGTTCAACCGAGGAGGCAATTTCCTCGGCAAAGCGAGACCTGTCCATGACCGCGCTCCGCGCAATCTGCTCAAAAAGTGCCAGGGCTTCCGTCTCCGCAGACGATTCTTCCTGTTCCGGCTGCCCCCCACGGTGAAACTGGATCACCTGACACCGTGACATAATGGTTGGCAGAATCGGGCCGTCGGCCGTCAAGATGAAGAGTGCGCTGGCGCTAGGCTCTTCCAGCGTCAACAGTAGGGCATTGGCAGCCTCCCTGGTTAAGTGGTCTGCTGCCTCAATAATGAAGATGCGACGCACACCCTGATTGGGGGTGAGACTGACCTGCGACAACAGCGATCTGACTTGCTGCAGCTTGATGCTGTTGCCGTCCGGCCTCAGTAAATGCAGGTCAGGGTGCTGGGCCTCCGGGTTGATTGTGCAGGCAGCGCAATCACACGCCATTTGGCGCCGCTTGCAGTTAATGGCCGCCGCGAAGGCGCGTGCCGCCCCCAACTTGCCTATCTTGGCGGGCCCGGCGAAGAGGTAAGCGTGACTCAAGCGGCCACTGTTCAGTTGATTCTGTAGAATTCTTTGAGCTGTATGGTGCCCCTGAAACTCTGGCCTGACCATGGTTCACCTCACGATCTAATGTCCAGCAACAATCCCGTCAAGCGCTTCAGTCTAGCCAAGACGTCAAGGTCGTCCTGAGCCGAAATGAGAAACTCCAGACTAAGGGCTGACAACTCCTTGTCGGCCTGTTCGATCAGCACCAGCAAGCGCTGATTGCCGGCGCGATCCGGAACGCGTGACCGACGTGAAAGGTAGTGTTTCTTCACCTCTGCCAGGTAGGACGCAACCCCTTGCCGGAAGGTCTCCCATTCAGACAGAGGGCTGGCCAGAGAGAGCCGCTCAGCCATATCCATCAGTTCCTGATGCAGCTTGTCCAACTTGGCCTTGCGCACGGCCTCGGCCTCCCCTTGCAGATAGGCGGAAAAAGGAATAGCCGGTGCTTTGCCAGCCTGCCCCGAAGAGGCAGGGGCAGCAGCCCGGCTACCATTTTGGCGAGACGGGGGAACTTTCATACGCGGACAAACTTCTCCACATCCAGAACAAACACAGTCGCACCACCCACGAGTACCTCGATCGGATAGGGCACATAGCTCTCCACAGAATTGCTGCCAACTGGAGCCATGGGGGTAATCAGTTGTTCTCTGGCGTGACAGATCTCCCTAATGATGTCGATCACGCGCGGCACGGCCTTCTCCTCGACACCAATGAGCAGGGTGGTGTTACCGGACTTGAGAAATCCTCCAGTGCTGGCCAGCTTGGTGGCACGGAAATTATATTCAACCAAACGTTCAACCAAACGGACACTATCCTTGTCCTGCACGACAGCCACGATCAACTTCATGTTATCTTACCTCCCCTTAGTCAGCAACACTGCGTGCTGCTGCTGGTGCCATCTGATGCTCGCAAGCGAAGATCGATGTTATGGATGCTGCCTTCCTGCATGCGAGACAGTCCAACTTGTGCCCCGTTGAGGCTTACCGAGCCAATCTCGGCACCACAGCCTGCGAGACTGTTCATTTTGTCCCTCGTAGCGGGGGGGGGGGCGGCGCAGCGGGCAGCGCCCAGCCCG
>JAEZJZ010000096.1 GCA_023436245.1 Bacillota bacterium | reverse complement strand
GTCGCGGACGGCCCTGCTGCTCATTTCGCTCTATTCCCCGGGATCAGCGGCTACGGTGATCGTGATCTCTTGCTTGCTGCCGTTCCAGTCGACCTTGGCTCCCAGTTGCTCGGAGACGAAACGGAGGGGGACCAGGGTGCGCCCGTTGCTGAGAGTGGGGCTGGTCAGCATCGTCACCGCCTTGCCGTCAACATAGGCGGTGCGGCTGCCGATGGTCAGTAGCACCGTGCGGTCCTTCAGCTTGAAAGATACTTCCTTGGTCTGGCTGTTCCAGCCGACTTGGGCGCCCATCACGTCTCCGACGTAGCGGAAGGGGATCATCGTGGTTGCGGCCTGTCGGTTCAGGTAGGGGGATGCATCCAGCTTCACCGCCTGCCCATTGATCAGGCTGTTGGTCTTGTTCAGCCAGAGCACGGCTACCCGCTCCCCGATGATCTCAACTGGCCATTCGGCGAAGTCCAGTATCGGGGCAGGACCGCCGTCTGCGCCTGCCGGACCGCAGAGCACCACCTTGACCTGGCGGGCGCCGGTAGGCAGAGAGCTCGTTGGCACGCCGTAGATGCGGTTCTGCTGCAGATCGGTGTAGAGTGGCACCCGCGCGTCATCCACCAGCATCACCGATTGCTCCAGGTCGACGGCAGAGGCATCCGGCACCTCTACCGCAATCGCTGGCTGGCGCGCCAGCAGTGGCGCCACTCGTGGGTCGGCCTTGATCAGGTGCCTGCGCACGTACACGGTCACCGCCGACTGCGCTCCCTTGGCATCAGTGGCAATCGCCTGGATACCACCGTTCTCGCCAATCGGCACCGTCTGCGTCAGGTTGCCATCGGCATCCGCTTGCACCAACTGCTCCAACCCATAGAAGTCCACCATGCCGTTCGGTTCCGTCTTGATCTGCCAGTCGATGCTGGTGGCATCCGGGTTGTTCCAGAGATCATGGATGAGCAGGGCTGGGTTCACCCCCTGGAGCAGTGGTGGGGCGGCCAGGCTGCCCGTTAGGCCCTCGCGAACAGTGATGCCGAACCTAATCGGGCGGCCAGCTTCGCTGTCGCCTGCCGGCAACAGCTCCGGGCTAAGGTCTCCTCGCCGCACCACAGTCAGCGCTATCTTCAGCTTGCCTGCCGGCACCTGCGGGAAGCTCAGCGTCTTCACAAAGCCGTCCAGATAATCCTGGGCGAGCCTGGTCCATTCATCGCTGCCTGCTGCTTGATAGCTCACCGTGTAGCGCAAGTCGCGGTAAGGGTCGATTCTGCTCTGAGTGAGGTCAAAGCTGACCGGTCCCGCCACCGGATGGTCCAGTTGGTAGGACTGACCTTGAGACAAGCTCAGCTTGCGGAAGTTGAAGTAGCTCTCCGCCGTCACGTAGCTGGCGATGGTGTTGGCATTCAGCTTCAGGATGAATCCGCCCATCATCATGTCCTGCAGCACAGCTGTGGTGGAGTCGCCCTCCGGCAGCTCAGTTGCCCAATTGAGTACACCACCCTCAAAGAGAGCGATCGAGCGCTGGCTGACCATCAGGTAGTTGTCCATCCCCAGCTGATAGCTGCTGTTGCTTTCGCCACCGTCGCTGTACCAGCCGTCTACTGCATCCTGCGACCAGCGCAACCCTAGCGTCCCAGTTGTGATCGTCAAGCCCGAATCGCCGGTGATGTACTTCACCGGGTCGGCAGTGGTGAAGAGTGGCGTATCCGTGCCGAGAAGCAGGTTGACCTCATGCACTTCGTGCCCATCCGGGGAAACGTAGTGAAATGTGCCCGAGAACGTGTTCCCCACCACCGCCGGGCTGGCCGGCAGCGTTGCCCACTCTTCCCATTCATAAAGCACCAGGTTGAAGCTACCCTCCGCATTCTGGTAATGGATGATCGCCCCATAGGCAGTGTCCATTTCTCTCACGTCGATCACATTGGCCTCACCTGGTAGGGTGGTCTGCCACCGCACGCTTCCGGTGTCCAGGTTCAACCTGTAGACCTGACTGCCCACAGACACCAGAACTTCCGAAGACCTGTTTCCCCAGTCACCCAGCAACAACAAGGCCGCCTGTTCGCGGCTGACTTTCTGCCCCCCGCTCAGCGCCCGTTGCCACTGCAGCTCCAGCTTGTACTCGGGATACGACCAGTCATAGCAATACAGTGTGCCCTTGGCCGTCAACACCAGCAGCTTGCTGCCTGACTCAATCCTGACGGCCGGTGCGTCCAGCAGAATCGTTCCTTCCAGCGCCCCAGTCGTGCGGTCATACATTGTCAACAGTGGTCGCTCATCCGTCACCAGCAGGTGCGTTCCCGCCCAGCGGGCATCATTACCCGGCACCGTAAAAGCCCTGACGAAGCCGGGAAAGCGGTAAGGATGGTCATCATCAGCCTCAACCATCTCTGGCATGAAACTAAACAGCAGCGCGAACAGGGTGAGTACAGCTAGCAAACGTCTCGTTGTCATGGTCTCTCTCCCTCGTCGAATAGTTCTCATTGATGCAATTCGACAGGCGAAGCAATTCCCCTTTCCTGTAGTAGCTGGCAAATACTAGACCGCGCAGTCTCTCTCCTGGATTGGAAAGCAGGGAAGAAGGAGGATTCTCGGTGAGTTGAGCGCCTGGAACAGGCTCCATAGCCCGGGACACTATCGCGCTCCCTCTGGAGGGAACAGCGCGCCCCGCTTCGTGCGAGGCCGCGTGAGTCAAAAAGGTCCGTCCCCATTGCCACACAAAAGGGGCGCAGCCCGTGCTGCGCCCCCCTCATGGTCTTCGCGTGGCAAAGGGGACAGCAGCCTGTGTGAAAACCGCTTTCTAGTTGACATAATGTTGGATCAAGTGGTATAATATACCCATACAGGTGAGTTGGGAGAGATTATCTGTGGGGTATAACAAAGGCGCAGATCGAGATCAAATTA